>JAFSSR010000039.1 GCA_017450885.1 Clostridia bacterium | reverse complement strand
CGACCGAGCGGTGCTGACCGCCCGTGCATCCGACGCAGACGGTTATTTCATCCTTTTTGGTCGCCGAAAGGCAGATAAGTATCATACGCTCCGCCGCGTCAAGAAGATCGAGAGAGGTCTTGGAGCTGAAAACGTAGGCGTCCACGTCGCGGTCGAGCCCGCACATATCGCGCATAGACTCCTCCCAGTACGGATTGGGGAGACAACGCACGTCGATCACGAACTCCGCGTCCTCCGGTATGCCGTATTTGAAGCCGAAAGAGATCACGCGCACCGTCTTTTCAGACAATATAACGCACCTCGCATTCGATATGTATACCGTGAAGAAGGTATATTTTATCCTGGATAAGCTTTATGAGCATCATAACGTCGAGCGCGGTCGCGCCGCCGCGGTTCACGATAAATCCCGCGTGCTTTTCGGACACCTGCGCTCCGCCGACAGACGCGCCTTTGAGACCCGCTTCGTCGATCAGCTTGGAGGTGTAATATCCGGGATAGCGTTTGAACACGCTCCCCGCGCTGGGATATTCGAGCGGCTGCTTTTCGTTCCTTGTGCGCAGATGATCGTTCATCAGAGCTTTAACCTTCTCCGGGTCCGCGGCTTTTTCAAGCTTGAAATAAGCGCCGAGTATTATCCTGCCTCCATCCTGAAAACAACTCGTGCGGTAGCCGAAGGTCAGTTCCGATATATCGGCGCTGACCGTCCGCTTATTATCCGCGTCCCAATAATCGACAGCCGAAATCACCTCTGAAAGAGAATGCTCGTAGGCTCCGGCGTTCATAAACACGCCGCCGCCGACGTTCCCCGGGATCCCGCAGGCGAACTCAAGTCCGCAAAAGCCGCATTTCTGAGCGAACTGCGAAAGCGAGGTAAGTCCGACGCCCGCCTCGGCGAAGATCCTTCCGTCGTCAAGCAGAGAGAGACCGCGCATCTTTTGTGTAAAGATGACGACGCCGTCTATCCCGTCGTCGCAAAAGAGCACGTTGCTCGCGTTGCCGAAAACGAGGGTGCGTACCGGGAGCTCCGAAAGCGCTTCGAGGACCTCAGTCAGCGCCTTTACGGTCTCGGGAAAGACAACGAAAGACGCCGGTCCGCCGATCTTAAACGAGGAATAGGGGGCGAGTGGGGCGTCCGTTTCAAAAGACAGAGGCTCCCTTCCAGCTATCCCGCGGAGTATTTCTTTGACTTTTTCGCTGTAAAGCATCAAACAGACCTCTCGATTATTTTGTGAAACGATGGAAGATCTTTTTCCCCTTGCGCACTACTACCCCCTCGCCGTCAAAGCGGGAGGCTTCGACCGCGAGATCAAATCCGGAGACCTTTTCGTTGTCAACGGCGATACCGCCCTGCTGGATAAGTCTGCGCGCCTCGCCCTTGGAGGGAACGAGTCCTCCGGCGAGCAAAAGCTCGATTATACCGATCCCGCCGCCGGCGAGATCGGCTTCGGTGAGGACGGTCGTAGGCATATCGCCCGACATCCCGCCGCCCGCAAAAACCGCGCGCGCGGCGTCGAGGCATTTCTGAGCCTCTTCTTCGCCGTGGATCATGGAGGTCACCTCGAACGCCAGCTTTTCCTTTACGGCGTTGAGCGCCTGTCCTTCAAGATGCTCGTATGTCTTTATTTCGTCGAGCGGAACGAAGGTCAGCATCTTCATACATTTTATTACGTCCGCATCGGGAATATTTCTCCAGTACTGGAAGAAGTCGTACGGGCTGGTCTTTTCGGGGTCGAGCCATACTGCGCCCTTTTCGGTCTTGCCCATCTTCTTGCCCTCGCTGTTGGTGAGGAGCTGGAAGGTCATACCGTACGCTTCCTTGCCGGTCTTTTTGCGGATCAGCTCGACGCCGCCTATGATATTGGACCACTGATCGTCTCCGCCGAACTCGACCTTGCATCCGTAATCGGTGAAGAGCTTGTAGAAATCGTAGCTCTGCATAAGCATATAGTTGAATTCAAGGAAGGTGAGTCCGGTCTCCATCCTTGTTTTGTAGCACTCGGCGGCGAGCATCCTGTTGACCGAGAAATGTACTCCCACGTCGCGCAGGAATTCGATATAGTTGAGATCGAGAAGCCAATCGCCGTTGTTGACGACGAGCGCCTTGTCGGGCGAAAGATCTATAAACTTCGCCATCTGCTTTTTAAAGCACTCGATATTGTGAAGTATAGTCTCCTGGGTGAGCATTTTACGCATATCGGTCTTGCCGGAGGGGTCGCCTACCATACCGGTGCCGCCGCCGAAAAGAGCTATCGGGCGGTGTCCGGCGCGCTGCATATGCGCCATTATTTTCATCTGCATGAAGTGACCGATATGAAGGCTGTCGGCGGTCGGGTCAAATCCGATATAAAAGGTTATCTTCTCATTTTCAAGCAGTTTTGCTATCGCTTCCTCGTTGGTCGACTGCGCGAGAAGTCCGCGGTCGATGAATTCCTGATAAAGTCCCATTTTATATTTTCCTTTCGTTTGTTTCTACTTTGTTTCGTTGATAAGATCGACGGCGCTCTCGCGCAGCTTTTCCGTTATGGTGTTGCCGCCCATTATGCGGGCGACCTCGTTTATCCTCTCGTCTCCGGTGATCTCGCGCACCTCGGAGGTCGTTCTGCCGCCGTGCGCCGTCTTTGCGACAAGAAGGTGATTGTCAGCGGCGGCGGCGATCTGAGCGGAATGGGTCACGCATAGCACCTGCGCGGACGCGGCGCAGCTTTTCAATACAAGTCCCAGCTTCTGCGAGGTCTTGCCGGATATTCCGGTATCTATCTCGTCGTAGATAAGGGTCTGCGTTCCTTCCTTTTCCGCAAAAACGCTTTTTATCCCAAGCATTATCCTCGCAAGCTCTCCGCCGGAGGCGATGAGCGCGAGCGGCTTTGCCGTTTCGCCCTGGTTCGCGCTGAGAAGAAATTCTATCCTGTCGCATCCGTCGGGCAAAAGATCGTCCGGATCGTGCCTGATATCCACCTTGAACTCCGCGGAGTTCATATCGAGGAATGCGAGCTGCTTGCAGATGAGCTTTTCGAGATCGGACGCCGCTTTTTCGCGGGCTTTATACAGCTTTTCGGAGGCGGAAACGGCTTTTTCGGTTTCCGCGCCGAGCTGTTTATTCAGCTCCTTGACAAGAAGATCGGAGCCTTCGAGCTCGTCGAGCTCGCGTTTTGCATTTTCGCCGAATTCGAGGATCTCTTCGACCGTTGTCCCGTACTTTTTTTGCAGACGTCTGATCTTTGCGAGCCTGGACTCGACCTCGTTCAGCTCCTTCGCGGGATCGCCAGAAACGCCCTCGGTGACAGCCGCGGAGCGTTCCGCGATATCTTCAAGCTCGGAGCGAATGGCGTCGAGCCTTTCCGCAAAGCCTTCGGCTTCCGGCAGGACGTCGGAAATGGCTTCAAGACTTGTCTGCGCCATTTCGAGAAGCCCGCCTGCGGAAGTCCCTTTTTCGTTGCGGTAAAGCGCGCGATAAATGATCTGCGTATGTTTCTTCGTCTTCTCTATATCCCGCAGCAGAAGCCGTCTCTGTTCGAGTTCTTCTTCATCCCCGGGAGCGAGCTTTACGGAAAAGATCTCTTCGATCTGGAATTTGAGCATTTCGGAACGACGTTCTTTTTCCGCCTCGCTTACCGAAGCGGCGGCGATCTTCTGCCTGATCTCACGGACTTTGTCGTAATACCCGCGGTATTCCGCAAGGAGATCGCCGTCCTCCGCCCACGCGTCGAGCAGACTTCCGTGAGATCTGGGATCGAGCAGCTTCTGATTATCATGCTGACCGTGGATATTGACGAGAAGTCCGGTCGCCGAGCGGAGCAGCGAGACGGGGACGGTGCGTCCGTTTATACGGGTATGCGTTTTTCCGTCCGAGGTGAAATCGCGCTGAACGTAAAGTCCGCCTTCTTCGTCGGAGGGCACGCCGATCTTTTCAAGCGCACGGAGATTTTCATCCGAGATATCGGTGAAATATCCGCAGACGGTCGCTGTGTTCTCTCCCGTCCTAAGCATATCCGGGCGGAACTTCCCTCCGAGGAGGAGAGATATACTGTCGACTATGATCGACTTACCCGCGCCGGTCTCGCCCGTAAACACGGTAAATCCGGGCGAAAGCTCGATATCGACGCTCTTGACTACGGCTATGTTTTCGATGTGAAGTGTGTTTAACACCTTCCGCCTCCGTTATGCCTTTGTCTTCAGGTTTTTATACTTTGTGAGGGTCGCGGCGTACTCGGACGCCTTCTCATAGCTGTGCATCGCGATAAAGATCGTGTCGTCGCCGGCTATGCTTCCGACCACCTCTTTCCAGCCGAGTCCGTCGATCGCGGCGGCGGCGGCGTTAGCCATGCCGGGCAGGGTCTTTACGATAATGAGGTTTTGAGCAGTATCAATGGAAACGACCGTTTCCTTGATTATATACTGATACTTTGAAGTATAATTCGCGGCGTCATATGCCGGCATGGAATACTTGAAAGCGTTCGACCCGAGAGCGACTTTGACGAGGTGCATCTCGCGGATATCGCGCGAAACGGTAGCCTGCGTGACCTCGTATCCGCGTTCGCGGAGCCTGGAGATGAGTTCGTCCTGCGTTTCGATGTTGTAATCGGAGATTATTTTCTTTATTTCGTCGTGTCTTTTATACTTCATCGCGGTCTCCTTCAGTTAACTTTCTTTCCGAGACGACTGTAAAAGCCGTCGTATTTTATGCGTACTAATTTTGTGACGATGGGGGCGCGTTCGATCACGACGGAGTCGCCGTCGTTGACAAGGAAATTCTTTGCTCCGTCGAGAGTGAGATAGACCTGGACCATATCCCGGCTGATATTCTTAACAGTAAGGCGTGAGCCGCCGGAAAAGACTATGGGTCTCGACGAGAGAGAATGAGAGCAGACGGGGGTCGCAAGCAAACATTCGACCTGCGGATCTATTATAGGTCCTCCCGCCGACATGGAATACGCGGTCGACCCGGTAGGCGTCGAGATGATAAGGCCGTCCGCCCTGTAATCGTTGACGTGCATCTCGCCGCAGAAGAGCGAGAGCGCCGCCATCTTCGATATGGCGCCGTTCGATATGACGGCGTCGTTCAGCGCGTAAAGAGTGTCGCCGTCAAAAGTGACGGAGAGCATCATCCGGTGTTCGACCTCGTACTCGCCGGTAAAAAACTTTCCGAGCAGTCCAAGCTCGTTCACCTCGAGCTCGGTCATATAGCCGACCTTTCCGAGATTAACGCCGAGAATGGGGATACCTGCCGGGGCGAACGCTCCGGCGGCTCGCATAATCGAGCCGTCGCCGCCGAGAACGACGGCGAGGTCGCCGCCGATCCCCGCCGCGCGGACAGGATCGCTTTCAAATATTATTTCGCGGTCAGCTCCCTCGAGGTACCCTTTGACGGCGGAAGAGACTTCCCCGTCCGGGTCCTTTACGGGGTTTGTGAGGATAAGTATCTTTTTCAATATGATCCTCCTCCGTTATAGATAAACAGTGCGAGATATTCTTTATTTCCGTCTCCCCCTTCTATCGGGGAGTCGATCACGCCCGCCGCCGAAAATCCGGCTGACTTTGCGCTCCCGCATACGCGGTCGACGGCGAGAAGCCTCGCCTTTTCGCTTTTAACGATGCCCCTGTCGTTGAGGTTTTCTCTACCCGCCTCAAACTGAGGCTTAATAAGGGTTATCATCCTTGCCCCGGGACGGAGAACGGTTGATACCGGCGTGTGGATAAGCGTTTGAGATATAAAGGAAACGTCCATCACGCAAAGATCGAAAGTACCGTTTACCGTCTCCGGCGAGATGTCGCGCGCGTTGAAGCCCTCGACGGAAGTAACGCGCGGGTCGGACGAGATTTTTATATCGAGCTGCCCGTGTCCGCAGTCTACGCAGACGACGCTTTTCGCTCCTCTCTGAAGCAGGCAGTCTGTAAATCCGCCGGTAGAGGCTCCGACGTCGAGGCAATCAAGTCCCGCGGGGTCTATGTTAAATCGGTCGAGCGCCGACTCGATCTTCAGCCCTCCGCGGCTGACATAAGGCAGAATATCTCCGGTCACAGAGACCTCGGACCCATCCGTCACTTCAAACGAAGGCTTGATGACGATCCTGCCGGATACCGAGACCAGACCCGCCTCGATCATCGACTTCGCGGCGGTGCGGCTCTTGGACAGTCCCTTTTCGGCGATGTAGGCGTCAAGTCTCATCTGTCGCGGGCGCAGAGATACTCGGCAAAATCGCAAAGCGCTTCGCTTTTGTCGAAAGGCTTGATCGCGGCAACGGCCTTGTCTGTCAGCTCTCTCGCTCTCGACCTCGCCTCGTCGATCGTCATAAATGAAAGGTAGGTCGTCTTTCCCTGCTCGGCGTCGCTCCCTATCGGCTTGCCGAGCGTCTTTTCATCCGAAACGACGTCGAGGATATCGTCGATGATCTGGAAGGTAACGCCGACCGCGGCGGCGTATTCGAGCGCGGCTCTGCGCAGAGGATGCTCTTTTTCAAGTCCCGCGGCAATGCATCCGAGCTCGCAAGAGCAGGAGATGAGAGCGCCGGTCTTCAGCGAATGGAGATACCGCAGCTCATCGAAATCTATCTTATGCGTTTCGGCGTAAAGGTCTATCTGCTGGCCGCCGCACATTCCCATGGCGCCGGCGTTTCTTGAAAGCGAGGCTACCGCTTCAGCTTTTTGTCCGGCGGGATTATCGCCCGAAACAGCCGTTTCAAAAGCGTAGGTCAGAAGCGCGTCGCCGGCGAGCAAAGCGTTTGCGTAGCCGAACTGCTTATGGGTCGTGGGCTTTCCCCTGCGGAGATCGTCGTTATCCATGCAGGGCAGATCGTCGTGAACGAGCGAATATGAGTGTATAAACTCAAGTCCGCAGGCGAAAGGAAGGACGTCTTCCGCCCTTCCGCCGGCGAGCCTGCAAAACTCGATGGCAAGGAAGGGGCGCACCCTTTTTCCGCCGTTGAGGACAGAATACCGCATCGCGTCGAAGATGACCGGGATGCGCGGATCGCCTATGGAGAGATATTTCCCAAGCGCCGCTTCGGTCAGCGCGGCGTCACTCTTTATCAGTTCCGAAATCTTCTGCTTCATAGCTTCCGTCCTGCTTTTTGGTAAGTATCTTAATCTTCTGCTCCGCGTTGTCGAGTTGAGAGTTGCACTGCTTAACGAGCGCGGTCCCCTCCTCAAAAAGCGCGAGCGATCCGTCCAGCGGCGCGTTCCCGGATTCGAGCAGTTTTACTATCTCTTCGAGTCTCGCAAGAGCGCCCTCGAAGGTCTTTGTGTCTCTTTTTTCTTCAGACATTGTCTTTTTTCCTCTTTTCTGTCACTTTTCCGTGTACGCTTCCGTCGGTGGTCATAAACGAAAAGGAGTCGCCTATCTCGACCTGATCGACAGATTTTATCAGCTCTCCCCCTTCGGCGAAAACGGCGGAATATCCGCGCGATATGACCGACATGGGATTGAGCGTTTCCAGCTTTGCGGTGCTCTGAACGAACCGCCTCTTTTTGTTTTCGATCATCAGCCTGACCGCGTTTTCCATATCGCGTGAGAGCGAGAGCAGAGCCATCCGCTTGTCGTCGACAATATAGCCGGGAGAATTGAGAACCCTCCTCGAAGCGAGGTCATCAAGCCTCGCGCGCTTCGATTTGGTGTCGCGGTCGAGCAGAAGGAGCATCCTGTCGACGATGTTTCCGATCTTGCGCTGGAGATCGCCGGTCTCCGGGACGGCGAGCTCGGCGGCGGCAGAGGGAGTAGGCGCGCGCAGATCCGCGGCAAAATCGCAGATTGTGAAGTCGGTCTCGTGACCGACCGCGGAGATGACCGGGATCTTCGACGCCGCGACCGCGCGGGCGAGCGCCTCGCCGTTGAATGCCCACAAATCTTCTATCGACCCGCCTCCGCGTCCGATTATGATGACGTCGCAGAGTTGCATATCGTTCATCACCCTGACCCCGTTTATAAGATCGGGCTCGGCGTCAGCGCCCTGAACGAGCGCGGGATAGAGGATCACCTTGGCGAACGGAAAGCGTCTTCCCGTCACGTTGATAATATCCCTTACAGCCGCGCCTGTCGGCGAGGTTATCACCCCTACGCGGGTAGGTATCTTGGGGATCCGCTTTTTCTTTGACGGATCGAAAAGCCCCTCGGCTTCGAGCTTCTTTTTAAGCTGTTCATAGGCAAGGTATAGCGCGCCTATGCCGTCCGGCTCAAGTTTGTCGCAGTAATATATATACTGCCCGTCGCGCACGAATACCGAGACCCTGCCGTGCGCTATGACTTTCATGCCGTTCTCCGGCATGAACGGGACTTTGCCCACAGCCGAACGGAACATGACGCTTTTAAGCGTACCGATCTCGTCTTTTAAGGTAAAATACCAATGCCCCGATTTATGATTTGTAAAATTCGATATCTCGCCTTTGATATAAATCGAAGCGAGTATCGAGTCAGCCTCGAGCTTCTTTTTTAAATACTCGTTGAGGGCCGAAACGGTAAGAATTCTTTTTTCCTCTGCCATCACCAAAATCCCTCGCCATTATACCAGTCTGAAACCAGGAGCGCGCATCCGGCGGCGTTGTCCGATGAGAACTCGGGCTCGGCAAAAGACGCGCCGTATTTGCTTGAAAGGTGAGCGGCTATCACGCGGTTGGAGCAAACCCCGCCGGCACAGATTACGGGAATATCGGGATAAATGCCGCGCAGATTTTCGCAAAGCTTATCAAGCGTCATCTTAACAAACTCGATAACATACGCCGCGACGTCCTCTTTCGGGACCGATGCGCCGACAAATCCGATGACTTTATTTTCAAGGCCGGAGAAATTACAGTAGGTCCCATCCACGCTGATCTTCGGCTTTTCCGGAAGGACACCATATTCCGCAAGCTCCGATAGACTGCTTCCGCAGGGAAAACGCAGTCCCAAAAGCACTCCTGCGCGATCGATAGCCTGTCCGGCGTTGAGATCACGCGTGCCGCCGATGGCCTCGATCTTATCCCCGTCACAGAAAAGCATCTCGGTAGTGCCTCCCGAAACGTGAAAAGCCGCGTAACGCTTTCCTACAAGATCATCTCTTCCGGAGGAATAAAGCGCCGCCCTGATATGTCCGCGCTGATGAGAGTTGGGAAAAAGCGGAACGTTGAGCGCAGACGCGATAGCGCTTGCGGCGGACAGCCCGGCAAGAAAACAAGGCATATACGAGCCCTTGACGTCGCGCGGAAATGCGGAAACGCCGACGGCGGCGGGAGGTTCGAATTTTCTCAGACTTGATAAAAGGTTAGGAAGCTCCTTTGTATGGAAAAACAAGACCTGACTCTGGCGCAGTCCGCGCTCGCCTTTCGCAACGGGAAGAAGCTTTTTTGAATTCAAAACGACCCTGCCGTCATCGTCGCAAAGAGCGACCGACGTGGTATAGTTGCTTGTATCGACGCCTAAATAAAGGCTCATTTCAAACCTAACTTTCCGGCGACGCTGTTGAGGATGCCGTTTACAAATTTGGGAGCGGCTTCGTCGTCGTACTTCTTTGCGAGTTCTACGGCCTCGTTTATCGAGACCGCGAAAGGAACGTCCTCCGAGCGGTACTTGAGCTCATACACCGAGAGGCGCATGATATTGAGCGAAACGCGCGATATCCGCGAAAGCTTCCAGCCTTTTGCAAACTCGGAGATAAGTCCGTCGATCTCTTCGACGTTTTCCAGAACGCCGAAGAAAACGCTGTTAAGGTATTCGCAGTTCTCCGCCTCGTGCTCGGCGAGCAGAGCCTCGTACAGCTCGTCCCTGTTTTCGTCCTTTTTGAACTCGGCTTCAAAAAGCATCTTGAACGCGATATCGCGCAGAGTCCTTCTGTCCATTGTGACCTCTTCTGTTGGAGATTTACATAGTTATATTTATTTTATAATAAAAATATGGAAATGTCAACATAAAACCGTTATAAATATTCAAAATTTGAATATTTATTCAACGCTT
>JAFSSR010000038.1 GCA_017450885.1 Clostridia bacterium | reverse complement strand
TACACCGGCAACGCCCAGGAGCTTATCCCGGCGCAGATCACGCTGACTGTGACCATCGGTCAGACGAGCTGTGCTCTGAGCTATAGTGTGAACGTTCAATTCCTGCACTGAAGCTGTGTCGATAAACCGCCGCCGTGATTTTATTACAGCGGCGGTTTCAGACTTTCGAAAAAAGTCAAGTCCCGGACAACGACTATAATGGTCAAGAAACCCCGGAACTTGGGTGAACTGACTAAAGGAAAGGTCGGCAGTCTGTTCATATGGCTGCCGACCTTAATCGGTTAGATTTTTTATCGACATAAATAGTTTATCACATACAAATATCCCAGTAATCGCCTCATTGTCCCAGATTTTATAGAACGGAATAAAAATGTGGTACAGTAATATGGCAAAACAACATTAATAAAATGAAAATCGGAGGACATGAAATGAAAAAGCTTTTCTGTGTTTTGCTTACTATCGCATTGTTATTGTCAGCTTTTTGCCTTGGCTCTTCCGCCGAAGGACGCACGTTTGACGACGTTCCGGAGGACGCGTGGTACGCCCGATTTGTTGCTGATTGCGTAGAAAAGGAACTGATGGCAGGGACGTCTGAGACGACCTTTTCTCCCGACGTCAAAATGACGAGAGCCATGTTTATACAGGTCTTGTACAGGTACTACCGGAAGTATGTAAAGGGCACCGACAATGAATTCTGGGATCACGGAAGCGGAGACGTGGCAACGCAAACCGATATCGACGTTACGTACCCGTTTACCCTTGAACAGGTATCGACGATCTGGACTGACCCGGACGACCCCTCGACCGCGACGGAGAAAACTTATAGGGTAACGAGAGATCAATTGCTATCCGGCAGTTTTGATGAAGGGTTTTACGCAACGGATATAACAAAAAAAGAAAACAACTCTATTATTAGTTTTTATTCAGATCACGTTTTGACCCTGATCCCCGATTCTTCCGCTGATCCTTGTCGGATTGCCATGATAGGCGGATTCTGTGTTGCAAGCGGCTTTGAAGGAAAAGCCGAAAGGGTGACGGTTCATACCGACGGGGCAAAGGTCGAAGCTAAAACCGCCGTCGGCGAACAGTTTATGATCACGCTCGGCGACGTAAACTCCAGTACCTTGGTAATGGTCAAAGGAGAGAGCTCCGGTGAGATATCCGCCGCGCTCAATGGCTTTGATCTTATTGTTAAGGGCGCAAAAGGCGAATATACCGTAAGGGTCTTCGACTGGAGCTGGAAATTCAACAGCGGGGCGCTAAAGACCTACGTTTGCTCAGCCGATACCGAAAAGTCGAACGCACTCCCGTTTGGCGACGTAAAAGACAACGCATATTATATCGAGGCTCTGAAATGGGCTAAGATCAGAAAGTTCACCGCAGGGGTCAGCAAGACGGCGTTTGATCCTAACGCCTGTGTAACACGTGAACAGATGGCGACTTTCCTGTTTAAATTCCTGGTCAAGTATAAGTTAAGCTGCGTAAATTACGACGCCGAGTACAGCTTTGCGGATATAGACGAAGTTTCGTCATATGCAAAACGCGCCGTTGAGTATGTCGGGCGAGCCGGAATAATGGTCGGTGACAAAAACGGCAGATTTAATCCTAAAGCATACGCTAAACGCTGTGAAGTAGCGACGGTGTTTTCCAATTTGGAAAATGTAATTGACGGTTAGCTTTAGACAACAAGTTAAGTCAAACAACAAAGGTACGGCTGCCTTTTCTTGTCGAAGAGGCAGCTGTAGTATTATATATTTTTCATTTTATCTGCTCCTTCGGCCTTGCGCGGAATATCAGCGCGACGATATAGCCGAAGACCAGCGCGGTGGCGATCCCGGCGGCGGTGGCGGTCAGCCCGCCTGTCAGCGCGCCTATAAGCCCCTTTTCATCCACCGCCTTCTCGACCCCTTTTGCGAGCGCGTAACCGAAGCCGGTCAGCGGTACGGTCGCGCCGCATCCGGCAAAGTCTGCAAGCGGCTCGTAGACCCCGACGGCGGTAAGCGCGACTCCCGATACGACGTAGGCGACGAGTATACGCGCCGGGGTCAGCTTGGTAAGGTCTATTAATAGCTGCGCGATCACGCAGAGCGCCCCGCCCACGGCAAAAGTGATAAGGTAACTCGTGATGACCTCCATCTATCTCACCACCTTCGCAAGATGCGCGACAGCCGGGATGCTGTCCCCCTGCGCGACTGTGAGCGGGCTCATAAGAGCCCCTGTGCCGATAAGGAGCATGGAGTCGAGCCGCCCCTCGTTGAGCTCGCGCAGAAAATGTGAAGCGAACACAACGGCGGAGCATCCGCAGCCCGACCCGCCCGAGTGGACGTCGGCTTTTTCGCGGTTGTAGATCAGCATCCCGCAGTCGGTGTAGTTGTTCGTTACGTCGTACCCCTCGCGGTGCATCAGCTCTACCATCATCTCGTATCCTCGAAAGCCGAGGTCGCCGGTCACTATCTTGCCGACGTCGCGCGGCAGGGTCCCCGTCTCCCGGAAGTAACGGGAAAGGGTGTCGGCGGCGGCGGGAGCCATCGCCGCGCCCATATCCGCCGGATCGTTTATCCCGAGGTCGAAGGTCCTGCCGGGGAGCAGCTTTTCCACCTTCGCCCCGTCGCCTCCGTCGGCGAGAATGACGGCTCCCGCTCCCGTGACCGTCCACTGCGAGGTCTGCGCCCGGAGCGAGCCGTATTCTATCGGGGTGCGGTACTGCCTCTCCGCCGTGCAGTTGTGTGAGGAGACGACGCTGGCTATGCGTGAAAAGTGTCCTCCGTCGATGAGCAGGGAAGCGAGCAGTATGCCCTCCACCGCCGTGGAGCAGGCTCCGTAAAGCCCAAAATAGGGGATATCGAAGGGCAGAAGTCCGTAGGACGACGAGGTGCACTGGTTCATAAGATCCCCCGCGAATACGGCGTCGATCGCGCGGTCGTCCGCGCCGTATTTATTCAGCGCGAAGGTCAGCGCCATCCTCTGCATCTCCGCCTCGGCGTGCTCCCAGGTGTCCATGCCGAAAGCGTCGTCCGCGTCCCAGAAGTCGAACAGCCCGCCGAGAGGTCCTGCGTGCTCGTGCCTCCCGACGACCGACGCGGAGGAAATTATCCGCACCGGCTTTTTTAAAGTGATAACCGACATCTCAGCTCACCTCATTTCATTACGCAGGTCATGACGTAGTATACCACGCCCCAGACGACGGACGCCAGCGTTCCGAAAAGGATCACCGGTCCGGCTACCGAGAATATCTTTGTCCCCACGCCCGGGACCCATCCCTCGGCTTTGTTGTCTATCGCCGGCGAGACCACCGCGTTTGCAAATCCGGTTATCGGGACGAGGGTGCCGGCGCCCGCGTATCTGGCTATCCGGTCGAAGATTCCGAACCCGGTGAGCCAGACGGTGATAAAGATAAGCGTGCAGGGGACGAGCGTTTTCGCCGTTTCCTCTTCGGCTCCGAGCGCCTTGAACAGACCGAGAAGCGCCTGTCCGACAGAGCAGATCGCCCCTCCGAAAAGGAAGGCGAAAACGCAGTCTCTCAGAACCGGCGAACGCGGTGTGTTGTCCTTTGCGAGCTTTTTGTATTCTTCCTTGGTTGTTTTCATTACGCGACCCCCCTTTTGTTAATAAAAAGTATCTGCGCTATTGAGAAAAATATGCGTTTGTGATATAATTGTTTTCAAAGAGAGGGACGATATGGATAAATATGAGCTTTTGAAAAAAATAGAAATGCCGGATGAGGCTGTCGCCGTGATACGCGATATCGATCTTCGGCTCGAACGCGATCCGGGGTCCGCCGCCGCGCTCGACGGGATCCGCGCCCGCTTTTTTGCCGGAGAGAACGTGCGCCCGGAGATAGCGGAGCTTGCGAAAAAACTGGGCGTTCACGAGTACGAGCTTTCGCTCGCCTTTTTCGCATCCTGTTCCGGTGAAGCCGAGCGCAGGATGAAGGCGCAGGGACACCCCGAAAAGGTGTTCACCGACAGTATGCGCGATCTTATGATATGGGCAAAATTCTCCCGCAAGTCATACGGCGTATGGGGGATACGCGAGTTCGACTGGCTCGCAAGGACGCTGCGCGCCGAGCTCTGGCGCCTGGGCAGACTTCAGTTCGAGCGTTACGAATTCGACTACGACGATTTTTCGTTCGGCGGCCTCACGGTAAAGCGCGGAGACATAGTGCTCAATACCCACATACCGGCTGACGGTCCGTTCCCCAAGGAGGCGCGGCTCGACTCGTATTTGCGGGCGTACGACTGGTTCGGGATAGATACGTACATCTGCGACAGCTATCTCCTCTACCCGCCGCAGGTCGGCTATCTCGACCCGGATTGCAACGTGGTCAGCTTTTTCCGCGAATGGCACATAATCCGCAGCGGGGCGGCGGGCAGCTTCCACAATCTGCGCTATCTGTACGGAGATATGGAAAAGTACGATATCTCCGCGCTTCCGCGCGATACGGCGATGCGCCGCTCGATCCTGAAGATGGCGGACGAGCTGGGCGACATCGGCTGGGGAGTCGGCGTCTTATTCTGCGACGGGGAAAAGATATACTGATTTATATTTTAAGAAAAATATATACATTTAAAAAGGAGGTGAGAACGGAATGTACGAAGGCGATCTTTTGCTTGCGCGGCGCGCGGCAAAGGGGGACGACTCGGCTTTTGAAGAGATAGTGCGTCAAAATCAGGATCTTATTTACAACGCTTGCGTCGCGGCGCTCCGTTCTCATCACGACGCTCTCGACGTTTCGCAGGAGACCTTCCTGAAAGCCTACAGGGCGATAAACGACTACCGCGGCGACAGCAAGATGAGCTCATGGCTCTACCGGATATGTATAAACTGCATCTCCGATTTTAAGCGGCGGAACGGACGGGATACTCTTTCGCTGGAGGCTGACGAAGACGGCGAGGGCGGTATCGGGCAGATGATCGCGGACGGCGATCCTTCGCCGGAGGAGACCGCCGAGAGAAACGAGAAGATAGAGGTCGTACGCGCGGCGATAGCGTCGCTGCCGGAGGACTGGCGCGAGCTTGTGGTCCTGCGGGAATACGAGTGCATGAGCTACGAGGAGATAGCCGGGATCACCGGGCTTGAGATCGGGACGGTCAAGAGCCGGATGAACCGCGCGAGAAATAAAATAAAAGAATTTTTAAAATCACGGAACTTTTCGCCGTGATATCGCGTCTAATGTATGAATACAGAAGAAAGGAGCATAGCGTATGGAAAACAAAGAGTGCAAAAGATACGAAGAACTGATATTCGAATACGCCGAGGGCGGTCTGGCGCCTGAAATGCGCGCAGAGCTTGAAAAGCATTTTTCCGTATGCGGCGAATGCTCCGCAAAGCTGGCAGAGGCAAAAAACACGCTCGCTCTGCTGAAAGAGAGCAAATATGAGGTTCCGGATGAACTGCTTACCGGAGTGATGGGCAAAATACGCGCCGAAGGGCTCGCAAAGAAGGCGGAAGCCGCCCGCAGGCGTTCGATTGTCCGCCGCATAGGATCGGCGGCCGCCGCGCTTCTGGTGGTGGTCGGCATCGCCGCCTCCGCGCGTATGTTCGGAGGACAGAGCAAGTCGGCGAACGATCTCGCGCCGTCCGAAACGAGAACGGCAAACGACGCTTACGAAAACGCCGATGACCGTTCCGGGGACGCGGCGGTCATGCCGAGCGCGGGCGGAGAAGCCAAGGACGACGGAGTATACGCTCCCGAATTTTCGGTCGATCAGAAGCCGTCGAATCTTTTAAACGCCGATCGCAGCACGTCGGTAAGCGAAGCCGAAGAACCGAACGCGACTTACGGCGATGCGGATATCGCGCCGCGGGACGAGCAGAAAGAAGGGAACGCCGGCGAGGAAAACGATACGTCCGTTACAATGAACTCGGAGAACGAGCCTTCTTCCACGGCGACCTATACGCTCGGGAAAGAGGACCCCGCCGTCGCGTTCATGAAATACGGCGCCGCTTTCGTTATAGAAAACATTATCGACTGACCGGACGTCAAAAAACGCCTTCTCCGAACGCCGAGTGTTCTTAAGGACACTCGGCGTTCGGAGAAGGCGTTTTTTTGCCGAAAAACTATTTTGCGACGATGGCGTACAGATAATCGCCGACCATCTTCCTGATTTCCTCGAAAAACTCGCTGTCGAAGCCTTCGCCCTGCGCGAGCCGGCGGGGAGCGGCGGTTATCGGAAGGTCGAAACGCGCCGTGACCGTGTGGGTCCCTTCCGTGTTGACTTCGTAAGAGAACTTACATTTAGGCTGATCTTCAAACAGCGCCTCGAGCATGGCGAAGTTGACGTCGTCGCCCTGCATGAGAGAGCGGAATTCGGTAAACTTTCCCGAAGGGAAATACCGTTTCGGGAGCTTCGGGGAATATGATATCAGGGTCGACAGCTCGGAGTCGTCGCAGCGGATGAGTATGTCCGCGCTCCTGCCGTCGGAACGCTCCAGCGCGAGAGTTATCAGGCGCAGGAAGATCATGGTGTAATGGGTAAAATCAACGTAGCGTGTGGCGGTAAGTCCTCTCTCGAACCGGAAGATCACCGGGCATCCGTATTCTTCGACTGGCGCGAGGATCGCGCGCTTCAGATAGTCAACGTAATAGTCGACCGGGCAGAGCTCGTTGAACGACGCCGCGGCCTCCAGCTCTCTTGCGCTTCCGTAGAAATGACGGCAGAGTATGCGCAAAGGCTCGCCGAGGTCGACCGCGCGGGGAAGATACTTTATCCCGCGGTCGTCCTTGATAAGCGGGATGAGAACGGGGGCGAGCGTTTTTGAAAGTCCGGAAAGAAAGCCGCGCATATGCTCGCGTTGGAGGAGCGAAAGCGCCGGGTCGAATATCCACAGGCTCGCCTCCGGCAGAGCGGAGTCGTCTGATTTGAAAACGACGGCGCGTCTGTACGGCGAGGTCTCTTTGTAAACCGACTGCAGGGCGACGAGTCTCCCCTCGTCGAGATAGTTTATCTCGCCCGTGTTTACATAGCGGACTATCGAGCCGCCCTTGCGGGGCACGGGAAGATACTTTTTGGCAAACGGATTTTTGTATATCACCAAATCGCTTCGATCGGTCACCATGACCGGATAGTCAAGATGGTCGAAAAACTCTTCAACAAACTCTTCCATAGCTCCCCCAAACGCAGTATTATTTATCTATAAATTATATCATAAAAGCGGCATTTAGGCAATATAAATTGACCTATTTGTTAAAAAATAAAAAAACTTTCGGTATACCCCTTGTAATTGACGGAAGTTTGTTATAAAATAAACAAGGTAAATCATAAAATCATATTTCGGAGGAAAAATAAATGTCAGTAAAAGTTGCAATCAATGGTTTCGGCAGAATAGGCAGACTTGCCTTCCGTCAGATGTTCGGAGCAGAGGGATACGAGATCGTCGCCATCAACGACCTTACCGATCCCAAGATGCTCGCTCATCTGCTTAAGTACGATACCGCGCAGAAGGGTTACTGCGGCATCATCGGCGAAAATCTCCACACTGTTGAGGCGGGCGACGATCACATCGTCGTCGACGGCAAAAAGATCACCATCTACGCCATGAAGGACGCCAAGGATCTTCCCTGGGGCGAGCTCGGCGTTGACGTCGTTCTCGAGTGCACCGGCTTCTACACCTCCAAGGAGAAGTCCCAGGCTCACATCGACGCGGGCGCAAAGAAGGTCGTTATCTCCGCTCCCGCCGGCAACGATCTCAAGACCATCGTTTACAGCGTTAACGAAAAGACCCTGACCGCCGATGATACCATCATCTCCGCGGCATCCTGCACCACCAACTGCCTCGCTCCCATGGCGAAGGCTCTCAACGATTACGCTCCCATCCAGAGCGGCATCATGTCCACCATCCACGCCTACACCGGCGACCAGATGATCCTCGACGGCCCGCACCGTAAGGGCGACCTCCGCCGTGCGCGCGCAGGCGCAGCCAATATCGTT
>JAFSSR010000037.1 GCA_017450885.1 Clostridia bacterium | reverse complement strand
TGACATCGTTGGGTGCGGCGACAATAAAGGCGGCGGGGCTTTGCTCCCCTCAGTCGCGCTATTCGCGCGACAGCGGACCCGAACGGGGTCCCCGGCGAAGCGAGCTTGCCGAGCTTCGTGGGGAATTGGGTCCCCTCATCGCTTCGCGACGAAGGGCGCTTATAAGGTAGATAGCCCCCGCCCTACTGGGTATGGCGCTGCTTACGCAAAGCTCCCTTCCCACCTGCGGTGGGGAGGGAGCTTTTCGACAGCGTCGCCGCCGGCGACACCGAAATTCTTTTTTCCTAATTCCTAATTTTCTCGGCATGGATCGCCGGGTCTGCCGAATCATATTGCAAATAAAAAAGGACCCTTGCGGGTCCTTTTCAGCGTATCCGTATATCTTATTTGTAGTTCTCGGCTTTGATCTCGAAATACGCCTGAGGATGAGCGCAGACGGGGCAGATCTGGGGAGCCTTCTCGGCCTCGACGATGTGTCCGCAGTTGAGGCAGATCCAGACGCGCTTGCCTTCCTTGGCAAAGACCTGACCCTTTTCGATGTTTTCGAGCAGGGTGCGGTATCTCTCCTCGTGCTCCTTTTCGATCTTGCCGACCAGCTCAAAGAGAGCGGCTATGCGGGTAAATCCCTCCTCGCGCGCGGTCTCGGCAAAGCCCTTGTACATATCGGTCCACTCGAAATTCTCGCCGTTGGCGGCGTCGAGAAGGTTTTCCGCCGTGGTGGGGACTTCGCCGCCGTGGAGCTCCTTGAACCAGATCTTCGCGTGTTCTTTTTCGTTTCCCGCGGTCTCCTCAAAGATGCGCGCTATCTGCTCGTATCCTTCTTTTCTCGCCTTGGAGGCGTAGTAGGTGTACTTGTTTCTCGCCTGGCTCTCGCCGGCAAAAGCCGCCATAAGGTTGGCTTCGGTCTTGCTGCCCTTAAGTTCCATTTTTGTTTCTCCTTTGTTTTATTTGTATAAATTCTTTATCGGATAGATATATAAAACTGTAATTATATTATATCAGCCGCCCGGACTAAAGTCAAGGCTTACCGCGGCGATTTTTGTCGGCGGAGCCGGAAATAATATTCACAAATTAAAGAAAAATATGGATTTTTACGGCGGGATATGTTATAATCTGATTGTAAAACAGAGAGGATAAACGAAGGGGGAGCGGTCATGCAGGGCGCTGAACGGATAGAGATCACGGACTTTCACAAAATACTGTTTGCGCACACCCACACGGCTGAGAATTACGCCTACCGGCTGGACAGCACCACTATCGGACGCGCCGAGGGACGCCGCGTGACCGGCGGAGTGATCGAGATCGGCTTCGTCGAGCGCATCCCCCTCGTTTTCAAGTGCGAGGACGGCAGGGAGCGCACTGCCTCGGAGGGGGACGTTTTCGTCATACCTCCAATGCGCAAGCTGGACGTCCGCGCTGCCTGTCCCGGACTGCACAGGCACGTCACGGTCGAGAGCCTGGTGGACTGCGTTATCGGCGGAGAGGAGAACGAGAGGACGCTCGATATCCCGCTTGTCATAAGCGGAGCCTTATGCGAGAGAGCGACCCACGCCATACGCCGCGCGGCGGGAAGGTTCTCACCCGCGTCGGACCGCGGATGGTTCGGGGAGTGCGCCGATTTTACCGCCATCATCGCCGCCGTCGAGTCGGCGCTTTCCGGCAGGGAGAGCCGCGCCGGCGCCTCGCCCTCCCGTCTGCGCTACTGCCGCGAGGCGGAGGAGTACATCCGCGCCAACATCACGCGCAGGCTGACCGTCGCCGAGGTCGCCGCCCACGTCGGAATCAACAAGAACTATCTTACTAACATCTTTTCGGAGACGGTGGGCATGCCGCTGGTCGAGTACGTCAACCGCCTCAAGCTGAACCACGTGACCGAGCTCATCCTCCGCCGCGGATGCGGGATACGGGAGGCGGCGGAGCAGGTCGGCATAGACAACGCGAACTACGTCAGCCGGATGTTCAAAAAGTATTACGGCGTGACCGTCTCGCAGTACAAAAGGACGGTGATGTGAGATGGAGGAGGAGCATCTCGTACACCCCATCCCGCCGCTTTACGACGGAAATTCGCGCATACTCATCCTCGGCAGCTTCCCGTCGCGCGCGTCGAGGGCGGCGGCGTTTTTCTACGGACATCCGCGCAACCGCTTCTGGCCGCTCATCGCCCGCATCGTCGGCGAGGAGCCGCCCGCTTCCACAGAGGAAAAGAGGTCGCTGGCTCTCCGTCACGGGATCGCCCTCTGGGACACCGTAGCCTCCTGCGACATACGCGGATCGGCTGACGCCAGCATTACCGGGGCGGCGGTCAACGATATCGGCGTAATACTCAAAGCCGCGCCGATAAAGGCGATCTTCACCAACGGAGCGACCTCGACAAAGCTGTACGAAAGGTATATTTACCCGGTAACGGGCATACCTTCGGTCCCCCTGCCGTCCACCAGTCCTGCCAACGCCGCCTGCGGCATGGACGCGCTTTACGAAAAGTGGAAGGTCATAGCCGATCTCATTTGACGCCGCACAATTTACAAAATAAAGGTTGATTTTTCGGCGGGAATGATTATCATATATATCAAAGGAAAAAACAGGTGGGAAAAATGAAGCTTGACAATATAATCGCGCACAGATCCAATAAAACGATATACCGCGACGGCGAGAAGTCGATAAAGGTGTTCAATCTGAACTACCCCAAGACAGACATCCTCGGCGAGGCGCTCAATCAGGCGAGGCTGGAGGCGACCCCGCTCAACACGCCGCGTCTTCTGGAGGTGCTCAAGATAGACGGCCGCTGGTCGATAGTCTCCGAGTATATAGGCGGAAAGACGCTCGGCAGCCTTATGCACGACAATCCCGAGAGATACGACGAATATCTTCGCATCTTCGTCGAGCTGCAGCTCCTGGTCAACGAGCAGAAGGTCGACGACCTCAACACGCTGACCGAGAAGATGACCCGCCGCATCCCCAAGACCGAGCTCCCCGCCGGGCGGAAGGCGGAGCTGATGGAGCTTCTCGCCTCGATGCCGGTGGGCGACCGCGTCTGCCACGGCGACTTCTCCCCCGGAAATATCATCATCGCCGCCTACGGCACGCCGTATATCATCGACTGGTCGCACGTCACGCAGGGCGATCCCGCCGCGGACGCCGCCCTCACCTTCCTGCGGTTTGTCACCGCAAACGAGCGCGACCACGCCGAAAAGTATCTCGACGTCTACAGCGAGCTCTCCGGCGTGGACAGAGAATATATATGCCGCTGGATCCCGCTGGTCGCCGCGACCCAGTCGGTAAAGGGTACGCCGGAGATCCGCGAGGAGCTTCTGAACTGGGCGAAGTAAGCGACAAGTTAAGGTAAATAATTCCTGAAAAATCACTCCAAACGTAAAGGTGCTGATAAAAAACCAGCACCTTGCTTTTTTATTGGAGATATATGTGATTTGTCACTTGTCACTTCACGTTTGTTACTTTTTTCTCCACACCATTTTGTCGACCACGCCGGTGTAGGACTGTATCAGCCTTACCACCTTGCCGGAGACGTTCTCGTCGGTGTAGTCGGGCACGGGGACGCCCGGATCGCCGGCGGCGATCAGTCCGACGGCGAGCTCCACCGCGCCGAGCAGTCCGTCGGCGTCGATACCGGCGAGCACGAAGCAGCCCTTGTCAAGCGCCTCGGGGCGCTCGGTGGAGGTGCGGATGCAGACGGCGGGGAACGGTCTCCCTATCGAGGTGAAGAAGCTGCTCTCCTCCGGCAGCGTGCCGCTGTCGGAGACGACGGCGAAGGCGTTCGCCTGCAGGCAGTTGTAGTCGTGGAAGCCGAGCGGCTCGTGGCGGATGACCCGCGGATCGATCCTGAAGCCGGATGCGTCCAGACGCTTTGCCGAACGCGGGTGGCAGGAATACAGCACCGGCATATCGTACTTTTGCGCCATGGCGTTGACGGCGGTAAAGAGGCTTGTAAAGTTCGCCTCGGTGTCGATGTTCTCCTCTCTGTGCGCGGAGAGAAGGATGTATTTTCCTTTTTCGAGTCCGAGACGGGCGTGGACGCCGCTCGCGTCGATCTTATCGAGATTGGCGCGGAGGACTTCCGCCATCGGCGAGCCGGTGACGAAGGTGCGCTCCTTCGGCAGTCCGCATTCGGCGAGGTAGCGCCTCGCGTGCTCGGAATAGGCGAGGTTGACGTCCGAGATTATGTCGACTATCCGTCTGTTGGTCTCCTCCGGCAGACACTCGTCCTTGCAGCGGTTGCCCGCCTCCATATGGAAAATCGGGATGTGCAGCCGCTTCGCCGGGATGGCGGAGAGGCAGGAATTGGTGTCGCCGAGCACGAGGAGCGCGTCCGGCTTTATCTCTGCCATTAGCTTGTACGAACGGTCGATGATGCAGCCGATCGTCGCGCCGAGATCTTCTCCCGCGGCGTCCATGTATACCTCCGGATCTTTCAGCCCGAGATCGCGGAAGAATATGCCGTTAAGGGTATAATCGTAGTTCTGACCGGTGTGCGCAAGTATGACGTCAAAGTACAGTCTGCACTTCTTTATCACCTCGGAAAGCCGTATTATCTCCGGCCTCGTTCCGACGATGATAAGCAGCTTGAGCCTTCCGTCGTTTTTCCACTTTACGTTTTCGAACATAATATACTCCGTTTCGTTTCAGACCTTTTCGCCGAAGGTGTCCGGCTTTTCCGGATCGAAAAGCTCGTTCGCCCACATGACGGTCACAAGATCGTTGGTGTCGCTGAGATTTATAATGTTATGCGTGTACCCGGGGAGCATATGCACCGCCCGCATCTCCTCGCCGGAGACCTCGAAGCGCATCGTCGGATAGGGGTCGCCGTTCATATCGACGCCGATCCTTCTTTCCTCGATAAGCGCCCTTCCGGAGACGACGATGAAAAACTCCCATTTGGTGTTGTGCCAGTGCTGACCCTTGGTCACTCCCGGCTTTGAGATATTCACGCTCACCTGCCCGCAGCCGGACGTCTTGATAAGCTCGGTAAAGGAGCCGCGCGCGTCCTTTTTCATTTCGAGAGGGAAGGAGACCTTGCTCTCCGGCAGGTAGCTGAGATATGCGGAATAGAGCTTCTTTTCAAAGCTGCCCTTCGGTATCTCCGGGACGATCAGCGTCTCCGGCTGACGGCGGAAGAGTTCGAGCAGCTCGGTTATCCGCCCCAGCGTCGCTTTGTGCGTGACGGGAGTCGCGCAGTACCTGCCGTTTTCGCAGAGCACGGTCTCGGTGCCGTTGAACTCGCATCTGTGCTCCTTACCGGCGAGCGCGCATATCATCTCGTCGACCAGATCGTCTATATACAGAAGCTCCAGCTCGACTTTGGGATCGGTCACCGTTATCGGCAGGTCGTTCGCCGTGTTGTAGCAGAATGTCGCGACGGCGGAATTGTAATTGGGCCTCGCCCATTTTCCGAAAAGGTTGGGGAAGCGGTAGACCAGCGCCTTCGCGCCGGTCTCTTCGGCGTAGCGGAAGAAGAGCTCCTCGCCCGCCTTCTTGCTCCTGCCGTAGTCGCCGTCGTAGCGGCCGACCAGCGTCGCCTGTATGGAGGAGGAGAGCATGACCGGGCAGGCGTTGCCGTGCTTTTTAAGAGTGTCGAGCAGAACGGAGGCGAAGCCGAAATTGCCTTCCATGAACTCCGCCGGGTCCTTCGGACGGTTTACCCCGGCGAGGTTGAATACGAAATCGGCTTTTTCGCAGTAAAGGTCCAGCTCCTCCCCGGTCGACCCGAGATCGTAGGTATATATCTCGCCTATTTCCACACCCGTCCGGGTTCGGTCCTTGCCGTCGCGGATGTTTTTGAGCGCCTCGGTGAGATTGCGCCCGACGAACCCGGCGGCTCCGGTGATAAGAACGTTCATATCAATACTTTCCGCCGAACAGCTTTAATTTGAGAAGCAGCTTTTTCATCCCCTCTACGTCGAGGCGTTCGGTGTTGTGGGAGGTGTACTGCTCTATTGTCTCAAGAGCCCTGTTGCCGCGGCTGAAATAATTGTCGTAGTTGAGGTCGCGGTTGTCCGCCATGACGCGGTAGAAGCCGCCCTCGTCGACCGCCCGCAGCATCTCCTCGGTGGTGACGAGAACCTCGTACAGCTTTTCGCCGTGGCGCGTTCCTATTATCTTGCAGCCGAGGTCGCTGCCCTTGAGCTCAAGTATCGCCTTCGCCAGCGTCTCGATGGTGGCGGCGGGGGCTTTTTGTATGAACAGATCGCCCTGACTGCCGTTTTCGAAGGCGTAGAGCACGAGGTCGACCGCGTCGTTGAGGGTCATCATAAAGCGGGTCATATCGGGATTGGTGACGGTCGGCTGTTTCCCCTCGGCTATCTGCTCGCAGAAGAGCGGTATGACCGATCCGCGGGACGCCATGACGTTGCCG
>JAFSSR010000009.1 GCA_017450885.1 Clostridia bacterium | reverse complement strand
TTGTTGCGCAGCTTGTCAAGCATCCCCGGTGCAAGGTCAATGCCTGTGATCTCTGCCGAAGGCACCATCTCATAGTAATAATCGAGTTCCAGACCAGTACCACATCCCAGATCAAGAAGGCGTGTACCATGAATTTGCGGCAGACAGGTTGCTGTAAAGGAATAGAATTCCCGTGCGGAATCAATACAGGTCAGTTGGTGTTCTTCATATCCGTTTAAACGGGCATCGAAGAATTCCCCCATTTTTTCAAGCATAAATATTTACCTCTCCAAATCCCGATTTGTCGGGATCTCTGTTTGTTTATCGATTTATTCACCGAAATAATCGAATATCTCCTGCATCCTGCTCATCTGATCGACGGTGAAAGGACAGCGGTCGTTGCAGTGTCCGCAGCCGACGCAGTCGGATGCGTGCTTTTCAAGGGCGAGATAGTGTTCCTTCGCCATACCGTCGCCGATCTTTGCCAGATCGTAGAACTTGTTGACCGAGCCGATATCGATCTCCATCGGGCACGGCGCGCAGTGGTTGCAGTAAACGCATTTGCCCGACGCTTCCGGCGGGGCGAAGGAGCCGATGATACTGTAATCGAGCGCTTCTTCGGGCTGGTTATAGTAATCGAGAAGGGAATCGAGTTCCTGCTCGTTCAGTATTCCGGGCAGAACGGTCAGCACACCCGGCTTGTCGAGCGCGTATTTGATGCATTGATAAGGCGTAAGCGCCTGTCCGAAGGGAGACGTTTCCGCCTTTAACAGCTGACCGCCTGAAAAGGGCTTCATAACGGAGATACCGATGCCGAGACTCTCGCAGCGGCGATACACCTCGGCTCTCTCGTCCACTCCGCCGAAGGCGTACTCGCCCTGCTGCCAGTCGTAAGCCGGATTGACCGAGAACATCAGCATATCGATGATATCCTCGTCGATGATCTCCTGAATGACCGACGGCGTGTGAGAGGACGCGCCGATATGCTTCACAACGCCCTCTGTTTTCAGTTTCAGTATGTAGTCGAGGATGCCGTTGTCGCGGTAGTTTTTCCAGTCGCGACTCTCGTCCTGACAGTGGATGAAACCGTAATCAATATAATCTGTTTTCAGGTCGCGAAGCATTTTATCTACAGAGCGTTTGACCGTATCAAGATCGAGCGTCCAGCCGTATGTGATATTCGAGTAATCCGCACCGAAGTGAATTTGATACATCGCGCCGTCCCGAACGTCGGACAGCGCCTCGCCGAATTTGGCGAAAGCAGTACCGTCTCCCGCGGCGAGATCGAAGTAATTGATACCGCTCTCATACGCTTTTCTAATCGTTTTTACGGCCTCTTTTACCGGCGCCTCAACGATATACGCCGTACCCATACCGATCTCGCTGATCTTATCTCCCGTCCTTCTGTTGGTTCTGTATTTCATCTTCTTTTCTCACATTCTTCATAACTACTATGGCACATTGTTTCAGTGATCGATTTATTCCGGCAAATCCCTCTTTGAATAAACTATGCATATTCATTATAACTGAATCGCAGAGCAGATTCAACACATTTTTCAAAATCGCACATTTGAGGCGCAACATCCTCCGGGTTATCTTGGACGGGTTTCCCGTCCAAGCCGCCTTGCGGTGCCCGAAATTGCTGTGTCCCTCGAAGAGGGACGCAATTTCGACCGCAGCGGAGCTCGCAGTCCCCCTTCATCCGCCACCGGCGGCGGGGGAGCGTGAATCCCAACGAGCTGCGCTCGTCGGAATGACCCGGAGGTCGTTGGCGTGCAAATTCTATCCAAGCAAAAAAGAAAGCAGGACTTTTGTCCTGCTTCTTTTTTGGTCCGAGTGGAGATAACGGATTTGATCACAATTTA
>JAFSSR010000036.1 GCA_017450885.1 Clostridia bacterium | reverse complement strand
TTGCCAACTTCCCCACGAGTGTCCGAGCGCGGCGACCGCCTCGGTTTTTGTAACTGCACAGTCGGAGTCCTGACAGGTATATGTCTTCACGCCCGCAGTTGTACATGTCGCGGCCGTTGTGACCGTTCCCGAGTTCCAAGCATGGTCGTTCGTGGAAGAGAAAGAATCGGCGTTTACGTTCGAGTTGCACTTTCCAACCTTTTTGATCTGAAAATCGATACCGCCGGTAGTAGTTGTATTGTTCTGGTCGGCGCTTCTTACCAGCCCCGAGGTAGACATTACCATATAATGATAGTTATCATTATTATTTAAAGAAATACCTGAGGCAGCCTTGAATGCTGTGGAGGCGTTTGACGCATCGGTCTGAATGTAGAGATCATAAGATCCGTTTCCGTTTACATCTGCAGAACCTCCATTACGCTTCAAATACACGGAAAGGGTTTTTGTAGCGTTCAGATAGGCAACGTTTGATTTATTTGTCCATCCGCCGACAGTTCCGCCGTTTGAAGTGATCGATACAGAGCCTGTTGACACTTGAGTGCCAAATGAAACAACCTTATAATAATCAAAAGAATTCTTAGAGGCGCTGTTGCTCGCAAAGGTAACGCTGATCATATTCGGGAATCGGCTGAGTCCGTAACTGGAGTTATCTTTCCACGAACTGGTATTGTTGCCATTGTTCAGCGCATTGGTTGCCGCTGTAATACCGTTCCATCCGCTTACGTCGCCGTCTTTTACAAACGCGATAGAAACACGTCCGTTTTTATTTGAGTCTACTCCATACAGCGCCGCCGCCTGGCTGTTATTTAGAAGGATCTCGATATAAGCCGCACCGGGCTTGAATGTCTGAAAATACGAATATGCAATCGCGGTATTTGCGGAGTATCTTCCCGGATACTGATTGACCATCAAACCGTTCCACGCCGTTCCCGAGAAAACGTTTACAATTCCGCTCCCTATCGTTGCTCCGATTGATTCCCCGTATGTATAACTATTAAACGGGGCAGATGCATAAGTATTTGTCCAGTCAAGATCATAATAATTTGAATCAACACTGTGGTGTACGCCCCAAACATACCATCCGCCGGTTGAATGAGTGTATTCCTTATGCGCTTCGCTCTCCACACCCAGCTCGAACACGCAGAGAGGGACTATCATGCAGATAGTCATCAGGACAGCTATGAACTTGTGCAGCTTATTTACTCTCATGTCGCGCCTCGGAAGAAGTATGGAAATCGCGGTTGGAACGCCGTCGATCATTTATTAAGCAAATCAATGATGTGAATTTGCGCAAAAGTGCACAAATACCATCATATATATTTATGTAATTTTATCACGCCCGGGGAGAAAAGTCAACGCATTTTATAATTTTGATAACGGTTTATTCATTTTTTGTTCAAAATGTAGAAAAATGCGTTAACAATTTATGCAATTAGAATGATAAAAAAGCCGCGAAACGTCCGCGGCTTTTTTATCATTCAAGGACACGATGAAAAAACAAGCGATTATTCACAGAAGGATACAGATAAGACCGCCGCTGCCCTCGTTGATGATCCGCTCGAGCGTTTCTCCGAGCTTCTCGCGCGCGTCGGACGGCATATTTCCGAGCTTGGTGTTCAGTCCCTCGTTTACAAGGTCGAGAAGGCTCTTTCCGAATATCTCCGACTCCCAGATCTTCTGCGGGTCGCCCTCGAATTCGCTGAGCAGATAATTGACCATCTCCTCCGATCTCGCCTCGCTTCCGACTATCGGATTTAGCTCGGTCTCGATATTGGCGCGGATCATATGGATGGACGGCGCGGACGCGGACAGCTTGACGCCGCAACCCGAGCCCTGCTTGACTATCTTGGGCTCGTCGAAGGTCAGCTCCATCGGATCGGGCGGGATTATGCCGTAGCCCGTTTCGTTGACCTCCTCTATCGCCGGGGCGACGCGGTCCCACTTTTTCTTTATTTTCGCGAGTTCCGCCATGACCGAGAAGAGCTCCGCCTCATCGGAGATCGGTACGCCGGTCAGCTCCTCCAGAACGCCGTAGTACAGCCTTTCCGGGACCTCGACGGCGATCCGGGCGCTCCCTGTCGCGAGATCGACGTACTCTATCATAAACCCGCTTACGTTCTCCTTCTCCTCGATCTCCGCGAAAGCGGAACGGATGTCGGAGACGCGGCTGACCTTTTCGGCGCACTCCATGACGCTGTCGTCGAGCTCGCGCCTCAACCAGTGATCGCAGTCCAGCCCGAGCACCCATCGCGGCAGATCGACGCCTATCTCCCTTACCGGAAACTCGGAGAGGAGTATCTCGAGTATGCCGCGGATGTCCTGCGCGTCGAGCTCGGTACAGTTGACGAGCGCGACCGGAGAGGCGTACTTCTCCTCAAGCTCCATCGCCAGAGCGTGCGCCTCGGGCGTGTCGGGAGCCGCCGAGTTGAGGATTATTACAAAGGGCTTGTTTTGAGCCTTCATCTCGCTTATGACGCGCCGCTCGGCGTCAACGTAGGCGCTGCGTGGTATCTCGCCGATGGTGCCGTCGGTGGTGACCACCGCCCCGACGGTCGAATGATCGCATATCACCTTGCGCGTCCCGGTCTCCGCCGCCTCTGCAAACGGGACGGGCTCCGCCGACCAGGGCGTATGCACCATCCGCGTCTCGCCGTTTTCCAGGTCGCCGAGCGCCCCGGGGACCATATATCCGACGCAGTCTACCATCCGCACCTTCATATTCACGTTGTCGCCGAGCGTGATATTGACCGCTTCGTTGGGAATGAATTTCGGCTCGGTGGTCATGACCGTCTTGCCGCCCGCCGACTGCGGGAGCTCGTCTGTCGCCCTGGCGCGTTCATGCTCGTCGGTTATGTTCGGGATGACCAGCGTGTCCATAAAATGCTTTATGAAGGTCGACTTGCCCGTGCGCACCGGCCCGACCACCCCGACGTATATGTCGCCGCCTGTCCTTGCCGCTATGTCCTTGTATATATTGTTGCCTGTCATTGGGGTCCCTCCGCTCAATTTTTCGTTTGTACATACTATGAGAGCGGTCGATGGATTATTACTTTTTTCAACGCGGCTATTGACAAAGCGGCGCGGGGGGCATATAATGATGTACGGTAAATATGGAAATGCTTCAAGGCAGGGTGAAATTCCCGACCGGCGGTAACAGTCCGCAAGCGCGTCGCGCAAGATCCGGTGTAATTCCGGGACCGACAGTACAGTCCGGATGGCAGAAGCGATTTTCCCGCGCGTTTGCGCGGAAACGATCACGGACTTGAGGTGTTTCTTCAAGTTCTTTTTTGTTTCTCGGAGGCAGTTATGCAGTCAGCAAGAAAAACCACGCTCCACGCCGTCACCGCCTGCGGCATCCTCTGCGCCGCGGCATACGTGGTCGCGGCGGTGGCAAGGATACCGGTATTCCCTTCCGCGCCATATCTGAAGATCGACTTCAAAGACGCGATAATCGCTCTCGGAGGCTTTATTTACGGGCCTTTAGCCGCCGTCGGCATGGCGGTAGCCGCAGCGTTTGTCGAGTTCGTCACCGTAAGCGAGAGCGGCTTTATCGGGTTCATTATGAACACGCTCTCGACCGGAGCCTTCGCCGTGACGGCGGCGCTGATCTATAAATATCACCGCAACATCCGCGGCGTTTTCTCCGGGCTTCTTTCCGGCTGCGCCGCAATGACCGCCACCATGCTGCTCTGGAACTACCTTATAACCCCGATCTACACCGGTATGCCGCGCGAAGCGGTCGCCGGGATCCTCCTGCCGGTGATACTCCCGTTCAACCTTATAAAGACCTTCCTCAACGCCGCTTTGACCCTGATGCTATACCGTCCGCTCGTCGCCGCGCTGCGCAGGGCGAAACTGCTGCCCGAGGCGGAGGATACCCCGAAATCGTCAAAGACGACGTTAATAACGATCGCGATAGGCGCCGCGGTCGCCGCGGCCTGCGTCGCAGCGATACTTTTGATAAAGCGCGGTTGAGCAAAGACCTGACAAAGCGCGAAATCAGCTTTTTCGGCCATCCGCGGGATTTTTCCGTGAATGGCCGAAAACTATTGCAAAATAAATGAAACTGTGCTATAATACATCCGTTGCGCCGGTGTGATGGAATTGGCAGGTCTCGCCTGCGGGCTCGGTCACGCGACGGCTCTGACAGTCCGCCGGACTGTCATTTACTACCGTCGCGCCGCTCCGCTTCGCTGCGCTGCGTGCGAGACTCAAAATCCAAGGCGCATAAAAAACTGAATATTTGCCGGTGTGATGGAATTGGCAGACGTACTGGATTCAAAATCCAGCGGTGGCAACACCGTGCGGGTTCGACCCCCGCCACCGGCACCAT
>JAFSSR010000035.1 GCA_017450885.1 Clostridia bacterium | reverse complement strand
TTTTTTTCTTCTGATCTTCTTTTTTTCTTTCGATTTAATAATGTTCACCCCGTTTCGTTCCGCGCCCGTCTCTTCAATACAATAATCTACAGTATCGCGTGCCCTGTTTTCGGGACACGCCGATCACCGCGGGAGCTTGACTGCCGCGCCAATAATTTTACAATAACAAATCGAACATTACAAGTCTTGTTTTTTTGCATAAAATGTGATATAATATTTATAGAGAAAAGTGTGATCCGCTTTTTTCGGACGCATATACGATCCGTACCGGCATTTTTTCGCCGGTTTTATTTGTGCAAATTGTTATAAAAAAACGCACCCGTTGTACCCGGATGCGCAGTGATCAGTTTATTGTGCCGCGTTCATAAGATACGGCGACCGCTCTGACATCCGACAGAAATAAGCTTGTTCATCATTACGATCACCTCTCTTTCACAGTATTTGCATTAAAACGCTCTGTTATTGTAGCATGCTGAACGACAGTTGTCAATATAAATATCGAAAAAAGTTAAAACGGAGTGAAAAAAGTAAGACGCCGACCCGCGGGATCGGCGTCTTAACGCTTTACGGCGTAATAATTTACCGGCGTAACTCGTCCTTAAAACTCTATCGCGATCATCTGATGCATTTCGAGCTTCGGCACGGTGTAGGAGACCGCGCCGTCTTCGTACTTGAACGGGATATGCTCGCCCTGCGGCTGCATTACCACCGCCTTCGGCGGGCGTCCGGTCTTAACGGCGACCTCGACGTTGAAGACGGGAACGACGTCCTCGATTATCTCGACGTTCTCGCCGCGCACCGAGGTGTGCGAGAAAAGCAGATGGTTTATCAGACGGTTTTCGGCGGGCTGTTCGTTCAGCGTGACCACTCCGCGGTCGGGGAGGCCCTTGACGGTAAGCGTGCGCTCGCCGCCGGTCAGTCGCTCGATCATGGCGGCGGCAAGCTCCTTCAGGTGGAGCGATCCCGCCTCGGCGTAGTCCTGAAATACCTTCCAGCAGATATATCCGATATTGCCGGAGATCACCGCGCCGCGCCGCTGCGACGCGGGGTCGCGCGGGGAATGGGCGTGCGAGCAGAAGTGATCGGCGGTGCGGTTGAAATAGCTGTCCTCCTCGAAGGCGAAGTCCTCGAACGATCCGTCCGCCTCGAAAAGGAAGGAGTCGGTGTTCATCAGATAGTCGGCGGCTCCGTTGGTAAAGCCGGCGCCCGACAGGGGACGCATATAGTTGGGCTTGTTCTCGTTCTGCCCGGTTATTTTCAGGCAGTCGAGGCCGAGGAACCTTCCGTCGCCGTCAAAGCAGGAATTGCCGGTGGCGAGTATCTTTCCGCCGTTTGCGAGATATCGGCGCAGCTTTTCGGCGAGATCGCCGTCGTACGGGACGCGGTCGGGCAGGACGATCAGCTTGTATTTATCAACGTCGCAGAACTTGTCTATGATATCAAAGAGGTACTTCTTTTCGAGCAGTACGCGGTTCGCGCCGACGGGCGGTCTGTGCGCGAGCACCGCTATGTCGCTCACCGCCCGGACGTCCCGGCACCACGGCTCCTTTTTCTCGACCTCGGCGTAAGCCGCGCCGATAAGGGCGTAGGTGGAGGGGTCCATATACCCGGTTGGATGGAGTTGATCGCCTATCGAGCACTTGGCTCCGAAGGCGAGCGAAAGGGAGGTCTCGTACCGCAGGGCGTTGGGATGCTTGTAGTCTCCGAACTCGCCCCAGGAGCGGTGGAACTTCCCGGTCATGCCGAGGTATTCCTTACCGAGAGAACGGCTGTAGGAGGCGGTCATCGGGAAATGATCGTACCCCCATCCGCCGGTCGGCAGGCCCTCAAGCTCGAGGTGTGTGTCGTAGCTTATGAACTTGCGGTCGTCCATCGGCAGCCGCCCGGCGTTGTGGAAGACGGCGCAGCAGGGGTCGATATCGTGCACCGCGCGCTCGACGGCGTCGGCGTATTTATAGTAGACCTCACGTCCGTAGACCATCGCCGCCGCCTCGTCGTGCGGGTCGACGCCCGCCTTGCGTTTTGCCGCTATGCAGTGATTGCAGAAGCAGGGGCGTATGTCGCAGATATCGAGAAAGATCTCCTCGGGATGATAGTTCTCCATCACCTCGCGTATCTGCGCGATGAGGAGATCGAGATAGGGGGTGTTGAAGCAGAGGCAGTGGTATCTTGCGGACGAAAGAAAGTCGACTGGGTAGCTCGGCGTAAAGCGCACGACGCAGTCGGGGTGCTCGAAGGCGTACTTCTCGTCAAATCCGGCGGAGACGTATACGGCGGTGCGGACGCCTATCTCGCGGCAGGCCTCCATCTGCGCGCCGAGCAGATCGAATTTCAGCCCGGGGTGCATGACGTTGACCTTGGTCGGGTGGAAGGAGTACCCGTGGTGGCACTTGGAAAACAGCGTTATCGAGTCGACGTGACCGAGACGCAGCATATCCTGAAACTGCTTTTTGTCGAATTTTTCACCTATCCCGGCGATATCCGGCGAGGTGTGAAAGTCGAGGTGTACCTGTCTGAATTTCATTTTGTCCATATCGGCCTCCGGAGGCGTTTTTCTGATTATATCATATTTGTCCCGGTTATACAAGGGACAAGCGTCAAGTTGACGGGCGATTTCTTGTTTCCTTTAATATTAGATATTGCAAAATCGCCCGATCCTTGCTATAATACTGTTTTGTGGACTACGGGTCCCGCTTAAGGCGGGCTAACAGGGAATTTGGTGAAAAGCCAAAGCGAGCCGGTCACCGTAACCGATCATCCGACGCGGAGGAACGCCGCAACGTTCCTTGCCGAACGCCGAAGGGCGGGAAGCGTCATTGCAGAAATGTGAGAAGAGCGCGTCGGAGCAAATCGGCAAGCCGGGAGACCTGCCCGGGCGCGCGGCAAGTTGCCGGAGCCGACGTCACGAAAGTGAGCCGCGCGGGTCTGCGAACTATATCTTTTAAAAGGAGAAAAGGAATGACAAGAATTCTTTCAAGAAAGCTTCTGTCGGTCCTCCTTGCGCTTGTCATCGTTGCGGCGATGGCGCTTACGCTCGCTTCCTGCGGGAAGAGCGGCGCGGAAACGAAGACCGACGACACGACAACGGCCGCTCCGGCCGATACGGCGGGGCAGACCGGGAATGCTGACGACACGGCGGGCGAGCCGGCGGACAGCGCGAATGACACGGGAGATACCGCTCCCGCGGCGGAAAAGACCATCACGGTCGAGGTCGTAAACGACAAGGGCGAGAAGTCCGAGTTCACCATCAAGACCGCAAGGGAAACTCTCGCCGACGCGCTTCTCGACGAGAAGCTGGTAGAGGGCGATATGTCCGAAGAGTACGGACTGATGATCGTGACCGTCAACGGACTCCGCGCCGACTATAACGCCGACGGCGCTTACTGGGCTATGTATCAGGACGGCGAGTATATGATGACCGGCGCCAGCCAGACCGTCATCGCCGACGGCGATCACTACGAACTGGTCTACACCAAGGCATGACTGACGGAACCCCCCCGGAAAGACGGGAACGCGCGCGTCTGACCGCGCACGAGATGGCGGTCTTTGCCATGCTGGGCACGCTGATGTTCATTTCAAAGCAGGTGATGGAGGCTTTTCCCAACATTCACCTTCTCGGCGTGTTCACCGTGACGTTCACGGTGGTCTACCGTGTAAAGGCGCTGATCCCCATTTACATTTTTGTCTTTCTCGAAGGGCTTATCGCCGGTTTCGCCATGTGGTGGATACCCTATCTCTACATCTGGACTGTGCTGTGGGGAGCAACGATGCTCCTGCCGAAAAAGATGAATCCAAAGATCGCCCGCGTTGTATATGCCGCGGTCTGCGGACTCCACGGACTGGCGTACGGCACGCTGTACGCCCCAGCGCACGTCATAATGTTCATGGGCGGGGATTTCAGCAAGATGTTCGCCTGGATATCCTCCGGCTTTCTCTGGGACGTGAAGCACGCCGTCGGCAATCTGCTGCTCGGAACGCTCATCCCCGATCTCTCAAAGCTGCTCGTCATGCTTGAGAACAGGTTCGGGCGGCTCGGAAACAATAAAAAAGGCCTTCCGCGCTGAAAAGCGCGGAAGGTTTTTCTTATCACGTCATTCCGGCCAGACGAAGGTGTCGGCGAGATCGTGCTCGCCGTTGTCGATAAGGATGTTCTGCCCGGACATGGAGCGGTTGGTCAGCGTGAGGAAGACCACCCAGTCGGCGACCTCGTCGACGTTCGTCCATTTTTTCATGGGCGTGACGTCCATTATCCTTTTCCAAAGAGCCGGGTCGTTTGCCACCGGGTCGTTCAGCGGCGTGTACACTCCGCCGAGCGAGATCGCGTTGCAGGTGACGCCGCGCGGGGCGAGGCGCACGGCGACGTTTTTCATATAGCCGACCAGTCCCGCTTTGGAGGCGGCGTACAGGGGGAATTCCTTTCCCGAAACAGACGAGGCGGAGGCGTTAAAAAGGATCGAGCGCAGAGACGCGTTATCATTTATGTATTTCTCTGTCACGTTGACCGCTCCGAGCAGGTTGACCTCGACCTCCGTCCCGCAGTTCTGCACCCCCGCGTTGTTGAATATCACGGCGGCGTCCGTTATCCCGGGCAGGGACGCGGAGTCGGTCACGTCGGCTATGTGATGGACGTAATTTGCGTGTTCTGTCGTCGCGGGAAGGATATCTATCCCGTGGACGCTGTGCCCGAGGGCGAGAAATCTGCGGCAGACCGCGGCGCCTATGCCGCCTGACGCGCCTGTGACGATCACTTTCATGCCTTGTTCCTCCTTGCGAGATATTCCTTTCCTACTCCGTCCCGCTGCCATCTCTTGAGCACCATATACCCGAAGGGGGAGAAAATGACCTCCATAAGCAGCTCTAACGCCGCGCCGAGCAGGGAACAGGTGAAGCACTGGAGCAGCGTCCAGCGGAAGCCGTCCCAGAATATCGGCGCGAAGACCGTGAAGGTGAGGACGGCGAAGATAAAGTTGTCGAAAAACTGACCGATAAAGGTCGAAACGTAGCTGCGGGTGACGTACGCCAGCTTGCCGTCGGGGTTTTTGCAAAAGAGCCTGCCGATGCCCCAGTTGAGGAAGTTGTTTATCAGCGCGGAGGAGATAAAGGCGATCGTGCTGGAGAGCAGGATGAACCACGTTCCGCCGATTATCGTATTGAAGGCGGTGTAATCCTCCTCCGTCGGAATGACGCTGATTATATAAAACAGCAGGCAGACCAGCAGATTGGCTAACACCGCGAATATGGACATCTTCGTCGCGGCTTTCGGTCCGAACGCCTTGGTCACGACGTCCATACATAAAAACGACAGCCAGGAAACGATTATCCCGCCGTCGATCGCGATGAGATCCGACTGATAAATAGTCTTGTTGGCGAGGAGGTTCATCACCACTACCGAAACGGTAAAAAGGGCTACTACTGTCGATGGGATGCTGCGGAAGAGCAGGGTGACGTCATCCCGGAACGATCGGATCTTATTATTCATTTTTATTCTCCTTGGTTTTGATTTTGGGCGGCGAAAACCGGCGCGGCCGGTCGGATTTTTCGCAGTCCAGCGGAGGATTTAGAGGCCGAACTCCGCGTGTGGCGCTTTTGATGTTTCTGTATTATATCACATTTCATCCCGAAAATCAATACGTATAGTAACAGATACTTATAATATTGATTTATACTTGTTTATACTTGACAACAAAGCCGTGTTTATGTAAAATTAAAGCGAAAAAGGATCAAGCGACGCATCGGAAGACGCGGTATAAAAAGAGGCACTGTTATGAGCGATAAAATATCAGGCGATACCGGTATTCCTTCCGGAGAAATGGAAGAATTCAAATGGCTCGGAGAGCACGCGCCGGGAGGATTTTTCATCTATCGGGCTGACGAGGGACAGGAGATACTGTACGTCAACGCGGAGATGATCCGCTTTCTCGGATGCGATACCGAGCGGCAATTCCGCGATTACGTCGGCAACAGCTTCCGCGGGATAGTCCACCCCGACGATCTTGAGGACGTGGAGGCTTCGATAGAAGCGCAGATCGCCGACGAGGCGAATAAAAACTACGATTCCGTCGTTTATCGCGTCATAACCGCCGACGGGAGGATCCGCTGGGCTGACGATTACGGTCAGCGCGTACACGTCGAGGGCATGGGAGACGTATATTACGTTTTTATCGGCGACATAACCGATAGTCATCGTATCGCGGAGGAGAACGCGCGCCGCGCAAGCGTGATCGGCGGCTTGAGCGTCGATTATGAGATGATCGCGCTATACGATCTCGATACCTCCGCCATTACGATCTGCCGCGTTGAACAGACCGATTTTTCCATGTCAGACGAGGAAACGGACGAGGCTTTCGGTTTAGCGGACGGATGGAACGAGGTCGTCGCCAGGTACGCGGAGAGTTATATCATCAAAGAGGACCGCAAGCGTTATCTCGACGAGATGCGCCCGGAGACAATAAAGGAAAAGCTGCAGAACACACGGTCGTACTATATAGATTATCGCTGTTCTGGCATCAACGGAGAGATCGAGTACTACCGCGTCTCGATCGCTGCCGTGGGAGAAAATCCGGTACGTCAGGCGGTCATCGGCCATTGCAACGTCACCGATCAGGTGGTCAAGGCGCAGAACGAGATCGCCGACAAGATGCGCGTCGAGATGGAGCTCGAACGCGAACGCCGCACAAACGATCTGCGTTCGGACTTCCTGTTCAACATCTCGCACGACTTGCGCACTCCGATGAACGCGATAATCGGGTTTACCGATCTCGCCAAGCGGCACGCCGACGATCACGACGCGCTGCTCGGCTATCTCGATATGGTGGAGAGCTCCAACTGCGAGATGCTTAAGCTGATCGACGACCTTCTCGAAATGAACAGCATCAACTACGGGGGACTTGAGCTCAAGTATGAGCCGATAATCTTGCGCGAGCAGATAGTCACCGTGCTGGACCTGCTCCGACCCGAGACCGAGACCAAGGGCATCGGGATCGAAACGCGCTTCGAGCTTCCCGAAAAGCCGGTCATGGCGGACGCGCACCGCGTTCGCAGAATAGCCGCCGGGATAATCGGCAACGCGGTAAAGTTCACTCCGGACGGAGGCAGGGTGTACGTGTCCCTTTGTGAAAAAGAAGTTTCCGCGTCGGGCTACGGCAGATTTGAGCTGATCGTCCGCGACACGGGCGTCGGAATGTCCGAGGAGTTCATGAAGCGGATGTTCGAGGCGTTCGAGCGCGAGAGGAGCTCCACCGAAAGCGGAAAGCAGGGGACGGGGCTCGGGCTCACGATCGTCAAAAAACTGCTTGACGCCATGGGCGGCTCGATAGAGGTAAAAAGTCAGAAGGACGTCGGTACCGAGGTGACGATAAATCTCCCGCTCAAATATTCCGACCGCGGCGAGACGGAGAGCAAAAAGAAGGTGTCCGCGTCCGGCGAAGCCATCGCCGAAGGGAATTACAGGATACTGCTCGTCGAGGATATAGAGATAAACCGTCTGCTCGCCGAGACGATACTTCGCGAGGCGGGATTTGAGGTCGAGTCTGTTCCCGACGGGTGCGACGCGGTCGAGGCGGTCAAGAACAACCCGCAGTATTACTACGACCTGGTGCTGATGGATATCCAGATGCCGGTGATGAACGGCTACGAGGCGACGAGGGCGATACGCGCGATCGACCGCGGCGACGTCTCCATACTGCCGATAATCGCGCTTTCCGCCAACGCAAGGACGGAGGACCGCGAGATGAGTCTTGAAAGCGGTATGAACAAGCATATCGCCAAGCCCTTCGACGCCGCAGAGCTTGTCCGGACGGTGAACGACGAGATCGCCGCCGCCGGACGTAAAAGATGAAAAAATCAAAAAAAGGCTGTAAAAAACGCTCAAACGCGTCGTCACGAAGAGTAAAACGGCGAAGGATCTGCGGGAATTCGGGAGAATTCCGCAGATCCTTCGTTTCGTTCGGGACGGCGCCCCGTTTTTTACAGCCTCTTTTCGGTTCAGGCGCGCGACGCGCGGAACGCGCGGTCTCCGTGCGCGGCGTGACGCCGTATATGCCGCAGGAGAATATACGTCCCTCCGAGCAGGGCGGTCAGTCCGAAGTAGACCGCGAGCATCAGTACGGTCGTTACCCAGCTCATGCCGGAGTCCGCGAGCTTCGCCGCCAAGCCGTTTATCACCGGCACTCCGCCCGCCTCGCGGTAGAGCATGTAATCCCAGCCGAAGATATAATCGAGGATGATGACCGGCAGGGAGAAGATCGCGTGCGGGATAAAGGCGTATATGATATCCTTTGCGGTGAATTCAAGATACCCGGAGGCGACTATCCAGAGCGCGACGAATGCCATCATAAAGTGATAAAACATGGAAAACGTCGCGCCGAAGGTGAATATCGGGTACCACTTGAGCGCCTGGATGAAGAGTATGTTGCTCACCCCTCCGGCGAGACCGAGCGTCGCGAGCCACGCGGCGGCGCACTCCCTTACCTTTCCGCGTCCGAAACCGACGAGCGGCAGGGCGAAGAGGAAAATGGAACAGGTGTCGAGCGGGAGAATCCCGGAAAAGTTGAAGCCGCGTCCTGTCTTTACGTCCCAGTATGACTCCCACGCCACTTTCGCGATCTCCAGAAGGATCATAAAGACGGAAAGATATCTGAAAAATCTCGTCATCCTACGGTGATCGGTCTTGCGGAGGAGGAAAACCAGAAGAGGGATGACGACGATGCAGAATATCATATAGTAATACCGTTCCGCGCCGTCAAAATGCTGTCCGCTGTAACCGGGGATGTTGTATTTGTAATCGAAAAAAGAATATTTCATACCTTTTTCAGATCATTTCAAAAAGCCGTTGATGATCTGCTCCTCCGCCTGCTGTTCGGTGAGTCCGAGGGTCATCAGCTTTACGAGCTGTTCGCCCGCTATCTTTCCGATAGCAGCCTCGTGCACCAGCTCGGCGTCGAGATCGTTCGCCTCGAGGCCCGGTACGGCGAGTATCCTGCCCCCGTCCATGATTATCGAGTCACATTCGGTATGCCCGTGGCAGGGGGCGTTTCCGACTATCTTTGCGTCGAACTTCTGGAAGGACTTGTCCTTTGCCACAGAGCGGGAAACGACGTCCGCGCTCGATCCCTCGCCGTTGAGCGAGACGACGTAGGTGCTTATCGCGCGCTGATCGTCGTGGGTCATAAGGCGTTCGCGCACGATCAGCTTCGCGCCTGCCGCAAGCTCCGCGGAGGTGGTGCGCTCGGTGTCGTCGACCCCCTTTATCTGCACCATTTCCATTTCAACGATGCTTCCTTCATCCTGATAGACCTCTGTGCCGGGGTTGAGTATGCGCTTGCCCGAGCCGCTGCCCGAGCCGTAGTGCTTTTCAACGTATCTGATCCTTGCGTTTTTGCCGACAAAGAAGCGGTGGACGCCGTCGTGCTGAGAGTCCTGGTTCCCGCAGTTGTCTATGCCGCACCCCGCGACTATGACCACGTCCGCGCCTTCTCCGATATAAAAATCGTTATACACGACCTCTTTCAGGCCGGATTCGGTAAGTACGACCGGGATGTGGACGCTCTCGTTCTTTGTGCCCGGCTTTATACGGATATCTATGCCGGGAACGTCCGATTTCGGAGTTATCTCTATATTTGCGGTAGACTGTCTCCCCGCCGCGTGGCTGTTGGAGCGGATATTGTACGCTCCCTCCGGGACGGCGTGCAGATCCGCCACCTCCGCGAGCAGTCTTTTCTGTATCTCGTCCAGCTTCAGCATATCGCCTCGCCTCCCTCCGCGTCAGCCTTGCGGCATCCGACGACAGCGGACGACGTCCCGATAAGCGTGGGGAGCACCTCATCCTTCGGCCCTCTGCGCAGTATCTCGCCGTTCTTTATGACGACTATTTCGTCCGCTATGTTGAGTATCCTCTCCTGATGGGAGATTATTATTATCGACCCGCCCTTTGAACCGCGGCGCATCTGCTCAAAGACCTCGATAAGGTTGCGGAAGCTCCAAAGATCTATCCCCGCCTCCGGCTCGTCGAAAATGGAAAGGGAAGCGCCGCGCGCGAGCACGGTGGCGATCTCTATGCGCTTGAGTTCTCCGCCCGAAAGGCTGGCGTTTATCTCGCGCCCGATATAGTCGCGCGCGCAAAGCCCCACGGCGGACAGGAATTCGCACGCCTCGGAAGCGTTCAGCTCCTTGCCGGAGGCGATGCGCAGAAGGTCGACGACCTGTATCCCCTTGAATTTGACCGGCTGCTGAAAAGCAAAGGCGATGCCGCGCTTCGCCCTCTCGGTGATACCGAGCTCCGTTATGTCCTCGCCTTTGAAGATTATCCTGCCCGAGGTCGAGCGTTCTATGCCCGCTATCAGCTTGGCGAGCGTGGACTTTCCTCCGCCGTTCGGACCGGTGACGACGATGAGCTTATCGTCCGGGACGGTCAGATCGACATTTTTGATTATCTCTTTTTCTTTTCCGTCGACCGCGACGCGAAAAGACAGGTTTAAAAGCTCAAGCATTAAATGTACCTCTCGGAATGATCGATTTTTGCAAGTTGTAAAATACATTATACTATATTTTGCACGAAAAGTCTCCGGTTTTGAAAAAATTCTTTCGCATTTATATGTTTTTTTTCCTATGTACTTGAAAATCATCGTTATTCTTGGTAAAATCATAAAGATATAGCTTTTGTTTTAGTATTATATATTATCGGAGGTCTTTCGATGGCAAGGTCGCAAAAAACCGGCGGTCTGATCCAGAAAGCGGAACAGCTCACCGCGGTCCGCTCCATACGCGGAGGCCTGGTTAGCCTAATCCCCGTACTGATAATCGGCGCTTTTGCGCTCATCCTCAAATCGTTTCCCGTCCGCGCTTATCAGGAATTTATAGAGACGGCGCTGAACGGCGTTTTGCTCGAGCTTTTCAACCTTGTCTATACGGCTACCTTCGGGATCCTGTCTGTTTACATGACCGTTTCGATAAGCCGCGCTTATATGAGCATCAAGTCGGATCATCCCACCGTCGCGATGGGGGCGTGGGTCTCCTCCATAGCCTCGTTCTTTATGATGGCGGGCGTCGGAACGGAGTCCTTCGCACTCGACCGGGTGGGGCCGAAATCCATGTTCCTTGCCATTCTGACCGGTCTCGGAGCTTCCGCGCTTTACCTCAAATTCAACGCGATCTTCAGGAACCGCAGGGGCAGAAGGCTGCTGACCACCGGCGCCGACCGCGAGTTCAACCGCGTGCTTTATACCCTCGTTCCCACGGCGCTGACCGTGATCGTATTTGCCGTTTTCAATATGCTGATCGTGCGGCTGTTCGACGTTGAGTCTTTCCGCGATCTTCTCGACCGCGGCTTTGCGTCCCTGTTCGAGCATATCAAGCTCGATTTCTTCAAGGGCTTCTTCTTCGTGCTGCTCTCCTCGGTGCTCTGGTTTTTCGGTATTCACGGGAGCGACGCGCTCGAGCAGGTCATGCAGATGCAGTTCTATCCGGGGCTTGCCGAAAATCAGGCGGCCGTTGCCGCGGGCGGAGCGCCGGCGAACATTCTGACCAAGGAGTTTTTCGACTGCTTCGTGCTGATGGGCGGATGCGGCTCGACTATATGTCTGCTGATCGCCATACTGCTGTTCTCCAAAAACAAGGCGCGGCGCGGTCTCGGCTTTACCGCGGCGTTCCCGATGCTCTTCAACATCAATGAGCTTATGGTGTTCGGTCTGCCGATAATATTCAATCCGGTAATGCTGATACCCTTCCTCCTCGTCCCTCTGGTATGCTATTCCTCCGCATATCTCGCGCTTACGCTCGGGATAGTTCCCATGATAACCTCCGGAGTGGAGTGGACGACCCCGATAATCCTCGGCGGCTATTCGGCTACCGGCTCCTTCGCCGGATCGGCTCTCCAGATTTTCAACGTGGCGCTCGGCGTCGCGATCTATTTCCCGTTCGTAAAGCTCCTCGACCGCCGCTCCGACGCGCATATCAAGGACGAGTACGACTCGTTCGTCAGGTTCTTCATGGATAACGAGCAGACGATAGGCGGGACCCGTCTTATCGACCTCGACGACGCGCACGGGGTATTCGCCAAGGGACTTTGCGCGGAGATAAAGTACGGTCTTGCGGATAATCTGAGGCTGGCGTATCAGCCGCAGTATAACTACGACGGAGAGTGCATCGGCGCGGAGGCGCTCCTGCGCTGGGATCACCCGGTCCACGGGATGCTGTATCCTCCTCTGGTCGTCAAGCTCGCCGAGGAAGGCGGAGTGCTCACCGAGCTTGAGAAAGCTGTGCTTTCCCGCGTGCTCAAGGATCGCCCGCTCGTTCTTGAACGCTTCGGCAAGGATATAAAGATCTCGTTCAACGTGACCGGCACCACCGTTAACGGCGACGAGTTCCTGCAATACTGCCGTAAGCTCAACGACAGCAGCAATTTCCGCGGCAAAAACCTCTGCCTCGAGGTGACCGAGCAGGCGGCGCTCGCCTTTGACGACAGCACCATAGCCAAGCTCAACGCCTTCCGCGATATGGGACTGCTGCTCGCGATCGACGATTTTTCCATGGGTCAGACGTCCCTCCACTATCTCAAAGACAGTATATTTGACGTAATCAAACTGGACGGCTCGCTCATCAAGGAGCTTTTCGCGCATAAAAACAGCCGGGAGATAGTATCATCCATAACGGGTCTCGCGCGCTCGCTCAATATGATCGTCCTCGCGGAGTACGTCGAGACCGAGGAGCAAAAGAACGCTCTCCACGAGATCGGGTGCGACTGCTATCAGGGTTATCTCTATTCGCCCGCGGTGTTCGTTGACGAGAAAAAATGATATCCGGGCGCCGATCCCGGACGGCCGTGATCCGGCGGGAGCATCGCCGCGCCGGATGATCTAAAAAAGAACGACAAAAAAGAAATAACAGAAAAAGAGAAAGAATAATATTTACGGAGGCTTCTATGGCGGATTACGTTATCAGTACCTGCTCCACATTCGATCTTACAAATGAATATGCGGAGAAGAGAAACATCAGCTACATCAATTTTCACTATACCAAGGACGGCGTTAAGTGCGAGGACGATCTTTATCAGTCGGTAGAGCCGCACGCCTTCTATCAGTCGATGGTCGACGGCGCCGAGATGAAGACCTCGCAGGTCAACGCCGGCGAGTTCATCGAGTATTTCAAGGGCTTTCTCAAGCAGGGGAAGGACGTCATCCACCTCTCGCTCTCATCCGGTATATCCGGCGTTTTCAACGCCGCCTGCACCGCGGCAAACGAGCTTCACGAGTCTTTTCCCGAAAGGGTCATCTACGTGGTGGACTCTCTTGCGGCGTCAGGCGGACTCGGTCTGCTTGTCGACAAGCTCTGCGATCTGCGCGACGAGGGGAAAACGATAGACGAGGTGTTCGACTGGGCGGAGGAGAACAAGCTCAGACTTCATCACTGGTTCTTCTCGACCGACCTGACCTTCTATATCAAGGGCGGGCGAGTTTCCAAGTTTTCCGGCGCGATCGGCGGCGTTCTCGGCATCTGCCCGCTTCTCAACGTCAGCAGCGAGGGAAAGCTGATCCCGCGGGCTAAAATACGCCCCAAGAAAAAGGTGATAGTTGAGATCGTAAAACGCATGGAAGAACACGCCGACGGCGGATACGACTACGACGGCAAGGTCTTCCTTACCCAGTCCGACTGCTTCGATGACGCGGACAGCGTGGCAAAGCTTATCGAGGAGAAGTTCCCCAAGATCGACGGAAAGCCGCGTATCTTCAATATCGGCACGGTAATAGGAAGCCATACCGGTCCGGGGACCGTCGCGCTCTTTTTCTGGGGAGACAAGAGGGTAGACTGATCACCACAAAACCATCTATCAGAGGTAAACAACATGGCACTTCGATTTCTGGACGGTAAGCTGTTCGCCAAGATGTTCAAGGGCGGCGCGGCTTTTCTCCGTTCCAAGATAAAAACGGTAAACGAGCTCAACGTTTTTCCCGTTCCCGACGGAGATACCGGAGACAATATGTCCATGACCATGGAGGGCGGCGTCAACGCGGTCGACAAGTCGGACGGCGGGGAAGACAAAAAGCTCAATCACGTTTCCGAGCAGGTCGCGCACGGTATGCTTTTGGGCGCCCGCGGAAACTCGGGAGTTATCCTTTCCCAGCTTTTTGCGGGGATGGCGAAGGTCTTTGAAAACTGCGAGGAAGCGGACGTAAAAACGGTAGGCGAGGCGCTCAAGCTGGGCGTTAAGCAGGCGTACTCCGCCGTGGTCACTCCGACGGAGGGCACGATACTTACGGTCTCGAGAGAGGCGGTCGATTACGCCTGCTCGCGGATAACCCCCGAATCGACGATAGAGTCTTTCTTCGACGACCTCACCTTCGAAATGAACAACTCTCTCCAGCGCACCCCGGAGCTGCTTCCGGTGCTGCGCGAGGCGGGCGTCATAGACAGCGGAAGCGCGGGGCTGGTGTACATAATGGAGGGCTTTACCAAGGTGCTCGACGGCATACAGCCGGAGGACATCGAGGGCTCGGACATACTTCCGGCATATCCGGCGTCTTTATCGGCGGGAGCGGCAGATTTCTCCGCGTTCGACGAGAACTCCGAGCTTACCTTCGGATACTGCACCGAGCTCCTTATAAGGCTTCAGAACAAAAAGACAAATCCCGAGGCGTTCGACCCGGTCATCATATCCGACTTTTTGCGCACGGTCGGCGACTCGATCGTCTGCTTCAAGCAGGGCTCGATAGTCAAGCTCCACGTCCACACCATGACCCCCGAAAAGGTGCTCGCCTTCTGCAGACAGTTCGGCGAATTTCTTACGGTCAAAATAGAGAATATGTCCGTCCAGCATAACGAGCATATCAACGACGCGGGCGAGAAAAAGCAGACCGCGCGGATAAAATACGGCGTCGTGTCGGTGGCGTCCGGAGAGGGGATAGAGAACCTTTTCCGCGAGCTCGGTTCAAACTACGTCATAAAGGGCGGACAGACCATGAATCCCTCCGCGGAGGACTTCATCAACGCCTTCGACGAGGTCAACGCCGACACAATCTTCGTGCTCCCCAACAACGGCAACGTCATCCTTTCGGCGAAGCAGGCGGCGAACATCTACGAAAGCTCCGATATCGTGGTGCTGGACAGCGTCTCGCTCGGCGACGGATACGCCGCTTTGAGCGCGATAAACTACGAGTCGGACGACCCGGAGGAGATAGCCGCTACGCTCACCGACGCGATGAAAAACGTCGTCACCTGCATGGTCACCACCTCGGTGCGCGACGCCAACATAAACTCGGTGGAAATGCACGCGGGCGACTATATCGGCTTTATCGGCAAGACCATGCTGACAGCCGATCCCGATTGCCTTTCCGTGTGCAGGACGTCGCTTTCGCATATGGGACTTGACGACAAGTTCGCGCTCACCGTTTTCGCCGGCTCCGGCGCGGATGCGGACTGTACGGCGAAGATCGAGGAGTTCGTCGGCGAAAACTATCCCGACGTCGAGGTGTTCACGGTGGACGGCGGTCAGGACGTGTACAACTACATATTCGTCGCCGAATAAGGAGCTTGTGAAATGAAAACGGGACTTATTATGGAAGGCGGCGCGATGCGCGGCATGTTCACCTGCGGCGTGCTGGACGTCCTCATGGAGAACGGCGTCAGGTTTGACGGCGCGGCGGGCATCTCCGCCGGCGCGGTGTTCGGCTGCAACTTCAAGTCCGGGCAGATCGGACGCGCGGTGCGGTATAACAAGAAATACTGCCGCGATCCGAGGTACTGCAGCTTCCGCTCGCTCATAAAGACCGGCGCGCTGTACGGAGTAGATTTCTGTTATCACGAGATACCCGAAAAGCTCGATCCCTTCGACTACAAGACTTTTTCCGAAGATCCGACGGAATTCTACGTCGGCGCGATGGATATAGAGACCGGCAGGTGCGTCTACCATAAGTGCACCGACTGCGGAGAGACCGATATGGAGTGGATGCGCGGCTCCGCGTCGCTGCCGCTCGTTTCCCGCCCGGTCGAGGTGAGCGGCTACAAGCTGCTCGACGGCGGGATAGTCGATCCCGTTCCGTACAGGTTTATGGAGTACAAGGGCTACGATCGCAACGTCATCATCCTAACACAGCCGAAAGGGTATAAAAAACAGCCCGACCGCACGCTCCCGCTCGTCCGCGCCAAGCTGCGCAGATATCCCGAGGTCATAAAGGCGATGCGGATAAGGCACATTCGGTATAACCGTCAGATGAAGGCGATCGACCAAAGGGAAGAGGACGGCGCCGCGCTGGTGATACGTCCGCCCGAGCCCCTCGCCGTCTCCCGTACCGAAAAGGACCCCGAAGAGCTCGAACGCGTATATCAGATCGGGCGCGCCGAAGCGGAGAAGAGACTCGACGAGATAAAAAAGTTTCTTTGCGCAGAGTAGGAACCGGGTTCGGATACTTAATGTAACTCTATGATAAATAAACAAGGACACCGTCCGGGAACGGTGTCCTTGTTTATATGCCGTTATTCAGAATTTCACGGTCTCCGGGGCTCCTCCGAAGGACGCGAAGGTCGCCTCGGCGTTTTTGAAATAAAACACCTGCGTATTGCCGTCGTTCTCGTCGTACATCCCGCGGAGCTCGGGGTACGCGTCGAGCATCGACTTCCGGGCGTCGACCCTGTCGTCCTCGACGAGCTCTCCCGCGAGCCGCAGCCAGCGTCCGTCCTTAAAGGCGCAGAGCTCGACCTTGGGGTTTGCCGCTATCTGTTTTGAAACGGGCTTGACCTTTCCGGTCTGGATATACAGCTTGTCTTCAAAAATATTGACGGTGCCGAACGGACGCACTCTCGGCTGATCTCCGTCGACCGTTGCGAGGTAGTACGTACCCGCGTCCTTGAGAAAATCGTATACTCTTTTCATGGCGGTATCCTTTCTTTTTATCCGAAGACTATGTCGAGATCATCCGAAGGCTATGTCGAGAGCCATCATGATCACAAAACCGATCGCAAAGAAGACGGTGCCCGCGTTGTTGTGCTCGCCCTTTGCCATTTCGGGGACCAGCTCCTCAACTACGACGTAGAACATCGCGCCCGCGGCAAAGGCGAGAAGATAGGGCATTATCGGAAGGAAGAGGGAGGCGGCAAAGGCGGTCATGAGCGCTCCGATCGGCTCTATTATACCGGAGAGCATACCGTAAACGAACGTCTTGCTCTTGGGCATACCCTCCGCGCGGAGCGGCATTGATACAATGGCTCCCTCGGGGAAGTTCTGCAGCGCGATACCGACGGCGAGGACGGTCGCCCCCGCGAGCGTTATCTCGCTCTTACCGTACATCCAGCCGGCAAAGACTATTCCGACGACCATTCCTTCGGGCAGATTGTGGAGCGAAACGGCGAGAAACAGCTTCGTCGTCTTTTTCAATCCCGTCCTCGGACCCTCCTCGCTCTTGTCGAGGTGGACGTGAGGGACCAAAAGGTCGAGCACCAGAAGGAAGAGCATCCCGGCAAAGAAACCGAGCCCGACCGGAATAAAGGACAGCTTCCCGTAGCTTTCCGCCTGCGAGAGGGCGGGGAGTATCAGGCTGAAAAAGGACGCCGATACCATGATGCCCGCGGCAAAACCGGAAAGAGCGCGGCTGAGCCGCTCGCTGATCTCTTTTTTCAAAAAGAATACGCACGCCGCGCCGAGCGTCGTCCCGAGGAACGGTATGAGTATCCCTATCGCAACATTGAGCCACATAAAAATGTCTCCGAACCGAACTGTATGTTTATTACTATCTTATCATATCGAAAAACCGCTGTCAATATGCCGTTTGTATAATCAAACGGCGATATCGGGCGGTTTTTTTGTTATACAGATCGGCGTCGTGAGATCTCTATTGCCGCGTCGAGCAGGACGGAAAAACGCTCCGACGCTTTTTTGCCGTTTCAGCGCTTTTTCTTGACCGCAAAGATCATTCCCGCCGCGAGGACGAGGACCGAACCGCCGAGGAGCAGCCAGACGGCCGACCGCGAGTTGTTGACCTGACCGTTTTGAGGGGAAAAACCCCTGCCGGAAGGACCGCCCGCGTTTTCCGAAGGCCGCTGACCGCGGTCGGGAGCTCCTTCGCTTTTGCCGGAGGGAGCCGCGTCCTTCGCGCCGTCTTCCGACGGCGGGACCGTCACGGCGTCGGATTCTCCGGGCGTTGCCGCGGGCTGATCTCCGCCGGATCCGCGCGGAGCTTCTCCGCCCCGTCCGCTTTCGGATGAACGGGCTTCCCGCCCGTCCTGATCGCCGCCCGCCGTTCCTCTCCCCATCGAACCCATATCGGAAAGGGAAAGGGAGCCGGCGTCTACCGCGGTATCGTCGACTTCAAGCTGGCGGCTTACCGCCTCGGCGCGCAGAGAAACAAATTCGGACAGCGCGTCTACCCCTTTTTCGAATTCTACCGCGGTGCAGAACTTCGTCGGGTCCTTCTCAACGTAGGGGCGTATCATGTCGGCGGTGTCGGAGATCAGCTTTTCAAGCTCTCCGTCGGAAAACCACCTTTCGATAAAGGATGCGAAAAGCTCGTGATATTTTTCCGTATAGCTCTCGTCGGAGAATATCCACCCGACCATGGGACGGTCGTCGAGACTGCCGGAAACGGGGGAGTCGACGGAGGAGTTCACAGCGCCGGACGCGTTGTTTCCCTGGAAGGTCCCGAAGGCGAGATTGTAGTCCCACGGGATCATCGAGAGCCTGCCGTCCTCCTCGTACAGGTAGTAGTTGTGGATCATGCTCCCGGTGTAGCTGTCGCCGTTGCATACGAAATTGTGTACCACAAAGTACCGCAGTACCTCGTCCGTATCGAGGATCTCCTCGAGATCGGAGTAGGAGCTCAGCTTTTTGAGCGATCCGATCAGCCGTTTCTTGTCGGCGGACGAAACGTCGGTCTTGGCGTTGTCGAAGATGTTGGAATAGCTGTCGGGGTCGTCGTCGATGTATTTAAGCTTGACGTCGTCGCTTCCCATCCCGCCGAAGCCTCCCTGCTGACCGCCCCCTCCTGGCGCAGCGGGGAACTGCCCGCTCGGGTCGAAGCCTCCCTGCTGACCGCCCCCTCCTGGCGCAGCGGGGAACTGCCCGCTCGGGTCGAAGCCTTCCTGCTGACCGCCCCCTCCTGGCGCAGCGGGGAACTGCCCGCTCGGGTCGAAGCCTCCCTGCTGACCGTCCCCTCCGGGCGCGCCGGGGAACTGACCGCTCGGGTCGAAGTCTCCCTGCTGACCGTCCCCTCCGGGCGCAGCGGGGAACTGACCGCTCGGATCGAAACTCCCGCGGCTTTCGCTTTGAGATCGTTCGCCCTGATCTTTTTCCTCGGTCTTTGCGTCGAAATCGCCGAAGTCAAAATCGTCAAAATTGAAGCCTTTTCCGTTGCCTCTGCCTCCGCCGAAGCTCATGCTGTCCGGCTTGTACAGCTCGCCCGGATCGGAGCCGTAGCTGCGGGCAAGGAAGCTGTCCTCTATCCCTTCGACCGCGAGATACAGCCCCCAGTTCTCGCCGTTGACCGTGAGGTAGGCGAAGGAGCAGAGCGGACTGTCCGCGCCGAGGTCATTCATCATAGTGTAGACGATGAAGTCCTTCATCATCGTGTTGTCCTGAATAAGATTGTTGAGACACAGCTTGTCGAGCCCGTCGAGAGTGCGGGCGTCGTCGTAGTGGTCGAATTCCAGCTTGAAGCTGTAGCGCCGGCTCCCAAGCGATCTCACGGAGGAAAGGGAGGTGTTCCCTTTGGCGCGGATGGCGACGTCGGCGTGCTTTACGCCGTCCACGACGACGGCGCAGGAGTAATACTCCTCGTTCTCGCAGTTTTCGATAAACTCATCCCAGCCGTTCATCACAATGTCGATCTTGTGGACGTAGGAAGTATCGAATACCGTGCTTTCGTACTTGACTGTCTTCGGGGAAGCGGAGACGCCGAGCGCGCCCCCGCACATGAAAAGGATGGTGACGACGAGCGTTACGGCTGTTACGGCTATGCAGATCTTGTCAATATGCTTGCTCGTTGACATACATTCTCCCCCTTATCCCATATAGTCCCCGTTGTAGCTCACCAGCACCGCACTGTTGACGCCGTCCATCGCGGAAAGCGCGTTGATGAAATCGGTGTCGGAGTCCTTGAGCCTGACCTCCATATTGAGCTCGACAAGTCCGCTCTGCGCGGATTTGGACTTCACCACGCAGCGTTCTACCTTTTCGTTCAAAAATTTCATCGCTTCGGTCTCCGACTGATGGTCGGCGCAGGAAAGGACTATGATATAGGGGTCCTTGTGCGGTCTCTTGTTTGCGAAGATTAGGAGTATCACGCCGATAATAACGCTGCCGACGACGGCGAGAGGGATCATTCCCGCCGCAAGGATGATGCCGGCGGCGATCGACCAGAAGAGGAAGGCGATGTCGAGCGGTTCCTTGATCGCGGTGCGGAAGCGGACTATCGACAAGGCGCCCACCATGCCGAGCGACAGAACGACGTTTGAGGTCACGGCCAGGATGACCTGTGAGGTTATCATGGTGAGCGCGACGAGCGTAACGCCGAATGAGGACGAGTACATTACGCCCTTATAGGTCTTTTTGTAGATCAGAAAGATGAATATGCCTATTCCGAAGGCGAGCACCAGGGTGAGCACCATGTCGAGCACGGTGACCGCGGTGACGTTTTCAAGAAAGTTCGATTTAAAGATATCGCTGAAGGTCATTGTCGTATCTCCTTTGTTTGGTTTTTAGCCGTAGATCCGGCATTGCTGATATTTTGAAAAAGCGCAGACACGCCGGTCGGGGAGCGTCACGGCGTCTCTGATTATATCGGGAAGAAAATCGTCCCACTTTACCTCGAGGATGACGGGAGAGTCGCCTGCGGGGACGGTCAGCGTCCGCGGATCGAGAAGACCGGTCCGGAAGACGCCGGTGCGGACGTCGCGGTCGATTGTGACCCGGACGTTTCCGGCGGGGAAGACGAACGCCTCGCGCGTGTAGTCGACTATCGTTTTGGGACGCAGTCCCTGCGACTTCATTTTTGAATACAGCTCGGCGCAGAGCGGACGTCCCGACGAAATGAGCCAGTCGGCGTCTTTGTCCGCTATCCTCTGCGCCTCCTCCTCAGTCAGCCTGCAGCTCTCCTTCGCGCACAGACCGTTGAGCTTGCTTTTTTTCTCGAGGACGATAAATGAAGGGTCGCCGTTATACAGCCGGATGCGGAACTTTTCGCGCGCGTTCACGCCGTCGATCTTTTCGCGCAGCGCCTTGTCGCCCGGGGTGTCGAAGTAAAGACTTCTTATCATATATTCTCCGCCGATCGAATGGCTGTCGCGCTTCATCACCGCCGGAAGGCGGGCGAGGAGAACGAGTCTGTCTTCAAAATTGATCTCGTGCTTCCATTCGTGCCTGAATTTCATAAAAGGTCTCCTTTCTCTGTTCCGGTATGATTATACCCGGCATACCTTAACCGTACTTAAATTTTATCTTGATTTTTTTCCTTTTTTTCCCGGACCTCCGTAAAGGCGCGGCGTTTGACAAACGCCGAGATAATTGATATAATATATTTAAGAAAAATACGGAGGAAGACTGATGTTCAAGAAACGACTTTTTGCGGCTGTGCTCACCGCCGCGATGATCATCGGCGCGCTGTCCTTTACGGCTCTGTCGGGGACGGCGGGCGACGTTGAAGCGAGACTTATTCAGGCCGACGCGCGCATTTACGCCGGAGGGGTCTTCAATATGTCCGCCTACTGCTCCGACCCGGACGCAGTATATAAATGGGTCTGCTGGTACGACTACGACCATTACGTCGAGCTGCCCGACAACGACGGGTATCACGGCACCGACACACCGCATTTTTCTTTTACCGCCACGGAAGGCAAAGCGAACGATAAGGACTGGGGATATCTGCGCTTCGGATGCAAGATGACGGTGCGCGGCAAGACCTATCTTACCGACACCTACAGTATGCACATCCTGTCCAAGGAGCAGCTCCGTAAGGACCTCGAAAAAGACGGATACGGCGTCTCCGGATTCGGATTGTCCGGTAAGAAGGACTATGAGGAGGTCGACGGCGTCAGGTATTATACCGTCCCGGCGGACGAGAAGATATCGTTTACTTTTTCATTCGGGATCCCGAGAGAAAGTTATTACGAGGAGTCTGAAGTCACGGTGGCGACCGAGGTTTTCGTCACCGAAAACGGCCAGACCAAGATGATGGGCCCGTTGGACAACAACGTATATACGCCCTATACCATAGGCAAGGGCGCCGTAAAAGCGCGCGTTGACTACGTGGTTTACATAAACGGCGTGCGCTTTATGGTCACGGACAGCAAGCAGCTCGTCATCAATACCGTCGTCCCGCGCGCCGAGTCAGAGGCAGAGGCCAAAAGCGGAAGCTCGATATACAAGGACCGTTACGAGCAGTCCTTCAGGATCGGTTACGTAGAAAAGGGATCGCGCGTCATGGTCCTTGAGAATTACGGCACCTGGAGCAAGGTGGCGGCGGGCGGAATAATAGGTTATATGCCCAACTATGCGCTCAATATCTACGACACTATAGGGGTGGTCGAGATCTTCGCGCAGGAGCCCTGCCATCTCGCTCCGGCAAGCTTCGACGTCCGTTTGGGCGGCGATAAATATCGTCTTTGGGACGGCGAGGACGCGGTGACCTGGTACGACAAAACGACCGGTCAGTATTTAAAGGAAGGCGACCTATTCAACAAAAAGCACGTCTACGCCCTCGATATCTGGGTAGAGGCAGGGGACGGCAAGGTCTTCAGGGCGACCGCTGACTATAAGTTGGACGTCAACGCCTCTCTCAACGGCGAGGCGCTCCCAGTCAATACCGCCTACGAGCAGGTCTACAACAAGGTGCTGTCTGCGTATAGGCAGTTCGACCACATACACGACCTCAAAAAGCAGGTCCAGAAAAACCCCACCTGCGAGACGGAAGGGATGCTGACCTACTGGTACTGCTCCTGCGGCGCTAAATTCGCCGACTACGCGGGGACGGAACGCATCACCGATCCGGAATGGGGGGTGATCCCCGCCAGAGGCCACAGAGAGTCCGAGTGGAAAAGCGACGGAAAGCAGCATTACAAATTCTGCCTGCGCCGCGACTGCGAGGCTGATCTTTACTACCTCCGCGGAGACCACACGGGCGGTCAGGCGACCTGCAGGTCGCAGGCGGTCTGCGAGATATGCGGACTGCCCTACGGCGAATTGGGCGGTCACGTTTACAGCGAGGAGTGGAACCTCAAGACCAAGAACGGCCACGCGCATAAGTGCATAGAGCCGAGCTGTCAGGAGAATACCGGCATATATCCCCACACGCCCGGTCCGGAGGCGACCGACGATCAGCCGCAGGTCTGCCTCGACTGCGGGTACGTGCTCGCATGGCCTGCGTCTTACAACCCGTTCGACGACATCCCGGACAACAGCTGGTACACGGAGGCAGCCCTCTGGTGCAATTCCAAGGGGTATATCACAGGGACCTCCGCCAATATGTTCTCGCCCAAGATGGATCTCACCCGCGCCATGTTCATCCAGATCCTCGCGCGCGTCGCAATAGGGAAGGGGCTTGACGATCTCAGTTATCACGGTCATTTCAAGGACGTCCCGGCGAACAAATGGTACGCCAAGGCGGTCCAGTGGGCGATAGACAACAAGGTGACGGACGGAACGGGCCCCGACACTTTCAGCCCGGATATGAAGGTCACGCGCGAACAGCTCGCCACCTTCTTTATCGCATATTCCCGCGCCAACGGCTTTAACACCGAAGCCCGCGCCGACATCTCCGGCTATGAGGACGAGTCTTCCGTCAGCAGATGGGCGCTGGACGCCGTCAGATGGGCGGTCGCCGAGGAGCTGATCTCCGGCACCTCCAAGACCACGCTCTCGCCCCGCGCCACGGCAAACCGCGCGCAGGCGGCGGTGATCTTCAAAAAATACGTCGAGGTGTACACTCCGAAGCAGAACAGTTGAAGGATCCGCTATGAGAAAAAAGCTCTTTTCCGAGATACCCTATATAAAAGTCGGCAGACTGATACTTCGCGGATCGAAACGGGATGACGCCGACTCCCTGCGGGAGCTCACCGGGGACGGCGAGGTCTGCCGATGCCTTCCTCTTTGAAAAGAAATATCCCGACGCCGAGACGGTGATCGACCGTCTGTACGGCGAGGATCGGGGCTGCCCGGAGCCGACCGTTTCCGACAAATGGATAAGATGACGCGAGAGATCCAAAGCCGGGATAACGGATCTCCCGTAACGGCGTAAGACGGCGGCGCTCGTCTTACGCCTTGATCACGAAACGCCCCGGCGGATCTGTCCGCCGGGGCTGTTTCTTGCGCTTTTTCTCGAGGCGCCGCATCGGCGGCTGCGGCATCAAGCGTGCCGATGATCGGCTCGCGGCGATCGTGAGCCGGATGGCTGCTTGCTTTTACCTGAAATGCCGATTTGACCGAGGCCTTCGTATGCGTTTTGATACGACACGCCCGTTTGAGGTTTACGGGCTGCAAATTCGATCTGTTGGCATTAGATCGTATCCGGGGGCGTTTTTTTCTTTATATTGACTTTTCTGTTATAATTTCTATTGTAATTTCAAAAAAAAATATGATACAATCGGGTAGGAACACTTTAATGCTTTAATATGCAAAAACTCGTTTCAGCCGAAACCGTCTAAAAAATATTGGAGGATCGGAAAAATGTACGTCGGAAAATCCGAAAAATTGTTGAGCTAAGGAGTATCAGACCTCTCACAAGCAGACGACCGGGGAGCTTACCAAAGCGATCAAGCGGCTGGAGCTGATCCCGAAGCTTTTAAAAAAGATCTATGAGGATAACGTTTCGGAAAAGGTCAGCGACGAG
>JAFSSR010000034.1 GCA_017450885.1 Clostridia bacterium | reverse complement strand
GCACGCAAATCTGCTCGCAAAGTACATCCCTTTCAGGTCGAAGAGTTTTGACGGAGCGGGACGACGCATCCGGCAAGGCAAAAGCCGAAGGCAATATAAAATATTGTCAAGGCTTTTAACGCAGTCGGGGTGCCGCCCCGCCCGTCAAAACCGCGCCTTGATCCGTTCCTGACGGGCAACCCCCTCAAAAGCCCGGCGAGCCGCCGGTCCCGACTTCGCCTCGAGTTCAGATCATATTTTTCCCATAGATGCCCGAAATCAGGTTTTGAGGGATTATTATGTTAATTGTAGTTACGGTTTTATCTATTTGTACAAGGGCGGTAAATGGGTATGCCGGTAGACCTGCGGTCGACCGGCAAGGCGTGAGCACGGCAAAGCCGCTCTCGAAAGCTCGCTTTCGGAGACGGCTTTCCGCTCACGCCGACCGTCGCGCTCCTGCGGAGCGCGGCTCCCCTTTATCCGCCTTTGATCGGAAAATACATTGTACTCCGAATAATAGACCGGGCGTTTGTGTTCGCACGAGTCGAAATACACGTTTCGGGACCGGCGGCCCGCCGGAAGTTTTTGGGGGGCGGACACTTTTTTCAAAAAGGGTCCGCGAAAAGTCACAATCTATTCACTTGCTTATAGAAATCGAGCGTTACGAAGCCGCGCTCGAGGTGATGGAGGAGGAATTTCTCCGTAAGGGAGGCGAGCTCCGCCATTGCGCCGTCGGGGATACGGAAAGAAAAGAGGCGTTCGAGGGGGACGGATACGATATATTTCATGGCGGAGACGGCGGTACGGGAGGCGGGGACGAGGACGGCGGCTGTACCGTCGTCCTCGCGGGGGACGTCCGCGCCGGCGGTCTCTTCGCGTTTTTTAAGGCAGGGTCCGCAGACGAGGGCGCCGTTCATGACGTCGAGGAAGATATCGTCGGTATCCGAGGCTCCGCAGGAGGCGCAGCCGGAGAGATCGGGGGCGAAGCCCTGATCCGCCATAAGGCGAAGCTCGAAGGCGGCTTTGATCTGCGCGGGCGGATATTTACCGTGGATGAGGGCGTATAGGGTGTTGAGGGCGAGGCGCATGAGGGCGGGATCGGGCTGATCGGGCAGAGCGAACTCGCAGAGCAGCTCGGCGGCGTACATGGCCAGCGCGTTTTTGACGAGGTCGCCCATGGAATTGAAGGATTCTATCCTTGACGCCTCGCGCATGACGATAAAATCGGGCTTGTCCTTCTGGAGGGTGAAGACCGAGTATGAGAGCGGGAGGGTGGCGTCGCGGTTGCGGCTCTTATACCGCCGGACGCCGCGGGCGTAGACGCTCATCCTGCCCGACTCGGAGGTAAGCACGTCGAGCCAGCAGTCGTTTTCACCCACCGCGGTCTCGCGCAAAACGAGGCCCTTGACGTCAAACTGCATTTATTTTACAGCTCCTTGTCGGAATATCCGAAATTTGCGATACTTGCGAGACTGTCGCGCCAGTTCTTTTTGACCTTGACCCAGAGATCGAGATAGACCTTGATACCGAAGAACGCCTCAAGGTCCTCGCGGGCGCGGGTGCCGATCAGCTTGAGCGTGGCGCCCTGCTTTCCTATGATGATGCCCTTGTGGGAGTCCTTTTCGCAGAAGATCTCGGCGCGGATGTTGAGCCTGTTCCCCTCCTCCGCAAAGGACTCGATCACCACGGCGGTGCCGTGGGGGATCTCCTCGTCGAGGGTGCGGAGCAGCTTTTCGCGGATGATCTCGGCTGCGATCTGGCGTTCGGGCTGATCGGTGATCGCGTCGGCGTCGAAGAACCACTCGCTTTCATACAGAAATGCCTTCGCCTCGTCGAGAACGATATCGACGCCGTCCTTGTTCATCGCCGAGATCGGTATGACCGACGAGAAGTCGTACGTGGGGGCGAAACGCTCTATCGTCTCGGCTATCTTTCCGGGATCGGAGCGGTCGGTCTTGTTGATGACCAGCAGAGCGGGCATACCGTCCTGCTGAAACCGTCTGATCAGCCCCTCTTCGACCGGCCCGATCTTCATGCCCGCCTCGACGACGAGGATGGCGGCGTCGACTCCGCCTATCGCCGCGTTGATCGACTTGACCATGTACTCACCGAGCCGGGTCTTGGGCTTGTGCATACCGGGGGTGTCCATAAATACGAACTGATCCTCGCCGCGCGTGAGTATGCCGGTGATCGTGTTGCGTGTGGTCTGCGGCTTTTTCGATATTATTGCTATTTTTTCGCCCAGAAGGGCGTTGAGCAGGGTCGATTTGCCCACGTTGGGGCG
>JAFSSR010000033.1 GCA_017450885.1 Clostridia bacterium | reverse complement strand
GGTGAGGTCGATAAAGGGATCGCGGCAGGTCCCGCAGTCGCATCCGCATTCGGCGACAAGGTATTTGACAGCCGGGAGAAGATTATACTTGAACATCTCCTCGATGACGTCGTTTATCTCGTTCTGAACGGCGAGAGCGCCTGCCATATCGTTCGCCTTGAAGAGCTTGTAGAGCTTGGCGAACTTGCCGATCATGGTATTGTAGTTCGTGCCGATACCGCCGTCGGCGCCCATGGCGAGGCCGGCGAGCACCATCTCGTCCGAGCCGTTATAGAGCAGCTTGTCCGGGAATTTACGGCGCAGGCGCTCGAACGAATAATAGTCGCTGCAGGTGAACTTCATGCCGGCGACGCCATCTATGGAGAGCAGCTCCGAAAGCTGCTTGAGCGAGAGCGACGATCCGGAAAGGATGGGGATATTGTAAATAATCATAGGGGTCTTGACGAGGCGGGCGATCTTTTCGTAATACGCCTTAATCTCGGCAAAGGAATACTTATAGTAGAAGGGCGTGACCGACGAAATTGCCGCAGCGCCCGCCTTCTCGGCGTGCTTTGCGAGCTCGAACGCGTCGGCGGGGTTTGCCGCGCCGATATGGGCGATTATCGGGAAATCAGCCGGGACCGCCTCAATGACCGCTTCCAGCAGTTCCTTGCGCTCGGCGACCGAGAGAAGGACCATCTCTCCCGAGCTTCCGCCGACGTAGAGAGCGTCCGCTCCCATCTCGACAAGCCGCTTTGCGTGCTCCTTTGCGGCGGCGGCGTTGAGCTTTCCGTCAGCCGTGAACGGGGTTATAAACGCGGGGATCATTCCCTTGATATTGAGTTTAGACATCGTAATTACCTCTTTGATGTTTTTTTATCATATCAATTATAGCCCCCAAATCCCCCTGTGTCAATAAAAAGAGGAGTATTATTTTTATTTTTATACACAATAATACTTGATACTTTTATATACTTTTGGTATAATCTATTTCAAATTATAAGATTTTTCGGAGTTTTGATATGAAGACCGTAACAAAATACCTGAAAAGATACTTTATCGACGGTTTCGGAGCGATGGCTCTCGGGCTTTTCGCTACGCTGATAATCGGAACGATAGTCGCGCAGATCGGCACTCTTGTCTCCGATCATATCTCGGAGACGGCGGGTAAATACATCATCGCCGCCGCCAATATGGCAAAGACCGCCACCGGCGCGGGAATAGGCGTCGCGGTCGCCGTCAAATTCGGCGCGTCGCCGCTGCTCACCGCCGCCGCGGGAGCCTGCGGTATGCTCGGCGCGTTCCCGAACGTCTCGCTCGAGGCGCTTGCCGCCGGCAAGCCGGGCGAGCCTCTCGGCGCGTTCGTCGCCGCCGTGGTCGCCGTCGAGGTAGGCAGACTCGTCTCCGGCAAGACCAAGCTCGACATAGTCCTCACCCCGCTTGTTGCGCTGACCTCCGGCGCGGCGGTCGCCTTCCTCGTCTCCACGCCGATATCCCATTTTATGAGCTGGCTCGGTCAGCTCGTCAACATCAACGTTGAGAACTCGCCGATAATCGGCGGCATTGCCGTGAGCATGCTGATGGGTCTCTTCCTTACCCTGCCCATCTCCTCCGCGGCTATAGGCATTTCGATGGGGCTCTCCGGCCTCGCCGCCGGCGCGGCGGTCGTCGGATGCTCCTGCCAGATGATAGGCTTCGCAGTCGCAAGTTACCGCGACAACGGGATCGGCGGTTCCATCGCCCAGGGAGTCGGCACCTCGATGATACAGATTCCCAACATTATGCGCCATCCGCAGATATGGATAGCGCCGACCGCCGCCTCCGTCGTTCTCGGTCCGATATCCTCGGCTGTCTTCAAGATGACCAATACCTCCATAGGCGCCGGAATGGGCACTTCCGGGCTCGTCGGTCAGTTCGAGGCGTTCAGATCCATGACTCCGGAGTTCGGAGGATGGAAGACGCTGCTCCTCGTCGCGCTCATGCATTTTATTTTCCCCGCTTTGCTCACCCTGCTGTTCGATTTCATATTAAGAAAAGCAAACTGGGTGAAGAAAGGTTATATGACCCTTCCCTCTTTAGCTAAATAATTGTCAACGCCGCCCCTCTCCGCATATACTGCGTAAGGGGTGATATAATGCCTCGGATCTATTTCAGAAAGAAACGCATCACGCGGAGGAACGGGCCTTTACTGTTCGTCATTCTCCTCGGATTGATGCTCATACCGATCAACAAGGCGTACGACAGCGCGCTCCCGCTCGTCTCCGCGGCGGCAGAAAAATGCGTTTTGTCGGCGGTAAACGAAACTGTATCGCGCTGCGCCGGAAAATGCGAATTTGACGGACTGACCCTGACCGAACGGGATTCGTCCGGCAGTATTTACGGTATAACGCTTGAAGCCGGGACGGTCAACCGCCTGAAAGACGAGTTTTCCACCCTCGTTTCCGAGGAGCTGGAGCATTCCGCCGTCAAGATCCCCGTCCGGATAGGAGATATTATAGGCGGCTCGGTCTCGTCGGGACGCGGACCGTCCATAATCGTCAAGGTGACCGGTTATTCGACCGCGGTGACCGACGTTCAGAGCGAGATCGTCACAGCGGGGATCAATCAGGCGCTTTACCGTATGACAATGACGGTCAAAGTGACCGGGACGTACGTCCTGCCGCGCAGAGAGACGAGGGAGATAGAATACGAGACAAAGATACCGCTTGTCGAAACGCTGGTCATAGGAAGCGTGCCGGGATATTACACGGGATATTAAAAATTTCGGAGAAAACAATGGAACTTTACCCTTTAAAGCTGATCCCTTATAAAAAGGAGGTCGTCTGGGGCGGGACCCGTCTGCGCGACTTTTACGGAAAGGACTGCGCATTCGACCGTTTGGGCGAGACCTGGGAGCTTTCGATACGCGAGAAAGAAAACAGCGTCATCGCAAACGGCGTTTACGCCGGTATGACGCTAAAAGAATATCTGGGCTTCCCTTCCGATTTTCCGCTGCTCGTCAAGCTGCTCGACGCGCGCGACTCGCTTTCAGTTCAGGTGCATCCGGCGAAGACCGAGATGTGGTACATAGTCGAGGCGGAGCCCGGGGCGAAGCTGGTATACGGCTTAAAAGAAAAGTTTGACCGGGAAGAGATCGAAAAGGCTATCGAAACAGGAAAACTCGAAGAGCGCCTCAACTACGTCGAAGTCAGGGCGGGCGAGGTATATTTCATCCCCAGCGGGCTGGTCCACGCCATCTGCGCCGGTATCGTCATCGCCGAGATACAGCAGAACAGCGACGTGACCTACCGCCTTTACGATTATATGCGCCGTCAGCCCGACGGATCGCTCCGTCAGCTCCACGTCGCCGAGTCTCTCGATACCATACGCGATTTCACGCAGGACGATATCGACGCGATCCGCTTTTCAAAAAAGAACAACGATCCGTTCCTGCTCGCTTCATGCGAATTCTTTACCGTCGAAAAATACACGCTCGAGCACGCGCGCTGTATAGGCGCGGGAGGAGGCTTTATGCACGTTCTGTGTATAGACGGATCCGGAAAGATCGGAAACGAGCCGGCAAGCAAGGGCGACGGCTTCTTTATTCCGTCCGAAATGGGAAAGGTCACGATCACGCCGGACGAAATAATGACCGTGATAGTTTCGAAAAAGTAAAAACGCGATCTGACCGATCGCGTTTTTTTATTGTATCGAACTCATTTTTTTGCTATCCCCGCCTTACGGGCGGCGTCAGCGACCGCTTTGGAGACGGCGGGAACGACGCGCGGATCGAACGGAGTGGGCAGAATGTATTCGGCGGACAATTCATCATCCGCAACAAGAGCGGCGAGAGCTGAGGACGCCGCGAGCTTCATGTCCTCGGTTATATCGCTCGCGCGGCAGTCGAGGGCTCCGCGGAAAACGCCGGGAAAAGCGAGCACGTTGTTTATCTGATTGGGGAAATCGCTTCTTCCCGTCCCTACCACCGCTGCTCCCGCCGCCTTCGCCTCGTCAGGCATTATTTCAGGAGTCGGATTCGCAATCGCAAAAATCACAGGGTCTTCTGCCATACTGCGAACCATCTCCGGCTTGAGAACCCCCGGAGCGGAAACGCCGATAAAGACGTCGGAACCGCGGATCACGTCGGCGAGAGAACCGCGCAGACGGCGCGGATTGGACTCCTTTGCGATCTTTACGTGCTCTCCGGTAAGCGTCGGATCTCCGTCGCAGATCGCGCCGAAGCGGTCGACGAATACGACGTCGGTCGCGCCCGCCGCCATTATCAGCCGTCCGATGGCGATACCCGCAGAGCCCGCGCCGTTTATAACGATGCGCGCCTCGCCGAGCTTTTTCCCGACCACGCGCAGGGCGTTCCTTACAGCCGCTCCGGCGATTATCGCGGTCCCGTGCTGATCGTCGTGGAAAACGGGTATATCGCATACCTCTTTAAGCCTGCGCTCGACCTCAAAGCACCGCGGCGCGGATATGTCTTCAAGATTGATCCCGCCGAAGCTGCCCGAGATAAGCTCGACCGTGCGGACTATCTCGTCAACGTCCTTGCTCTTTATGCAGATCGGTACGGCGTCTATCCCGGCGAACTCGTGAAATAGGAGGCACTTGCCCTCCATCACCGGCATTCCCGCCTCGGGACCTATGTCCCCCAAGCCGAGGATCGCCGTCCCGTCCGTCACGACCGCCACCGTGTTCCAGCGGCGCGTCAGCTCATACGATTTTTCTATATCCTTTTGTATTTCAAGGCAGGGCTCGGCGACGCCCGGCGTGTAAGCCAGCGCGAGCGCCTCCATATCCTTTACCTCGACGGAAGAGGCGATCGAGATCTTGCCCCTCCACTCGTAATGCTTTTCAAGCGATCTTTTTCTTATGTCCATCAAAAGCCCTCGTATTGAATTATCAACTAATATTAACATATCCGCGCATTTTTTGCAATAATTGCGAAGTCTTTTTTTCGGATAACTGCAAATAATTATAGCGAGGAGGTCAGAAATGATAAAAATCAAAACGACGATATGCGCAGCGGCGCTGTCCCTTCTCCTGCTGCCCTGCGCGAGCCACGCAGAGGTCAACGGATGGTATTTTACCCGGTCCGGAAACAAAGTCCCGCCCTGCCCAGCGGAATTCGGCTGGCTGGAGGAGCACGGCGGATACTACGTCGACCGGACGGCGACGGACCAAGACAAGCGGATATATCTTACCTTCGACGCGGGTTATGAGAACGGCAATATCGAAAAGATACTTGACGTTCTCGCCGAAAAGGACGCGCACGGTACTTTTTTCATCCTTGAAAACATGGTCAAGCGCGAAAGCGAACTGGTCATGAGAATGAAAAACGAGGGGCATACGGTGGCAAATCACTCCGCCTCCCACCCCGATATGACGAAGTTGTCCGAAGAGGAGTTCAAGGAAGAGCTTGACCGAATGGATGCAAGTTATAAAGAGCTGACAGGCGACCCCATCGCCCGTTTTTACCGCCCGCCCGAAGGAAAGCTGTCGCTCGAGAGCATATGCTTTGCCGAACGGATGGGATATAAAACGGTGATGTGGAGCTTCGCTTACGCGGATTGGGACAACGAAAAGCAGCCTGATCCCGACGCTTCTTTCGAGAAGATCATGTCCAACACCCACAACGGGATGATAATACTCCTCCACCCGACCTCCGCGACCAACGCGGCAATTCTGGGCAGGCTGATCGACACATGGCGCGAGGCGGGATACCGCTTCGCTTCGGTCGACGAGCTTGCCTGACCTTACGGGCATAAAGCCCGGAAGCTCCCCGCCCGCGGGAGAAAACCGCTCCGTACGGATACGCGGAGCAAAACAAAAAGAAGGTGTCGCCATCATGGCGGCACCTTCCGACTGTTTTTGCGTATAATCATCTCCTGCGAATAATAAGCCCGCCTTCCGGAGCAACATAAGATTGTCGCTTATCTTAGCGAACATCCTTTTCTTCCGACCTATCGAAAAAGTTAGAGATCTCCGCGTTCTGCGATGGGGAGTCCGCTTCGCGCGGAGTGGAGAACCTATAATCATTTTCTTTGACAATGCATACGTCCGAAGAATTAAGGTCGTCCGCTTTAGGCAAAGGCGCAAGCGCCTTTTTTATGCATTCCGGGCAGAGGTCATCTTCTTCCCGAAACTTTGGCTTGCCGCATGAGATACAATTATACGGTGTAAAAAACAGCTTTTCCATTTAATATTTTCGAATTATGAAAAACAATATCAAATTCGGTCTATCTATAGCCTTATTGTATCATATATAGCCCTATTTTGTCAAGAATAATTGGTATAATTTATTTGAATAATATCCTTTTCCAGACATTGACAATAAAAAACAGGAGCGATATAATGAACACCTACAGTTTAGTAAAGGAACGGCTGCTCGATTTACTGGAAAAACGACATATGTCGATATACGCGCTTTCCATGCGATCCGGCGTTTCCCCATCAACGGTCAAAAATATCCTCTACGGAAAAAGTAAAAACCCGGGAATAGTCACCATAAAGATGCTGTGCGACGGGCTTGGTATGAGCCTTTACGATTTTTTCGACACAGAAGAATTCCGTTCCGCGGAACTTGAATTGATCTAAAATAACATTATACAAGACGGAGCTTCCGCGATTTGCGGAAGCTCCGTCTTGTATAATAAAAAGCTTTATACGTTCAGAATTATCGGGATGATCATCGGCTTGCGCTTTGTCTTTGAATAAAGGAAGCGGGAGAGGTCGTCCTTGATATAATTCTTTATCTGCGTCCAATCGGTGATATACCGGTCGAGGCAGTCCTCGATCACGTCTGCGCAGATGCGGCGCGACTCCTCCATCAGCTCCTCCGACTCGCGAACGTAGACAAATCCGCGGGAGACGATGTCGGGCCCGGAGACGAGCATACACGCCTCGGTGTCGACTCCGGCGACGACGATAATAATTCCGTCCTGTGAAAGCAGCTTGCGGTCGCGGAGGACTATGTTCCCGACGTCGCCTATGCCGGCTCCGTCGATGAGGACGCGTCCGGACGGAACGCTTCCTGTCACCGCCGCTTTCTCGCGGTCGAACTCGAGCACCTGACCGGTCTCGAGGACAAAAACGTTCTCCGGCTTTTCGCCCATTCCGAGCGCCAGCTCGCGGTGGACGGCGAGCATTTTGTATTCGCCGTGTATCGGGACGAAGAACTTCGGCTTGGTCAGCGCGTGCATCAGCTTGATCTCTTCCTGGCAGGCGTGTCCGGAGACGTGCACCTCGACGTCGACGTCGTGGAAGACCGAAACTCCCTTGCGGTAGATCTCGTTCAATATGTTGCCCACCAGCTTTTCGTTGCCGGGAATGGCGTGCGCGGATATTACCACCAGATCGCTCGACCCGAGGGTGATCTTAGAGTGATCGCCGAAAGCCATGCGGTAGAGAGCCGACATAGGCTCGCCCTGGCTGCCGGTGGTAATTATTGTGACCTGCTCGGGATTGTAGCGATCAAGATCGTTCAGGTCTATGACCGTTCCGTCCGGCACGTTCATATATCCGAGGTCGATCGCGGCCTTGACTATGTTCATCATGCTCCTGCCGGTTATCGCGACCTTCCTGGCGTGGGATATGCTGGCGTTGATGATCTGCTGAACGCGGTGGACGTTCGACGAGAATGTGGCTATGATTATACGCTTGTCCGGGTTGCGCAGGAAGATGCTCTCGAAAGAGCTTCCGACCTTGCTCTCCGAAGGGGTAAATCCGGCGTGCTCAACGTTGGTCGACTCGCAGAGGAGCAGCGAAACGCCCTCTCTGCCCAGCTCGCCGAGACGGGTGATATCCATCATCTCGCCCTCTATGGGCGTGATGTCGAGCTTGAAGTCTCCCGTGTGGAGCACGACCCCCTGCGGAGTGTGTACCGCTATCGCGCAGGCGTCGGCTATGGAGTGGTTTACGCGGATGAATTCCACCTTGAACACCCCCGCGTCAATCACGTCGCCGGCGTTCACGCAGTTGAGCTTTGCCGACTCCAGAAGTCCCTGCTCCTCCAGTTTATACTGAAGTATGCCCATCGTGAGCCTTGTCCCCCAGACGGGAACATTGAGCGTACGAAGAACGTACGGCAGAGCGCCTATGTGGTCCTCGTGCCCGTGGGTGATGAATATGCCCCGCACGCGGTCGGCGTTAGCGGTTAGATAGCTTACGTCCGGGATCACGAGGTCTATACCGAGCATATCGTCGTCCGGGAAGCCTATGCCGCAGTCGATGACTATTATATCGTCCTCGTACTCGACGACGTACATATTCTTTCCTATCTCGCCGAGTCCTCCGAGGGCGAACACCCTGACGCGGGAAAGCGGCTTCTGCGCCGGCTTCCGCGCTTTTTTTGCGCCCTGACGGACCGCGACTGTTTTCTTATTATGATGATTTCTTTTTAACGTTTCTGACATGATATTCCTTTTCTCCGGCGGCGAAAGAAACTGCTGCTGTCCCGCCGCCGGTACGGACGCAACAAAACAAGACCTGCCTCTGCAGGATCGACTTGAAATTATGTATAAAGGCTTCCGCGCGTCCGCAGGCGTTCCGGACCCGCCGTCTTTATATTTTTTTTCCGAACATCTCAAAACAGTTTACACTATATCACACAATTCGCGTTTTGTCAAGTATTACCTATTATAACCTCGGCGCACGGTGCGTATATTATTAATTGAAAGTTATTCAAATATATTCGAAGCCGGAGGTCATTATGAAAAGAAAAGCAAACAGCCGCGCCTCTGAAGAGGCGGTACGCGACGCGAGGAACGAGCTGCGCACTCCACCGGCGGCGACCAACGGGTTTACCGCCTATCCGGGACTTGTGGGTATTGAATTAGGCGTCCCCTATTCTCGGCGCTTCGAGCCGCCTTACGGCTCCGGGCGCATGGTCCGCGACGACGAGGAGGAAGAGGATTACGATATCTGTCAATGAGCGACCGCGCCGACTATGAGGGAAACGACTATCCCGCTCGCCGCTCCGTAAAGGAACCACAAGGCGCGCGTCAGCTTCCCCTCCTCGCCGGATCTGATCTTTTTCGCATTCTCGCGTTCCCTGTTCGCGTTCATGCGGGAAATGATCCTTTCGGCCTCGGCGGCCATATCGTTTTCCGAGACCGACGCTCCGCCCTCCCCTTCGCGCAGGATAAAATACGCCTCTTCAAAGTACGGACTTCCCGTCCGTTTCAATACTATCATCTTTTTCTGTCTTCCGCGCAGGATCATTTTATCCCCTCCGATCAAATACTCGACCCGATTATTGACAGGCGAAAGGAATACTATTCGCCGGGAAAGGAAAAACCATGAAAGCGATCGTTATGGCGGGCGGAAACGGGACAAGGCTCCGTCCGCTCACAGAAAACACCCCAAAGCCCCTCATACCCGTCTGCGGCAGGCCCTGCGTATCCTACGCCCTCGATATGCTCGCCGACGCGGGAATATCGGAGGTTACGCTGACCGTGCGGTACCGCGCGGAGGACATCATAAACGCCCTGGGAGACTCGTGGCGCGGAATGAAGCTCGAATACATGATCGAGAATGAGCCGCTCGGCACCGCGGGAAGCGTAAAAGCCTGCGCCGAATTCCTGCGCGGAGAGGAGACCTTCGTAGTGACCAGCGCGGACTCGGTCTGCAGTATGGATCTTGCGCGGGCGATAGAATTCCACAATCAGCGCAAAGCAGACGCGACGCTTCTCCTCGCACGCACGTCGAACGTCCTGGAATACGGGGTCGTAGTGACCGCAAAGGACGCGAGGATCATCAAGTTTATTGAAAAACCGGCGTGGGGACAGGCGTTCTCCGACACGGTGAATTCCGGGACGTATATTTTCGACCGCAAGGCGCTCGATATGATACCTCCGTCGGAAGAATACGATTTCGGCCGCGGACTGCTGCCTAAAATGGAACGTTCGGGATCAAAAATATTCGGATATGAGGCGAGCGGCTTCTGGTACGATATCGGCGACCCCGAACAGTATCTCGAATGTTCCGTGGAACTGAACGGCGGATCCTACGTTTCCGAGACCGCAAAAGTCGAGTTCGGCTCCCTCGTGCTCGACAGCGTTGTTATGGACGGCGCGTCGGTCGGGCGCGGTGCGTCGCTTGAACATTGTATAATCGCGCCGGGAGAAGCCGTGCCCGCCGGGATCTCTCTGCGATACTCGCTCTGGTCCGGCGGAAGAGCGATCAATATCCTGCGAATCACCACCGACTACGATCTCGGGCTCAGCCTTGCCGCGGCTTGCGGCGGCGGGCGGATAGGCGTAGGCGGCAGAAGGCGCGGAGAGCTGCTGCGCGGGATATCGGACGGAGGGGGCAACGCGCGCGACCTCGGCGACGCGGACGCGCGGCTGTGCGCGTTCGCCGCGCGGGAGTACGGTCTCGACTGCTCCGTCTGGGCGGCGAAGCAGACGATCATATTCGACGAGCAGGGGCTCGCCGCTTCCCGCAAGTTCACCCGCTCCTTGAAGGACGGAAAGAGATCGGAGAAGCCCGGAACGGTCACGGCCCTGACCGGTCTCGCCTCCAGATACGTCTACGCGCTCTCATCATCAATCGACCGGATAGACGGAACGAGGTTTTACAGCGAGGATCCGTACGTGCGCGAGGCTCTTGAAAAGCAGGGCGGGATATGCGACCCGTCGAGCGGGCTGGTAGTGGAGGACGGGCTGTCCGGCCTCGATCTATGGCACCTTTGCGCGATCATCATAGCAAACGAGCGCGTCGACGAGATAGCCCTGCCGTATATCGCCCCCGCCGCGCTGGTCGATTTCGCTTTCAGACGAGGTGTGTCTGTACGCAGATACGCCATAGTCCCCTTCGACGAGTCGGAAGCGGGGATAAGATCGCTCGTGCGGGAGCAGCAATGGCTGTGCGACGAGGGTACGGCGGCGGTAAAGGTCATCGGGATCATACACAAAACCGGAAGGACGCTTGACGAGTTGAAAAATGATATACCGGATTTCGGGACGGGAGAACGCGACGTCCGCGCGAGCGCAAAAGATCGGCTGACGGTCATGAAGCGTTTCGGAACGCCCGACGGCGAAGGGGTCGTGCGTGTCTACTCAAAAGGCAGGGTCCGCGCGCTCCCGGACGCGAGAGGAATACGGCTTATCGCCGAGGCGGTATCCGTCGAGGCGGCGAACGAGCTCGCCGGCATCTCGGCGAAGGAGATAGAAAAACTGACGGGCGGGAATAAAAGCGGGGATCGCGGTCAATAATCCCCACACAACAAAACGAAAGCGGGTAACCTAATGAAAAAACTGCTGATAATCTCGATAGCCGTACTTCTCGCCGCCCTGATACTGCCCATCCTTCCCCTCTCGGGAGAAGGGCGCGTATATACCGACACCATAAGGCTACACGTCCTCGCAAACTCCGACAGCGAGGAGGATCAGGCGCTCAAGCTCCGCGTCCGCGACGCCATCCTCGACGCGGTCGGCAATCTTGTGGAGGACAAGAAAACGCGCGAGGAAGCGGAGAAGTCGATAAGAGACAACATTGATATCCTTACCGTGCTCGCAAAGGACGAGATCGCGCTCGCCGGGTACGACTACGACGTAAAGATCACCCTCGATAAAGAAAAGTATCCCGAGCGCGAATATGAAGGAGTGCGCCTCCCCGCCGGAAGCTATACGTCGCTTCGGGTGCTGATCGGCGCGGCGGAAGGTCAGAACTGGTGGTGCGTGCTTTTCCCTCCCCTCTGTACCTCCGCCGCCGAGCCGCAGGAAAAGCTCGCCGAGGCGGGCTTTACAGGCGAACAGATACGCGTCCTCTGCGACGACGAGCATCCGAAATACGTTCTGCGATTTCGCATACTTGAATTCTTCGAGGCGATCTTCGGATAAAAAGATCTCGATGTACAAAAACCGCGCGTTCGCCCGGAAGATATCCGGGTGAACGCGCGGTTTTTGTAACTATTCAGATCGATCTTTCGGCTCATTCGGGAGCGTCCGCGCCTGCTTTTTAAATATCTCATTTTGTTGACCCCCTTTTTTCGTCTTCACAAGATATGTCAAAAAAACGCGTCCCGATATTACGGAAATCAAAAAAAGTTAATCCAACGTCAAAAAAGGCCTTTGAATGTCAAAAGCCTTTTTTAATATTTGCGTTTATTTGCTTTCCACGTACGGGTCGATCATTATCTCCTTGATCTTCGGCCACGCGGCGTATATGCCGAAATAGGCGATACTTGAGAACATAACGACCAGCGGGAAGATTATCCCCAGGGGATAGAACAGACCGAGAAGCAGGTATTCCGCGCCTATAATGAGCAGGAACGCGAGAAAAGCGAGGATGTTGCGTCTGAAGCCGAGGATCGAGAAGATGAACGCGTTTTTGAAGATCTTCCAGATGCTCAGGTCGAAGGTTATCATCAAAGGATAGAGGTAATACCTCACCATCATATAGAAAGCGAGGACGATCAGCATGATATAGAACATCATGGATCCGTTCAGGTAGAAGAAATACAGATCATAAATAAGCATTATGATGAGCAAAGCGTCTATAAAGCCGAGGATGAAGCCCTGCTTGAGGTTGCGCTTTATCGAGCCCTTGAAGTCCGACCAGAAGAAGATCGGGTCGCGGCGGACTATCCCGCGGAGCAGATACGCCGTACCGGTGTTGATGATACCGAAGGTAAAGAGCACCAGAAGCGACAGTCCGAGCAGAACGTAGGTCGAGGAAGACAGTATCTGATAGCTGCTCTGACCGCCGTGGACCCCGAAGAGAGCCATGGAGACCGGCGAGGTCGAATTGAGCATCGCGCCGTGAAGCGGCGCGAACATCCCGGAGGACGGCGAGGTGCTGACGTGATTTGCGGCGCCCGAAAAGGCGTAGATGGCAAAGAGCACCGGGAAATTGCCGATGATCTTTATCAGGTTGATATACAAAAGATTGGTAAAGTTGCGCTTATAAATTATAAAGCACTTTTTAAGTCCGTCGGGGCCTTCGGGCAGAGGCTTCGCCTCTTTTCCGCTCCCTTCGGGATTGAAAATGCGGTACAGGAGATGCTTTTTCGGACGGCGGCGGGAAAGATCCTCTTCCTCCGGCTCCTCATCCCTGTATCCCATGTTTTCGCGTTCTTCCATCTGTATTCCCTTTCTTTAAACTTCCGAAAACGTGTTTATGCCGTGATAAGCGGGGCAAAATATACGCAAGCGACCGCCGCGAAAAGAAACGCGCAGAGCATCGCGAACGCGGCGGAATACCGCCTGACCTCGGGGTCGCGCACCAGCTCGCCCGGTTTGGGCGCGATATACTGAAGATGCGACGACTGGCGCACGCACTTTGCCGCCATTATGAGTTCTATCACAAATACAAGCGACATGGCGACGGCTGTAAAAACAAAGTGGAAGGCGGTCACCCCGCCCTGTTCGCAGGCGGAGGCGAGCCTCAACACGCCGACCGAGCAGAGAAATCCGCGAATAAGCGAAAACGCTATCGCCGCCGGTACGGCGAACACGGTAAATCCGCAGGCGAACAGCAAAATAAGATATCTCGCCTCGTCGAAATACCGGGAGAAGAGCTCCTTCGCGTCCGCGCCGCAGATAAAGACGTAGCCGTCCGCGCTGCCGGTAAGCCATCCGGTGTATTTGAAAACGTATATACCGACGCAAGCGCCAGCGCACCCCAAAAGCAGGTGGATAATAAAAGCGTTGCGGTATTTTTTCCTGTCCGAGATCTCTTTTTCCGTCATATACTTCCCTCCCGTACAAGCCTATGCCGGTGAGGGCGGCAGTATGACGGAGACAGATCGCGACTTTGAATTATTCTCCCGCGAGCTCTTTTGCGCGTCTCTCGCAGGCGGTCATCGCCTCTTCGACGATACCGGTAAAATCGCGGTCGCCGAAAACCTTCATCGCCTCGGCGGTAGTACCCTTGGGCGAGGTCACCATTGAGATCAGCTCATCCGCAGACTTTCCCGAACGGAGAAGCAGCTCGGAAGAGCCTATCACCATCTTCGCGATATACTCGGTCATGCGGCGGTCGTCGAGCCCCAGCTTCTCCGCGGCTTGGGCGATCGACTTGATAAAGAGAAAAACGTAGGCGGGGGCGGAGGACGTCGCGGCGGTCATGGCGTTCATCTGCTCCTCCCGGAGCGCGACCACTTCGCCGAGGTTGGAAAACATCCGGCAAACGTCGGAAAAGCTCCTGTCGTCCACTTTGCCGCTGCGGCAGATGCCTGTGACTCCTTTGCCTATCATCATAGGCGTATTGGGAATGGCGCGGACTATCGGAAGATCGCCGAGAGCCGACGAAATGCGCGATATCGTAACGCCGGCAAGAATAGATATTATCGTCTTTCCCGTCAGATCGCAGGCGGCGATCTCCGGCGCGACCTCGTCGAAATTCTGCGGCTTTACGCAGAGGAAAACAAGATCGCCGTACCCGACCGCTTCTTCCACACTGCCGGCAAGAACTATATCCCTGCCCTTGAATTTATCATATTGAGACTTGTTTTTATCAAAAACGCAGATCTCGCCGCGCATCCCGTTTATTATTGCGGTCGCCATGTTTCCGGCGCCGATAAATGAGGTTTTCTTTTTCAACTATAACACTTCCCCGACGTTTTTTCTTATTCTATCACAAAAAATCCGATTTGTCATTAAAAAAATAAGAATATTCTTGATATATTTACTTTTGCGAGTATAATATAATAAAAAAGCGCGGAGGTGACCAAATTGAACAGGATCGGGGAGATATTTACCCGCCCGCCGAGATTGTATACTCCGCGGCTCATTCTGCGCGCCATGACAAGACGCGACGCGGACGATATGTTCGAGTACGCGCGCGACCCCGGCGTGACGAGATATCTTCTCTGGGCGCCCCACGAGGACCGCGACTACACAAAGAGATATCTAAAAAGCGTGGAGGCGGCATACCGGCGCGGCGATTTTTACGATTTCGGAGTCGAGCTTTCCGCCGAGGGCAAATTCATCGGTACCTGCGGGATCGCTTCCGTAGACCTGCCCAACAATACGGCGGAGATAGGTTACGTCATAAATCCGCGGTATCAGAACAAGGGGTACGCGACGGAGGCCGCCCGCGCCGTTATAAAATACTGTTTCGAGGAGCTTCGCTTCAACCGCGTCGAGGCGAGATATATGATAGGAAACGATCAGAGCCGCCGCGTTATGGATAAATGCGGGATGCGGTTCGAGGGGGTTCGGCGCTCTTCCCTGTTCGTCCGCGACGGATACGTTGACGTCGGAGTCAGCGCGATGACCGCCTCCGATTATTTCTCGCCGCATTATTAACGATTTGTTCACAAACTTTGGAAAAAATTATTGTATAATAATCACGACCAAAAAACCACAAAAGAGGTATACCGATGTTCAAATTCTTTTCTGTTTTGATGGATGACACCGCCGCGGTCGCTACTGACGCTAACGGCAACGCGGTCAAATCCGCCGGGATAATGGGCTATCTGCCCACCATCCTTATGATAGTCGCCATGGTCGCTATCTTCTACTTCCTTCTCTACAGACCCCAGAAGAAGCAGGAGCGCGAGACCGCCCAGATGCGCAACAGCCTCGAGGTCGGCGACGAGATCACCACCATCGGCGGTATTATCGGCGAAGTCGTTTCCATCAAAGGCGAGACGGTCACGATAGAGACCGGCAAGGAGCGTTCCAAGATCCGCATACTCCGCTCCGCAATCAAGTCAATAGACGTCAAAGCCGGCGACACCGGAAGCGAAGAATAATACGTTTTTTCTTCCGGTATAAAAAAGTTCCCTTCCGAATAAGTATTGAACAAATCGACATACTTATTCGAAAGGGGCTTTTATTTTGAACAGGTCTTTTTTTAAATCCGCCGCGATAGGACTTGCCGTCTCGCTCGCCGTACTCTGCATACTCGTGCTGATAGGCGCCTTAATCGCCGGCAAGACCGCCGACCCGAACAAGCTGATAACGCCGCTTGCTTTTGCGATCCTCGGCGTCAGCGCATTTGCGGGAGGAGCCTCGGCTGCGCGCCTCGGAGGGTACGACGGGCTCGCTTCCGCGGCGGTCTGCGGAGCGATGCTTTCCATCCTCCATCTCGCAGTCCATCTTGCTTTAGGCGGCAGGCTCGAGATGCTGCCGCTCATCCTGACTTACGCGGGTATTGTAGTCCTCGCATTTTTCGGCGGTATCGTCTTCCGCCGCAGAGCGTCAGCGTCCTCGTCAAAAAAGCTGCGCAAATTCAAAAAGCTGTCTAAAAGATCGAGATGAAGATCGACGGCAAAAAAATCGCCCGTACCTATTGACAAATCGAATTAGATTGTGTACAATATAATTGCAAGCCATAGATTTATCGCTTCGCAGGAAAAGTATAATTTATAGGAGGCAGAAAAATGAGCATTTACGATCTCACAGTAACAGCAGCGGACGGGAATGAGATACCGCTTTCCGACTACAGGGGCAAGGTGATCCTTATAGTCAACACGGCGACCGGGTGCGGATTTACCCCGCATTACAAGGATCTTGAGGAAATATACGAAGAATATCACGACAAAGGGTTCGAGATAATCGACGTTCCCTGCAACCAGTTCGCGGGTCAGACGCCCGGAACCGACGAGGAGATACACGAGTTCTGCACACTCAAATACAATACACGGTTCCCGCAGATGAAAAAATCGGAGGTCAACGGCGAGAACGCAATACCGCTTTTCAAATATCTCAAATCGCAGAAAGGCTTTGAGGGCTTCGGCAAGGGCCCCGCGGCGCTCGCCATGAGCGCGATGCTCAAAAAGATCGACAAGGATTATAAGAACAATCCGGAGATAAAATGGAACTTCACCAAGTTCCTTGTCGACCGGAACGGCGGCGTAGTCGCCAGATTTGAGCCCACCGTCAAAATGAAGAAGGTCGCCGAAGCGGTCGCGGAGCTGATCTGACGATGGAGAGATACGATATAGCGGTCATAGGCGCGGGACCCGCCGGCGTCTCCGCCGCGATAACCGCGACCATTCGGAATAAAAGCGTCGTCCTTATAGGGAGCCCAAAGATCAGCGACAAGGTGAGAAAAGCGCACCGGATAGACAACTATCCCGGTCTCCCCGCCGCGACCGGCGAGCAGTTTGCAGACGCGCTGAAAGCGCATCTCGACAGCCTGAACATCGGGATAACCGAAAAGCGGGTCAGCGCGGTATACGCGATGGGAAGCTTCTTTTCCCTTCAGGCGGACGAGGATATGATAGAAGCGAACGCGGTCATCCTCGCCACCGGCGTGACGGCGGGCAAGCCCCTTCCCGGCGAGGACAAGTTCCTCGGACGCGGAGTGAGCTACTGCGCCACATGCGACGCGCGGCTCTACGCCGGACGTCCGGTCGCCGTCATCGGATACAACGCCGAGTCGGTAAAGGAGGCGGAATTCCTTTCCGAGATCGTCTCGGAGGTCGAATACTTCCCTATGACCGGCTCCGCGCCCGAAGAGCGCGGCAATCTCAAGGTGATACGCGAGATACCGCGCGGCATCACGGGCGGGCTGAAAGCGTCCGCCGTCGCGACCGACGCGGGCGAGCATCCCTGCGACTGCGTTTTCGTCCTGCGCGACGCCGTGGCTCCGGACAAGCTGGTCCCCGGGCTGAAAACGGAAGGCGCGCACGTCGTTGTGGATATCTCGATGAAGACCAATCTTCCCGGTCTTTTCGCCTGCGGCGACATCGCGGGCAAGCCCTATCAATATATAAAAGCCGCCGGTCAGGGCAATATCGCCGCACTCTCGGCTGTGGAATATCTGGACAACAATAAGAAAGGATAATAAAAATGATTACCAAGATCGAAAACGAAAAATTTGACGAGGTTCTTTCCGCAAAATACGCCCTGGTTGATTTCTCCGCGACCTGGTGCGGTCCCTGCCGTATGCTCGCCCCCGTCATAGACGAGCTCTCCGACGAGCTCGACGGTACGGTCGAATTCTTCAACGCCGACGTCGACGACAACATGGGTCTGGCGCAGAAGTACGGCATCTCCAGCATCCCCGCGCTCATCCTTTTCAAGGACGGCAAGCCGGTGGACAGCATGGTGGGCTTCCGTCCCAAAGAAGACCTCCGCGCTTTCATCGAAAATACGGTAGAGGCGTAAGAGGCGGTGTATGTCCGACAAATACGACTCCCTGAAGCTCGAAAATCAGCTCTGCTTCCCGCTTTACGCCTGCTCGAAGGAGCTGGTAAGGCGCTACAAGCCCGCGCTCAACCGGCTCGACCTGACCTATACGCAGTATATCGCCATGATGGTCATGTGGGAGCACAAAAAGATCAACGTCACCGAGATCGGGCGGCTCCTGTACCTCGATTCCGGGACGCTGACCCCGGTGCTCAAAAAGCTGGAGCAGAAGGGCCTTATCACCCGAAGCCGCTGCAAAGGCGACGAACGATGCCTTGACGTATGCCTTACCGACAAAGGCGAGGCTTTGAAGGAGAAGGCCGTCGAGGTTCCCGGTAAGATCGCGCCGTGTCTTGCGCTTACCCCGGAAGAAGCGGGGACCCTCTATTCACTGCTGCGTAAAACGCTCGCCGCGATGGGAGAATAAAATCGTAGGGACCGGGCGCCGCCCCGGTCCTATCGTTTTCGTACGCGCGCGGGCGAAAATCTCGTCACGAGCGAAACGAGAGTATTTGCCCCCTCCCCTCGGTCAGCAAACGCTGACAACTCCCCTCCCCGCTTCGCGGGGGAAGGAGCCATTCTGAACGGGCTTCCCCTCTGGGAAAGCTGTCGCCCTTCGCGCGGCTGATGAGAGATCCCGATAGTCATCCGACGATAACAGAAAACGCCCCCTGTCCGAATACCGGACAGGGGGCGCTGTTTGTTGGTTCGATCAGTTTACAAACGCGTGGTTTGCAAAATCGTAGGTGAAGATCGTGTAGGACAGCTCGTCGTACTGTACCATGAAGGACCAGACGCCGGAGAGAACGGGCGTGGTGATGGTGCCGTCGGCGGCGATGTCCTTGGCTTTGAAGTAGGCGTTGCCGGGGGTGGTCTTGAACGCGCCCTGGGTTGTGATCTTACCCGGAGCGTAACGGATTATGCTGAGTCCGTCAAGATCTTCGAAGGTGATCGTGTTGTTCTGATTGACAACGACGTTGGGCTCGAGGTGCGCCACGTTGACCGTGGTGACTACGGTGTAGCCGCCGATGTACTCGATAGACAGAGTGTATTCTCCGTCGTTCTTGCACTGGATGGTGTACATGTAGTTGTTCTTATCGACGTCGCGCAGGGTCTTGTCGTTCTTGCTGAAGAGACGTACGCCGGGAGCCTTCTTTACGTCGCTTGCGGTCGCGAACGTGCCGGGAGCGATACGGATATTGCGGATATTTTCAAGTCCGCTTACCGTAATCTGCAATCCGTGTAAAGTGACCTCGGGAGTCGGATAATCAATGTGGAACCAGCTTATCTCGGTAGTTCTGCCGGAGTTGTATCTCACGCACATGGTGTATTCGCCGTCCGGAGAAACGTTGCGGTAGTCTATCGCGTAGGTGATAACTCTGCCGTGATCGCTCGCCTTTCCGGCAAGGTCGTAGAGACGAACGATCTTATTGTCGTTGCACTCTCTGTAGGTGGTGAGATGTCCGGGAGCGATGAAGATGTCCTTTACGTCGGAGTTAAGATTCCTGATCTTGATGGTGATGCCGTTGATATCTTCTTCCGGAACCTTGGGCGTGATATTCTGAGCAAGTACGCTTACGTGGATGATGTAAGTCGACTGGTCGTTCAGACGTATCCACATGCTGTATTCGCCCTCTTCGAGGAGGTCGATGTGGAGGATGTCGTTCTCATCGGTATAGGATCTGATGAGCGCCTCGCTGAAGGTGCGCAGACCGGGAGCGTTCCTTATCTCGGAAGAAGTGATCCAGTGACCGGGAGCGAGTCTTATGGTATTGACTCTCGAGCCGTTGCGGATAAGGAGCTCGTAGTCTTCCAACCACCAGTCGACGCCGGTGGCGACAGGCGCTATCTCATCCTCTTCGACCGCGCCGCAGCGGGTGCAGGTACGGGTCTTGACGCCGGGCTCGGTGGTGGTGGGATCTTTGGAGACAGTCCAATCGGTCCAGGTGTGGCCGAGAGCCGCTACCGTGCGGGTCTCTACTGTCAAGCCACAGCGTTCGCAGACCTTGATCTGAGAGCCGGTCTCGGTGCAGTTAGGCTCGGAAACGGTGACCCATTCTCCGGGCTGATGTCCGAGAGCGGAAGAAGCCTCAGTCTTTGTCTCGCCGCAGATCGAGCAGGTGTAGAGGATCTCGCCCGCCTCGGTGCAGGTGGCGGTGTTGTAAACGACGACCCAGGTGTGCTCGGTGTGCTCGACGTCCGTCCAGGCGGCATACAGAATGGTATCCGCCGTGATGGTGTCGGTAGCGGGAAGGAAGGGCTTGGTGAGCGCGGAATCGGTGAACCAGCCGGCGAAGGTCTTGCCGACGTAGGTCGTCTCAACGGGAGTTATCTTCTCGCCGTGGAGAACTGTCTGCGCGTCGATCGCAGTACCGCCGTTGGTGACGAAGGTGACGGTGTAGGCGTTGCGGACCCAGTATGCCTTCAGCAGAACGTCTGCCGGGCAGGGCGCGGAGAGGCTGTAGGGGTTCTTCGCGTTTCCGCCGGGATTGAGTTCATGTCCGTCGCTTATGCAGTAGACGGGCGTTCCGCTCTCATCATAGTACCACCATCCGCGGAAGCTGTAGCCTTCTCTTTCGGCTACGGGAGTTCTGGTGATGACGGTCTCGTACGCGAGTCCGGAACCGACGTAGTAAACGCCGCGTCCTTCAACTATACGTCCGCCGTTGGGGTTGAATATGACGGTGCTGGTCCCGTAATCGGGCACCCAGCATACCTCGACGCTGGTCCCCGCGGTGTGATCGAAGGTGGTGACGGCGGGGTTGGTGTTTGCGAAGTAGTGTACCGTCTTTGTAGGATCGCCGTCGATGCCCCATGCGACCATCGCCCAATCCTGCTTCATCGCTTTAGGCCAGGACTTGACGGCGTCTTCAAATCTCTGTCCGTCCTTGATTATGAAGAACAGCCTGCCGTCGCGGTCTACGAGCGCGGATCCGTTATCGGTGATAACTCCGCCGTAGCGATCCGCGGAGAAGAATACCTTGTAGCCCTGCTGCCATACGGCGTAGAGCGTAAGATCGTCGTCTATGACGATAACGTCGCCGGGAACATACTGGGCTTTCTTCGCGGAAGCATCTTTGCTCCAGCCGAGGAAGACGTATCCGTCGCGGGTAGGCTCGGAGTCGGGTAAAGTATACTCGGATCCGGTCTCAGCCTCGGCGGAAGCGGGAGCTCCGGCGCCGCCGTTGGCGTCAAAGTCTACGTTGTAGAATACCGTGTTGCCTTCATACCAAACGGCGTAAAGGGTCACGTTCTTTTCGACGTTGTACTTCCCGCCCGCCTTGTATTCGGGTCTTGCGGCGTTCTGATTTTCAGACCAGCCGAGGAAGGTGTATCCGTCGCGGATCGGCGCCTCGGTCGGAAGAACGATCTCGGTGTCGAACTCTTCGGTGATGGAAGCGGGAGCTCCGGCGCCGCCGTTGGCGTCAAAGGATACGGTAAAGCGGGAGAACTCGCTCTTTACCCAAACCGCGTAAAGGACCGCTTCGCCCTTGATGGTGTATGTGCCGCCCGCCTTGTACTCGGACTTGACGGCGTCGGGAGTCGAAGCCCATCCGACGAAGGTGTAGCCCTTGCGCGTAGGCTTCTCGGCGGGAATGGTGATCTCGCCGTCGTATGCGCCGGTGATGGAAGCGGGAGCTCCGCTGCCGCCGTTGGCGTTAAAGTCGATGGTGTAGTTATTGGGCATCCACCAAGCCTTGAAGTTGGTGAAGGTCACGGGAGAATTCAGAGAAGGAATATTCGTACCGGTGCCGAAGGGGTTCTGATCGGTTCCGTCGGAGAGACAGAAGACCGGAGTGCCCTCGTCGTTATCAGCCCACCATCCGCGGAAGCTGTAGCCCTCGCGCTCCGCCTTGGGAAGAGCGGCGATAACGGAAGCGTACTGGAGGTTTGCGGGTACGTAATATTCGGGATAGGTGCAGGGGGTAAGTATCAGTTCGCCGCCGTTGGGATCGAGCTTGATGGTGGCGGTGTTTACGTTGGTCTGATAAAGAGCCTCAACGTAGTATGCGGATGCGTCGGCCTCCCAGAAGGTCCAGTAAGGTCCGCGCGCTCCGTTTGCGTAACGGATGATATAGAACTGACCGTCGATTATATACGCCCACGCGGAAAGCGTGCAGTTGGGAAGCATTACGGTAGGCCATATGGTGATGTACTGGTCGTAGTTCGTCCGGTCGGGTATCATATAGCCGATGTGCTGCGAGTCGACGTATATTCCGTCCGCCGCCAGCGTCTTTCCGACGTTAGTAAACACGCCTCCGTGATACTCGGTGGAGAAGACGCAGTTATGCGTACGGACGACGTAGATATCGCCCGTGTACGTCAGGGTCCCTGCCGTGACGTCGATCTCGACAGTCTCGCTTCCGCCGAGAACGTGCGCTATGATCCTATAGTGGCCGGGAGCGAGGTTGAACTCGAAGTATCCGGTCTCGTCGGTGATGACGTAGATCTCGTCGCCGTTTTCGTTGACGGCGTCGACCTTGGCTCCGGACCAGAGCACGTTGTTGATGAATACGCGGCCCGCGACCTTACCGGTGGTCTCCGGCTTGGTGCCGTCGCCGATCTTTTCGTCAACGACGTCGGCAAGCGCCTGGAGCGCGTTGATCATGCCGAGATTGGTGCCGTCGACCGGCGTGGTCGCTGTCCTGACTATAGCCTCCTTGATGCGGGCGCCGGTCAGGTTGTTGTCGAACGCCCAAAGGATGGCGGCGGTACCTGCGACGTGCGGGGACGCCATGGAAGTACCGGACATGGAAACGTAGTTGCTTCTTCCGAGTCCGCAGCTCCAGATCTTGCGTCCGGGAGCGAAGACGTCAACGCGGCTGCCGTGGCTGGAATAGTAGGATTTGCCGAAACTCATTCCGCCTTTATGGTCGGCGGATCCGATAACGATGATCCTGTCGACGACGTCGGGATTATGGATCATGGTGAATATCGAATTGTAGTTTGCAAGATCCGGAACGTCGGCGCCGACTATGGAGTTATCGGTAGAAATACCGACCTCGTATTCGACGCAGACCCACTTGCCGTTGACGAGCTTGAAGTGATAATCTTCGGAGTTGCCCGCGGAATGCGCTATGACGAAATCATAGCCCAGATCGAGCAGTCTCTGATAGAAATCGCCTACTTCATCGGCGTATTCCTGCGCGTAGTCGCGCATTCCGTCTATATTGCAGGCGACCTTGAAGCCGTATGCGGCTCCAAATCCGAAGCTGGTGTTGATGACCTTGACGTTGCGGACGACAAGGGACGCGAGCGCGTTCTTGTACTCAAACTCGGTGTCGTAGCCGCCGAACGATACTCCGTAAATGTTGTTGGAGCCGTCGGGGAGCTGACCGAACGGGTACACGCCGCATACGCCTATACCGTTATTGTATGTAGCCGCCATCGTTCCCGCGGTGTGCGAGGCGTGGTCGTCATCTATCGTATCGGGGTTGTTATATATGGAAGTCAGAGCTACGTCCTCGTGGAAGGGGTTGAAGATGTAGTCTATAAGACCCACGCGCACGGGGTGCATATTGGGGATATACTGCCAGGTCAGGGGGGCGAAGATCGCCTCAATGCCCCAGTTCTCACCGGCGGGGATATCGCTCCAGTCGTTTGCCCAGCGGGCGTCGTTCGGAGGAACGAAGCTGAGGGAATTGGACTCGGTGGGTATGATCTTGTTAAGAGAAGCGGACGCGACCTCTTTTTCACTCTCGATGCGATCGACGAGTTCGCGGAGCTCTTCGACAGATCTGCTCTCGTTCAGCTTGAGCTGATAGTCGCCGGTAACTTCGATATAACCGACGATCTCGGCGTCGTACTTTGCGGCGAGGGCTTCGATCTCCCCTTTTGTAACGCCGCTCTTTGCGACCAGAACGATCTGGTCGTTTATGTACAACGGTTTGTTTTCTTCAACGTCGCCTTCGACCTCATCGGCCTGTACTTCCGCGAAGTACATTTCACCCGGATGGTTTTCATTGAACTCCATCCTGCTGGTGTCGGAGACGCGATCCGACGCCTTGTCGCCCTGTGATGCGAGATAGGCGTTGATCTTTTCGACAGCCTCTGCGTTCTCGCGGGCTATCCTCTCTTCGATAGTCTCGCTCACCGCGCCGGTGACCGGATCGGAATACTCGTTCTCGTCCGCGTAAACAGTGAAAGCGGGAACGAACAGACTGACCGTCATAAGTACGACGAGCACTACAGATAGAAATCTGCTCTTCATGTGATGACCTTTCCGCCGATGGGGTTCTCCGTCCCAACGGCAATGAAATATTTTATGTGAATATTTAATATAGATCACATAACAAAAACTTTATAATAAATATTCACATATAATTAAAATGAATTATATCATACTCTATTCATATTTTCAACACAGTTTGATCAAAAACAGGCGTCCCGATTAACGATTTGAATAGTTTTCACAAATCCATAAATCCCGTTTTGTACATAATACACAACAAAAGCGGGACGGTCGGGATGCGGACTTTCGCGAGATTTTTTAGGGCGTAATACAAAAAAATCCGACTGAAATAAGGAAGTAAAATCCTTATTTCAGCCGGTTATTTTACCGATCATCGGTTCGGGCCCGCATCTGCCGGCTGTCCGAACGGACAGCCGGCGTGCGTCAGCCCTTGTCTGTGTTTTCGTATACCTACTGTTACCTTACCCAGGCGACCGATCCGTCGTTGAAGTTGACGGTGATGATGCTGTACGACTCCTCGGTATACTGCACCATGAAGGTCCAGATATTGCAGGTCTTGTACTGCCCGTCCTTGTTGTCCTTGTAGACGACTTCGGGGAGTACCTCGGTGGTAAACGTGCCGTCAGCCGCGAGGTTGGCGGTCTTTGCGTACCTGTTGCCGTCGGCGCGCTTGAAGTAGCCCTGGCTCCAGTCGATCGAGTTCTTCGGGTTGGGCGCGTAGCGGATGATGTAGAGCTGATCGAGATCGCCGAACGTCACGGTGTTGTCCGCGTTGACGGTGACGGTCGGTACGAGGCGCGCTGCGTCGATCGTCTCAACGACCGTGTAGCCGCCCTGATACTCGATAGACAGCGTATACGGCATATCCGCGCTGTTTTTGTTGTACTGTATCGTATACTCGTCAAGGCCCTTGAGTATCGTCTTTCCGGAGAAGACGCGCACGCCGGGCGCCCTCTTGACGGCGGCGGCGTCAGCCCACTCGCCGGGGGCGACGCGGATGCACTTGATGCCGTCGAGATCGGTGACGGTCGACTGCAGTCCGTTGACTATGACCTCGGGCTGCGGGTAGTCGATATGCAGGTGGAGTATGGTAGGTTCTCTGTTGTCGTTGTACCTTACGCAGACGGTGAAGTTTCCGTCCGCGGACGCCGCTTTATAGTCTATCGGGTACTGATAGCTCCTGCCGTAGTTGTTGTTGGCTAAAGCTATCTTGTTCGCCGTCACCTGGACTATCTTGTTCGCCGCGTCCTTGCACTGCGAGTAGGTATCGAGCGTCCCGCGCGCGATCCATATATCCTTTACTCCGGTCGCGTCGTCGAGAACGAGGTTGTCGACCGAGACGGTCAGTCCGAGCACTTCTCTCACCGAGGGGGTGATCTTCGTCACGTCCACGCCGGAGATGATGAACGCCTCGTTGTCGCTGTAGCGGATCCAGATGGAGTATACGCCCGGGCGGAGGAAGGAGTAGGTCAACGCGCCGTTTTCATCCGTGAGGGAGGCGACGGTAGCCGCGTCGAGGCTTATCAGCTCGGGATGATTGCGTATCTCGGCGGAGGTGGTCAGCACGCCGGGGGCGATGCGGATGAAGTTGACTCCGCGCGCGTCGTCAAGGGTGAAGTCGTAGTTGTCGACCGACCAGCTCCCGGGGCGCTCCTGCGCAGCGGGCGCGGGATGGGTGTACGCCTTGATGCGGTAGTTGAATTCGCTGCTGTCATCTTCCCAAGGCTGATCCTGACCGTCGCGCGTGTAGCAGGTGTTCTCGTAAACGCCGTGATTGATGTTCATGCCCCAGCCGGGGTAATCGACGGACTCGGCGACGTTGACCACCAGGTAATCATCATCCGCCAGATCTAGGGTGAATACGACGGCAAATCTCTGACCGGCGGCGATCTCGACCGGAACGTCGAGGTCGATGCGGCGGTATCCGGCGTTGCCGAGATTGCCGTGCTGCGTGATCTTCAACTCGCCCGACTCGGGATCTGAAAGGCCGCCTCCGACGAAGATCTCGAGGGTGTAGTCGATCCCCTCGTCGGCGACCGAGACGGCGACCGCGTCGAGCAGTTCGTCGCTCTGCGCGGTAAACACGGACGCCATGCTGCCGCCCGAAGGGAGCCAATACTGCTCAAAGCCGATGACGTTGTCGTACTGATATATCTTCATATCCGGATCGTACTTCTCCACCGTGTAGAAGAAGGACTCGTCGTTGCTCGAGGCGGTATCCTCGTACGAGATATAGAAGTAGCCTTCGTCGCCGTAATAGGTGCTCCAGCTGTTCTTTATGATCCATGCGCCGTCCTCTCTCGGGCGGGACGCGCGGTTGAAGTTGGTACGGGAGTAGTTGTCGTCCCAGCCGACAACCGTGACGTCGTGGTCGGGGTAAAAGTAACCGTCCGAACCGTACTCGGCTGTCTGGATAAAGCAGCTCGCGCCGGTTTCGTCGTTGGTGTAGGTCGTAAAGCTGTCGTTCGGGGCGGAGCAATAGCCGAAGCTGCCCGCGCCGTATTTGAGGATGGCGCGCTTCATCGCCTCGCGGTCGCCCGTGGGGATGACGACCACGTCGGTGACGTGACCCGCGTCGTATCCGAAGGCGTACTCGGCGGGGACCCGGTAGTCCGCGTCGAGATCCGCGCGGTAGGCGAGCGCGGCGGTCCCCTCGTTGGCGGGGCCGTTAAGACTCATCAGGGCCGCCGTGGCGATATACCCGTTGCCGCCCAGGTCGTTCGGTCCGTAATCGACAAGCTCGACGTACTCGCCGTCGGCTATGTCGAGCGGATCGACGATCTTATCGAAGCTGAAGGAGCAGAGATGGTTCTCCGCAAGGTCGAGCGCGGTAGTCGCCGTTCCCGCCGACAGTCCCTCGAGCGCGACGTCGACCGCGTTTTTTATCATGAAGGTCTCGCAGCTCGCCAGCGCGGCGTGAGCCCAGCAGTCGCTGTACGCCTGACTCTTTACCCTCGTGACCAGCCCGTTCTCGTTGGAGTTGTAATAGGCGGGGAGAGGGTCTCTGTTCTGCGCAGACGCCGTCGCCGCGATTTTCCCGTCGGAGATCGCGGTGGAGCGCAGTCCCCGGAAGGGGATGTGCCCCGTCAGACGGCGTTCTTCGCCGACGGGAGAGGACGCTGCTCCGCTCGCGGTAAAGCCGAGCGCAGACGTCAGCATGAGCGCGCAGATCAGCAGCGCGAGAAATCTTTTAAGATTTCTTTTCATGTTTTTCTCCTTATTGTTTTTGTTCGCTTTAATTCTATGTACGCTTTTTTCTATGTACGCTTTAATGTTCGCGGCTTCGCCGCGGATCTCGCTTGCGCCGCAAGGCGCAAATCTCGTTAAGTAGGTCGCCAGTCGCCGGCGTAAAATGAGTCAAACACTATGAAAACCCGATTCCGTGCCGCAGGTGAATAAGTATGAACCGACCTCGAGGCGCGTTTGGGTCCGGCCCCGCCGGCGGACTTACTCTTTGTCCTTTTTGGGCGGATGGATCATATTCTCATACACGCCGATGTGATCGCCTATCACCATGCCGTTATACCTGCGGACGTAGTAGTCCACCGGCCCGGCGTTGATGATAATGTACCCGTAGCCCTTCTCGCGCATGGCGTTGAGACAGACGTTGGACAGCGCCTCGCCGATGCCGCGCTTGCGCATATCGGAGGCGACGCCGAGCGGCCCGTAATAGCCGAGCGCGGTGGAGTCGTAGGCGGCGAAGCCGACCACCCTCTCCTCGAAGGTGGCGATGAAAAGGGAGGAGGGCAGATTGTAAAGTCCGCGTTCCGCCTCGTCCGCCCAGCCCTCGGAGAACTCGCTCTCGATAAATCTGCGGATCTCGCTGCGGTCGCAGGGGAGGGCGCGTTTGATCTGTATGCCCTGTTTTGCGAGCTCGGGACGGGGATCGCGGCGGGCGTCCTCGGGCAGATTGTAAAGGTTGATAAGTACGTCAAGATCGGTCATGGTGTGCCTCTTAATGTAATAAATTGTATATTTTTTTATTTATTATATACTATAAATCGTTTATTGTCAAACGGATTTTAGGAGCAAATACAAGAAATTTTCGGCTTTCACTTGAAATTCATTTGTAAATGTTGTATAATAAAATAACTTTTGTTTTATGAAAAAAGCACAAAAACCGAAAGGAAGGCGGCAAAAATGGGCGTTGTGATCGGAATAGACGTCGGCGGAAGCACCACAAAGATCGTGGGTTTCGACGGAGATAAAAATCTTCTCGCGCCGATGATAGTTCGCGCGGCTGACCCGATAACCTCCATCTACGGGGCGTTCGGCAAGTTCACCCAGGCGAATTCGCTGCCCCTCTCGGAGATAGCCAGGGTGACGGTCACCGGCGTCGGATCCTCCTACGTGACCGAGCCGATCTACGGTCTCACCTGCGAGACCGCCCCGGAGTTCTCCTCTGTCGGGCGCGGCGGGCTCTACCTCTCCGGCATCGACGACGCGATAGTCGTCAGCATGGGGACCGGCACCGCCTTCATCCACGCCACGAGCGGCGGGGAGATGAAGCACCTCGGCGGCACCGGAGTCGGCGGCGGCACACTGATGGGCCTCGCCAAAAAGCTGATCGACATGGACGAGGTGGACAACATCCTCAAGCTCGCCGAAAGCGGCGACCTCGACCGCGTCGACCTGCGCGTGCGCGACATCACCCCCAAAAAGATCGTAAACGATATGCCCGACGACTTCACCGCTTCCAATTTCGGCAAGCTTTCCGATCTCGTCACGCGCGAGGACCTCGCCCTCGGCATACTCAATATGATCTACGAGACGATCGGTATGCTGTCGGTCTTTGCGGCGCAGGCTCACGGACTCGACAAGGTCATACTCACAGGCAATATGTCGACGGTCCCCTCCGCCATCCGCGTCTTCTCGTCCCTCTCGAAGATCTTCGGACTCGATTTCATCGTCCCCGAAAACGCCGAATTCGCAGGAGCCATCGGCGCCGCGCTTGCAAACGGCGCTTCAACGCTGTAGGGCGGGGGCTATCTACCTTATAAGCGCCCTTCGTCGCGAAGCGATGAGGGGAGCTGTCGCGCGAACAGCGCGACTGAGGGGAGCAAAACCTCGCCGCCCCCGAAGTCGTCGCACCCGAACGGCGCTTCAACCGGTAGGGCGGGGTTTTAACCCCGCCGCCCTCGACCTCGCCGCACCCGAACGCCGCTTACGCAAAGCTCCTTCCCCCACCGCAGGTGGGGAGGGGGAGCTGTCACGCGAAGCGTGACTGAGGGGAGGGGAAAACGAAGTCGGTTGCTGACTGTATCCTTTAGGGCGGGGGTGGGACCCCGCCCCTACCGGTTGAAATGGCGTTTGTCCTGTCTTTTTTTGTCGTATCACTTATCGAGGAGCATCGAGATGTCCTCGGGGAGGGGATCGGTCTCGATCCCGGCGTAGCGCGCGGTCAGCGCGGTCTCG
>JAFSSR010000032.1 GCA_017450885.1 Clostridia bacterium | reverse complement strand
TAGTGCCTCTGGTCTCGCCTGCCGGCTCGGTCGGTGCTTCTGCCTTCGGCAGAGGTCTCCACCGGAGACCCGCACCCCCAGACCCCGACTTGTCCGATCCAACTGTCCTTCATTTCGATACCTCCATCACCTTGATTTTCTTCGTCGGAGCGTCGATGATCTTGATCAGCAGTTCGTTTACGACCTCCACGCATCCGTCTTCGTCAATGACCTGCTTGCGGTATTCGTTGATCCCCTTGACCAGAGCACGCCATTCAAAGTCGTCCATTACAATGTGCCTCTTAGGTTGCTTTATGTATTTCACAGCGTCTCTGCCTCCTTTCACTCATATTGTAGCGCAGAGCGGCGAAAAAGACGAATGTGCGGAATGTATTTATAAATAGAAAAATACCGGGACTACATTGCTGTAATCTCGGTATTTCCTTGCCCTGCGGATGCTCGGTTGTCCTTGTTTCAGTAACTGTCCTTAAGAACACTCTGCATTTCCGTTTCTTTTTTGCGTTTTGAGCTTCAGATCGTCCGACGGCGTCTCACTTTTCCGCTTTGATAAGCGCGCGTATCGCCTCAACCGCCGTTTTGATCGCCTTTTCGGTGCTGCCGGAGAAGGAGTCCTGCGGCTCGAGTCCGAGCTTGCGGCGCTCCTGGTTCCAGACGACGTGCAGGACGGTGGAGCAGCGGACGCCTCGCGCCGCGGCGCAGCAGAAGAGCGCGGCGCTTTCCATCTCGCTCGCAAGGACGCCGAGGCGCTTCCACGCCTCCCACTTGTAGTTGAGCATATCGGCGACCGGCATACTGTCGGGAGAATGCTGACCGTAGAAGGAATCCTTGTTCTGCACCACGCCGACGTGGTAGTTGTAGCCGAGCGCCTTCGCCGCGTCGGCAAGGGCGCGAGTCACGTCAAAATCGGCAGCGGCGGGGTAGTCTATCGGCGCGTACTCGCGGCTGGTCCCCTCCGCGCGGACAGCCGCCGATGCGACGACCACGTCGTCGCACCCCACCTTTGTGTTGATACCTCCGCAGGTTCCGACGCGGATAAAGGTGTCCGCTCCGCACTTTACAAGCTCCTCCATGGCGATAACGGCGGACGGACCGCCTATACCGGTGGAGGTGACGCTTACCGGCACACCCTCGAGCGTTCCGGTGTAGGTCTTGTATTCGCGGTTCTGGGCGACAAGGACAGGGTCGTCAAAATAGGACGCTATCTCGTCGGTGCGCTCGGGAGCGCCGGGGAGGATGACGTATCTGCCCACTTCCCCTTTACGGACCGCTATATGATATTGAAGCTCGTTGTCTTTCATGATCTCCTCCGTAATTGTTTTTTCGTGCATTAAAACAACAGAACGGAAACGCCCGTTCTGTTGTTGTGATCATAATTATTCTTTGGTCTCGACGCCGGTCTCGGCTCCGGTCCCTTCAGCCGCGGGATTTTCTTCCTTGGTCTTTTTGTCGCCGTGGCGGCGACCGCCGTATCCGTATCCGTAGCCGTATCCGTAGCCGTAACCGTAGCCGTAACCGTAACCGTAACCGTAGCCGTACTTATAGCTGTACTTGGAGTATTTCTTCTTATAGTACTTGCTGTTGGACGTGGTGGGAACGCCGTTCATTATCATACCGATAACGTTGGCGCCGACGAATTCCAGCTTGGAGAAAGCGTCCTTGAGCTCGGGATGGGAGGACGCCTTGTATCTTACGATAATGACGACTCCGTCGACGAACTTGGTCAGCGAGAGGGCGTCGGAAACGACGTTGATAGGCGGGGTATCGACAAAGATATAGTCGAACATTCCGCTCAACTGCTTCATCATCTCCTCCATCGCGTCGCTGCTGAGCAGCTCGGCGGGGTTGGGGGGGAGAACGCCGGCGGTGACCGCCCAGAGATTTTCCTTTCCGGTGGAATGGATGGCCTGCTCGAGGGGAGCCATGCCGGAAAGAACGCTGGACAGACCGATCTCGTTATTGATGCCGAAGCGCTTGTGGACCTGCGGCTTGCGGAGGTCGCAGTCGAGGATGAGCGTCTTGCTTCCGGTCTGGGCGACGGTGATGGCGGTGTTGATGCTGGTCATGGTCTTGCCTTCGCCCGGCATACCGCTGGTGAACATTATCTTTTTGCAGCCCTTCTGCTTGTGCATGGCGAAGGACAGGTTTGTCCTGACCGCCTTGTAGGACTCAACGACGTTGAAGGAGGAGTCTTCGCCTATCGTGGTGGGGACTACGGTGGTCCTTCTCTTATCCATTACTTTTCCGTTTTTAATATTCTTCTTTGCCATCTCAATATCCCTGCCTTGTCGATTTCATATCGGAAGTGTAGTCGGGTATCGTACCGAGCAGCGGCACGTCGTAGTTGGAAATAAGATCCTCCTCGTTCTTGACGCGGACGTCGAGCAGCTCGATAACAAAGAATATGATGTAGGAGATAAGGGCTCCGAGGAGGAAGCCGATGGCGGCGTTCCTCGTCATCCTGTTTGTGTTCGAGGGAGAGGTCGGGAGCTCCGCCTTGTCGACGACAGAGATGGTGTCTTTATCGCTTGTGACGTCGTTGATATACTTGGAGGCGGCGGTCTCGAGGGTGTGCGCTATAGCGTAGGAAAGGTCGGCTTCCTTGGTCTTTACCTTGGCGGTAAAGAGGTTGGAGTTCTCGTGCGCCGACATAGTGATGGAGCTCTTGATGGCGTAGCGCGAAAGAGTATACTTATTATAAATATCGGCGTCTTCCGTCTTCATCTGCTCGTTCATCATACCGGCGAAGGTGTCTGTACTGAGGATCTCGATATAAGAGTTGACCACCTTCTGAGCCCATGAATAACTTGCCGACGCTTTGCTGACGTCCTCCATGCCGGTGACCTCCGAACGGTTGACGTAGTAGGTCACGCTTGCGGTATATTCAGGCTGATAGCTGCGAACCGCGAATACGCCGAAGCCGGCGGCAACGACTATCGCGCTGATGAGGATGACCCACCAGTGTTTTTTTATGACCTCGATAAGGTCGTAAAAAGTAAATTCCCTTTTCTCCATTTTATTTCTCCGTTTTGTTGAAAAGATCAGGCGTAATCTTCCCGTCGGGAAAAAATTCTGCCCTTATTTTATCAATATCCAAATAATTATATCACAAAATTATAAAAATGTCAATAATTATTATAGCTTCGGACCGCTTTGACAAATAATCGTCCCGGGAGCGTTTACTTTCCGCCCGCGTCAAAGGAAGAGCAGTATATCCGACGGTTTGGACGCGATCCCGGACGCGCCGGTCCTGCACAGGGTGGGGACGTCGCGGTAGCCCCAGCTCACTCCGCAGGCGAAAAATCCCGCGTTGCGCGCCGTCTTCATATCCACGTCGGAGTCGCCGACGTAGAGCACCTCGCGCGGCTCGGCTCCGAGCTCGGAAGCCATCCACAAAGCGGACGCGGGGTCGGGCTTTGTGGGAAACCGTCCGCAGTTGCCGAGCACCAGGTCGAACGAGTCGCCGAACAGTTTATTTATCAACGCCCTCGCGTGGGAGTCGCCTTTGTTGGTAAGCAAGGCTGTCTTTATGCCGCGGGACCTAAGCTCGCCGATAAGCTCCGGTATCCCTTCGTAGGGATAAGTGGAGTCGAGAAAATGCTCCGAATACCTTTCCGAATAGTACTGAAAGCACTTTTCCAGCAGCTCCGGATCCGCCGCCTTGTCCTCAGGCATCGAGCGGCGAACGAATTCCCTCGCCCCGCAGTTTATGGCGGAGAGTATCTCCTCCACCGAGCGCTCCGGCATCCCGAACTCTTTGAGCATCAAATTCATCGCGGTTCGCAGGTCGTCTATCGTATAGCAGACCGTGCCGTCAAGATCGAATATTACAGCCTTTATCATAAGTCAATCCTCCGAAAAATACGTAAAAGATTATACACCATCCTGACGGAAAATGTCAACAGTTGTTTTGCTTTACAAATCGGAACAGTTGTGATACAATGTATTTAATTATGTAAGAACGGCGGGAGTCGCCCGTGAAGAATATGAAAACCCTCAAAAAAATCGCCGCCGCTGCGGCCGCGATCATACTTGTCTTGACGCTCGCCGCCTGCGGCCTTCCTTTCCGCGGGCCTCATTCGGGAAGCGTCGTCGCCGGTAAGCCCGTCGACATCCCCGGACTGCGGGGCTATTTCACTCCGCAAAACGGCGGGGCGGCGTGCACAACGGTCATGTTATACGTCATCGGCTCCGATCTCGAAACGGACGACGGAGCCGTGACCACCGACATAGGCGAGATACTGTCCGCCGCGGATAACCGCGATCTGAACATCGTTTTTCAGACCGGCGGCTGTCTCGAATGGCAGTCGGACGCCTTCACCGACGGAAAGGCGGAGCGCTTCCGCGCCGAAGACGGCGGGCTGACGTTTCTCGGCGACCTCGGCGCCGCCGATATGCTCGATCCCGCGACGCTCTCCTCGTTCATCCGCTGGAGCGCCGAAGAATACCCCGCCGACAGGTACATCCTTATCCTGTGGGACCACGGCGGCGGAGTGCTCGACGGCTTCGGCTACGATGAGATCTTCCCCGACTCGTCCCTCGGGATAGACGATCTGGCGTCGGCGCTCAAAGACGGCGGGGTGAAATTCGATATCGTCGGCTTCGACGCCTGCTTTATGGCGACCCTCGAAACGGCTTACGCCCTCGAGCCCTACGCCGACTATCTTATCTCGTCCGAGGAGTCGGAGCCGTCCGACGGCTGGGACTACACCGAATGGATAGCCGGGCTTTCGCTCGACCCGTCGACGCCCACCCTCTCTCTCGCCGAAAAGCTGATCTCCGGCTACGTCTCGGTCGACTCTGAGGATGGCGACGTGCGCAGCCTCTCGCTGGTCGATCTGCGCGAGATCCCGTACGTTGCCGGAAAGCTGCGCGATCTGCTCTGCGGGGACGGCGCGCCCGACCCGGAGGAGGTCGCTTCGGAGAGAGCGGCGCTCACCGAGTTCGGCGGAAAGTATTACGATCAAGTCGATCTCTACGATTTTGCAGACCGTTTTGACACGCCGGCGGGCAAGGCGCTTTGCGCGGCGGTCTCCAGCGCGGTCAAGCTGAACGGCAGCAACTTCTACGGCGCGAACGGACTTTCGCTCTACTTCCCCTGCCACTATCCGTACGCCTTTCACGACAACGCCGCGGTCACCCTGAACGCGATCGGCTTTCCGGAGGAATACGTCAAATATCTCTGGAACGCCGCGCGCGATATGATGAAGCGTCACGAGGACGGCATCGGGCTTCCGGCGTGGTACGCTCCGGACGACGAGTTCAGCTATGAGGACGGGGAGGAATTCCTCCTCAGTACACGGGAAAAATCCTACGGCGATGCGATCATATTCGACCAAATGGATTACTGCGATATAGAGGAGATCGCCCTGCATATGGAATGCTTCGACGGCGACTCCTGGATAGACCTCGGCTATGACTGCAACTATATGTTCGACGACGACGGCGATCTCTCCCTCGAATTCGAGCCCTGCTGGATCGCGCTGGACGGGATGATAGTTCCCTTTACCGCTCTCGCCGACGAAGAGAGCGACGTAGGAACGGTCTACTCTTACGGGATAGTCCCCGCGCAGCTCAACAGCGGCCCTATCATCGAGGTCGTGGTCTACTGGGACAACACATACGCCGGCGGCTACGTCGCCGGTTACCGCATGGAGAACGGCAACAAAAGCAGGCTGTTCGGCTTCAAGCCGGGAGACCGGATCGTGCCGATAGTCGACGTTTACACGCCGGACGGCGAGTACGAGGGCGAATACGCCTGGGGCGATCCGATAAAGGTGACAGACGGGCGCATATCCGTCAGCTACGAGGGGATATCCGACTTCGACGTGCGCTTCCGTTACCGCGTAGGCTTTTCGAGCGAAAGGACCGGCTACTCCCCCGAGATCGAGATAAAAGCCTCCGAGCCTCAATATTGATCAAAACATAACACATTTAATATATACGGAGTTTGAAATGAAAAAAAAGACTTTCGGAAACGACTTTGCAAAACAGAACTACTCCCTGCTCTGCGACTTTTATGAGCTGACCATGGGGTGCGGCTACCTCGGCTCCGGTATGAGCGAAAAGACCGCCTACTTCGACCTCTTTTTCAGAAAGGTGCCGGACAGCGGCGGATTTGCCATAGTCGCCGGACTCGAACAGATAGTCCAGTATATCGAGGGGCTCTCCTTTACGCCGAAGGATATCGAATTCCTGCGCCACAAGGGATGCTTTTCCGAGGAATTCCTCGACTACCTCGCGAATTTCAAATTCACCGGCGACATATACGCCATCCCCGAGGGGACCCCGGTCTTTCCGGGCGAGCCGCTTATCACGGTGCGCGCCCCCGTCATGCAGGCGCAGCTTGTCGAGACCTATCTGCTCCTGACCCTCAACCACCAGTCGCTTATAGCCACCAAAGCCAACCGCATAGTCCGCGCGGCGGAGGGGCGCCCGGTCAGCGAGTTCGGCTCCCGCCGCGCCCAGGGCGTCGAGGGCGCCATCCTCGGCGCGCGCGCCGCCTATATCGGCGGATGCGCCGGCACCGCCTGCACCATATCGGAAAAGTGGTTCGGCGTCCCCGCCGGCGGAACGATGGCTCATTCCTGGGTCCAGATGTTCGACACCGAGTACGAGGCCTTCGACGCATACTGTACCCTCTTCCCCGACAAGCCGACCCTGCTGATCGACACCTACAACGTCCTGAAGAGCGGTCTGCCCAACGCGATCAAGGTCTTTAAGAAGCACGACATCACCGAGTGCGGCATACGCATCGACTCCGGCGACATCGCCTATCTGACAAAGAAGGTGCGCAAAGGTCTGGACGAGGCTGGCCTGACCGGGTGCAAGATAGTCATCTCCAACTCGCTCGACGAGTACATCATCCGCGACATCATCCGTCAGGGGGCGCAGATCGACGCCTTCGGCGTAGGCGAACGTCTCGTCACCTCCAAGAGCGATCCCGTGTTCGGCGGAGTTTACAAGCTGGTGGCGGTCGAAGGCGAGGGCGGAAAGATAATCCCCAAGATCAAGATAAGCGAAAACGCCGGGAAGATCACCACCCCCTGCTTCAAGAAGCTCTACCGCATCTACGAAAAAGAAACGGGCAAGGCGATAGCCGACCTCATCTGCACTCACGACGAGATAATCGACCCCTCCCTGCCCCTCACGATATTCGATCCCGACTATACCTGGAAAGAAAAGACGCTGCGCAATTACACCGTCGAGGAGCTGCAGAAGCCGATATTCATCGGCGGCAAGCGGGTCTACGACCTGCCGACCACCGACGAGATACGCGCCTACTGCCTCGAGCAGATAGACCGCCAGTGGGACGAGGTAAAGCGCTTTGAAAACCCGCACAACTACTACGTCGACCTCTCCCGCAAGCTCTGGGACATCAAGCACGAGCTGCTTCGTAAAGCGAGCCAGTCGTTTGAAAATCAATGATCTTTCTCTTGCAAAAAGTCGAACGATCTGTTATAATATCACCTGCGGCGACGCCGCAGGATACGCACCCGTGGCGGAACAGGCAGACGCGCCGGATTTAGGATCCGGTCCGAAAGGGTGCGGGTTCAAGTCCCGCCGGGTGTACCAAAAGAACAAGACGTCCTTTCGGACGTTTTGTTCTTTTAAATTGGAGGCGGGGCTTGAAAAGACCGTAAAACGCGAAGCGTTTTAGAAACTCTCCGGGGGAGAGTTTCGGCGGTCGAGGGCGTGTCGGCGCGCGACTGCGCGTCGAGCAAGTCCCGCCGGGTGTACCAGAAAAAACCGCCTTTCGGCGGTTTTTTCAACGATGTGTTCCGCTCATGCGGAACGTGATGTGCACTTCGTGCGTGATGTTTGCTTCGCAAGTGACGTGCGCTTCGCGCGTGGACAGAGAAACACGCCGCTTCATTCTGCGGCTTTGCCGCAAAACATCAAGTTCGCCCCGGTACAAACGATCATATCGAGCGAAGCGAGATACATCACTGACTCGAAAAGCATACCACTTGACAACTTGTGCAGCCTATGATATACTATATTTATAATAATCGCCGATCGGAGGTGTCACTATGCTAAAGAAGATCGCCGCTGTACTGCTCGCGCTGATGACGCTGCTTGCCGTATTCGTTTCCTGCGAAAGCGATCGGGAGGATCCCGACGCGCAGTCGACGGAAAACCGCGCGGACGCGACCGAGCCCGTAAAGGAAAACGCATACGAGCTTTACAAGATCGCCTGCGACAAGATAATGGCGCTGAACAGCGAAAAGATAAACGCCGAGATCACCCTCGACCTCAAGACCAAGATGGGCGAACAGTCTCTTGTCTCCACTTTTACGCAGACCTCGACGCAGGTCGTCGCCTTTGACGCCGAGGGCAACGGTTCTCTCAGCTCCGAGACCACCGACCGCGTCCTTCACGCCGGATCCTCGCAAGCCGATGTAAGCAAGTACAATATCGTCGTAAAAGAAGGCGTCGCGTATCTCGACCTCGAAAGCGGGAAGATCAAGACGGAGGATCTCGCGCGCTACGGTCTCGACAAGACGTCCAGAGACGAGATCCACGACTATATCGCCTACAAGCTGACCGAGGAAGATCTTGAGTCCGCCGAACTTTCGGACAAGGGCGGAAAACGTTCTTTATCGCTGACCGTTCCGGGCGAGAAGATGCGCGAGGACGCGCTCAAGCTGTTCGACACCATGGGCGTGCTCCGTATGTTTTTCGGCACGTCCGGAGAACAGAACGAGGACATCGAAAAAATGCTGAAGATCTCCGATGTCGAATTTGAGCTGGTATTTGCCGAAAACGGCTATTTCGATTCGGAAAACGTCGCCGTCGGTTACGCTTTCACCATCCCGGAAGACCGTCAGGAGGATTTGTTCGGCTTCTCCACGGGTGACGACATGGACGTCGAGATAGACATACGCCAGCTTGAGCTGTTCGTCGAGCCGGGAAAGGAATACACGGTCGAACTCCCGAAAGACGCCGATCAGTATGAGATCCCGGCGGAGACCGGCGGAGCCGAGTCAATAGACGCGCTATGCGATATTCTTGCAAAAGAGAGCTCCTTGACCGCGGAGAAGGTGAGCTGTATGAGCCAGGAATTCCTTTTCAGCTGCCTTATGGCATCCGATCCGCAAAACGGGAGATCGCTTTACGAGAGCGGAGACTTTGAAAAGATGGCTGAAGCGCTGAACGCAAAGCTGTTCAAAGCGGCGGATAAAAAGCCGGTCAAATACATCGTTTCAGACTACGCGATCCTCATGCAGACGGACGAGCAGAGAAAGACCGTTCAGGATTGGTTTGCAGAGCGCTTTGACGCCGTCGCCGAAGTCTACGGCGAGTACTTCGCGCAGAAGGTCTACGAAGAAAACGAGGGACGCACCGCCCTGGTCTTCCCTAAATATAAGACGGAGGACGTCGACGGGAATGTCTCCGACGAGATAAACTCGTTGGAGGAACAGGCAAACAACGATGGAGATGCGCTTATTTTCAGCATAATAAGCGGCGGCTTTTACTGGAGCGACGGATCGCTGCTGGAAAACTTCAAGGATAAGTGATCGAATACTACTAACCGCTTTTAAACGCGCTCAGGCGCGCCATTTGAAAAAACGCGAAGGATCTACGGGGTTTGAGAAAATCAACGTAGATCCTTCGCTTTGTTCAGTATGATCTGCATATTTTTAAGGTCAATTCGTTTATCGGCCGATCATATATCCGCCGAGGGTCTGTCCTCCGCGGATTTTTCGTCCGGGGAAGGTCCATCCGCGGGATAGCCGCCGACGTCCTTCTTTTCACGCTTCTCTTTGCCGCCGAGTCCGAACAACGCCGCCGTTACGACGTTTACGGCAAGCAGAACAAGCGCGGCGATCAGAGCGATCCCGAACGCTCTGGTAAACGAGCCTACGGCTATCCGGTAGACTCTTATCAGAAATTCGCGCAGTATTGAACGGTCGAGCGACACCTTGGATATATAATCCTTCGCTTCGAGTACGCGGAAGACCACAAGCCCGATAAAAGACGCGGCGTATACGGGAATGGTAACCGCGGTAAGCGCGCGGACAAGCTCGCGGCGGCGAATGACGAATATCGCGGCGGCGCATACGAAAGCGGCGGCGAACGGGATATACCACATGGAGATCAGCTTTTCAAGCTTCGTAAGGTCCGGGACCTTATCTATATATTTCTCGCTTGCCACCCTTATCTGGTCGGTGACCCTGCCGCAGATGTAGGAGTAGACCTCGTCCGGAGCGTCGGCGTCGGCCTCCAGATCGTGCTCCTCGGCGTATTTTTCTATATCTGCGCGAATGGCGGCGCGCAGCTTTTCGTTCGAAAACTCCGGGAGCGGACTGTCGTCGCGGCGGAGTATCCTTGCGGTCACAGCCGCAAGCATGGTGTGCGACGCTTCGTTTATGTCGGCGTCGGTCACGTTGCCGTCAAAAATGTTCTCGCTCACCGAGAGAAGCATCATGGCGCGGTCGATCTCGTCGCGCACCGCCGCGCAGACGGCGGCGTCGTACTCCGCGTCGGCGATCTTCTCCGCAAGCGCCGGCGGATCGGAAACGACTCCGTTCGCCGCGATCATCGCGGTCCCGCCGAAAACTCCGGCGAATATTATAAGCGCAAGGATCACGCAAGCGACGGTCTTTACTATCTTCATGATCTGTCACCCGCCGTTTCCGTCTCGGCGCCGGTCTCCGGCGTCCCCGTTTCAGGCGCGTCCTCCCCGCCTATCATCTTATGGAGCACGAAATCGTAGCCCGATATAAGCTCGCAGTCGATGACGAACCGCTGCGTCCTCACCCGCGTGGTGTGGTAGGGATAGCAGGTATAGCACAAAAGCCTGTCGCCGGTATCCTCAAGATCCGGCATGAGCAGATTATACAGCTCCTCGGAGTCCTCGTCAAAGATATAGGTGTCGGTGACGCGGTATACGTAGTCGCCGTAGATGGTGTTGAGAGTAACGATATCGCCCGGGACCATGGTCTCAAGCCGCTGGAAGTGCTTCCTTATGCCGACGTGCCCCGGCATGACCACCTTTCCGTGCTGACCCGGGAAACGTGAATTTGCAAAGTGCCCTATCCCTTTCAGCAGAAGATCCGCCATGTCGCCGTGATATACCGGCTGGTTTTCGACCTGCGCGCTCTCTATGGTTATGTGCGCCCAGACCTCGCCCAAGGCTATCGGCGGGACGTCCTCGTCGCCGAAGACCTCCTCGTTCTGCTTTCTCAATTCTTCACGTTCTTTTTCGGTGAACCGGACGTAGGGCATTTCAGACTCTCCGTCCTCGCCGGTCATTTCCGGAGCGAGGGTCGCCACTTTATAGTAGACGTTACCCTCGACAAAGGTATTCATCGCCCAGACCGTTATGAGCACGACCGCGGCGGATATCAACAAAAAGGGCGCGCTGAAAACAAGCGCGCGCCTTAGTGTGCTTTTTAAGCTTTTTTCCATTATTTTTCGACAGTCAGTCTCTTGCGGGAGAAGACTACGGCCGCGAAAC
>JAFSSR010000031.1 GCA_017450885.1 Clostridia bacterium | reverse complement strand
TCGCAGAACTGTTTGAGCAGTCCGGCGTCGTCGAGGAAAAGATCGACCATCTGCAGGGTGTGCGGGACGTCCTCGCATTCGAGGGTGCCGTCGCCGAACTCGGCGGAGTGGATGGCGCCCCACTTCTCGTGGCCGCCTATGCGTTTGAGAAAGAGCTTGGGCACCGGGTAGAAAGCCAGCTCGCTCGGCTTGGTCAGCAAAAGGTCGCAGGAGCGCATCAGCAGATTGGTGCAGTAGACCGCCTCGAAGATGTTCCCGTGCCAGAAGGCGTGGACCCCTTCCACCCTCTCGGTAAGGGCTTTTTCCGCAAAGGAGACCGTATCGTCCCAATTACCGAAGTGGGTCTCGGAGAGCGCCGCCAGCCCGTCTATCGACTTTGTCAGCTCGTCCCAGACGTTCTTGTAGTCGCCGACGTTGATGTAAAGCGCCGCCTTCTTTTCGCGGACCGCCGGAAGCAGGTGGGTAATGACCGCGGCGAAAAGCTCGCGCTGAGCGCCCGCGCCGCCTATGGTGAGCAGGAAGCGCATCGGCTCGCCGCTCTGCTTGCGGGCTATGCGGGCGTCGCAGTCGGCTTCTATGTTTGCGACCAGCTCGTGATCTATGTAGTGCCCGGTGTAAACAAGGCTGTCGTCGGGCATCGCGCGGAGCACCTTATCCTTTGCCATCCCGTTCAGTATGCGGTAGCCCATATACGCCTGGTGGGTCTGTACGGTGTGAACGCTCCCCTCGGCTAAATGGAGCGCCATAGGCCAGTTGTCGGGAATGGCGTTGACCACCCGCTTCATCCCCGCGTGGATCGCCGCCTGGGCGGGCCAGACGTGGGTCCCGATCACCGGCAGCTCCTTGGGTATGGAGGAGAAGACCGGAGCCATCAGCTCGGCGTTCTTTTGATCGGAGGCGTTGTAGGAGAGCTGCCTGAAGCCCTCGTAGTTGAGCGGCTCCCAGTACAGCTTGTTAAAAAGCTTTGACTTCTGCGAGAGGCGGGAACCCATCGAATAGAGGTCGTTCTGCGCGCCGATCACCTTGGTGCAGGCGGTCGTCTTATATGAATTGAGATCCATCCAGTAGGGGGTGTATCCCAGCGCGTGAGCGGCTGACGCCATCGCTATGGAGATGCGGTAGTGTCCGAAGCCCATGCGGATGTTGCCGACTATCAGTCCCTTTTCGAGGTCGAACGAGCGGTCCCCCTCGCCCTCGTCCACGCGGATATCATATACGCCCAAAGGTCCCTGAAGCGTCGCGTTGGGGACCAGCTTTGCCGGATAAACGGCGGCGGTGTCGTCGCCGTACTTCTTCGCGTACTTCTTTTTCGACTTGCAGGCCTTCCTGTAATCCTTTTTCGATATCTCGTTTCCGAAGATGATCTTTGACTTATCGGTCATATCTCTTCCTCCGTTCTTTTGTCGGTTATATCAAAATCTATCATTACGCTCTCGGCGTCGTCCGGCGTGAGCGTCAGTCTCGCCCTGCCCGCCTCTCCGCGGGTCCTTATGTAAGCGCCGCCCATACCGCCGCGGAGCACCGTGACCGCGGGACCTATGATCTCTATCCCGCCCTCGGTCTCCAGCCTGACCGCTCCGCACCAGAACGGGAGCGTGTTGCCGTTCTGATCGACCATACGCAGGCGCACCGAGGCGACGTCGTAGGTCGCGCCCTCGGTAAGCGCGGTGTGATCGGGATCGGCGGCGAGGCGCGTCGAATTTACGGTCGTCTTTTCGACCGTTTTGACCGTCCTGCCGTCCTTTATCGCCTCGAAGCGGTAGACGGTCGCGGCGTCCCCCCAGTTGCCGACGTATTTGCCGTAAAGCTGATAGGCGTCCTCGAAAGTCATGCGGTAGCGTAGCATGAGCCACGCGGCCTTGAGCTTTATTCCGAGCGGGAGGTTATTCATGCCGAAACGCGCCGCGTAGTTGACTATATCTGCGACGTAACGCGCCTGGCGCGGTTTGAAGTTTTCCGTCTTTTCGATTTGATCGCCGACAAAATCGTTCATCTCGATCGGCGGTCTCGCAAGGTTCTTGAAGGGCGAGTCCTTATGGGTGTATTTCCGTATGAGCCGCCCGTTTTTGTACATATCCACCGAGTCGGCGTTTGTGAAAATGAAGTTCCTTCCGCGGTATCCCGCCTGATGCTCGCCGATATCCATGGTGCTCGTGACCGAGAGCACCGGCGTTTCGTCCTGCATCACCGAATAGACGTCCGCCGCCTGCTTTTTGTTGCGGAACATATCGCAGACGCCGTGGTAGCATATCCTGTCGCCCGAGCCGAAATCCTTGTGCGTGTTATAGTCGAACATACACCAGCCGAAGCTGCCGGAAATCCCGTCCGCCGCCGCCGCGGCGTCGAGCACCGTCGCGTGACGGAGCGCCTGCTCGGTGCGGTGATCCTCCGAGTCGAAGGTCTTTGTCGGGAACATATGCCCGGCGTACTCGGTTATCAGGTATGGCTTTGACGGGTCGGACGAGACCGCTTTTTTGGGGTCGCATCCGTTGTTCGTCCCGTCGTATACGAAATCGTTATAGGTGTAAACGTCTTCGAGAAGACTGCTCTTTTTATTGCACCTGACCCCGCCCGTCTGCCTTGTCGGATCGAGGCGGCGCGCAAGCTCGTTTGTCTCGCGGTAGAAGGCGTCGTCGTCGCGCGACTCGTTTATCCGCACGCCCCACAGTATTATCGACGGGTGGTTGCGGTATTGAGTCACCATCTCGCGGACGTTGTCGACCGCCTGCTTTTTCCACTCCGCTCCGCCGATGTGCTGCCAGCCCGGGATCTCGGTAAAAACGAGGAGCCCCAGCTCGTCGCAGCGGTCGATAAAGTGCTGCGACTGCGGGTAGTGCGAAGTGCGGACGGCGTTGACGCCCAGCTCGCGTTTGAGTATATCGGCGTCCAGCTTCTGCTGCGACTCCGGCATGGCGTAACCGACGTACGGCCAGCTCTGGTGGCGGTTGAGCCCGACTATGCGGACCTTTTTCCCGTTGAGATAAAACCCGTCCTCCCTGAACTCCGCGGAGCGGAAACCGATGGTCGTCGCGACCCGGTCGACCGTGTCGCCGCCGTCGGAGATCGCCTCGGTGACAAGCGTGTAGAGAACGGGAGACTCTATGCTCCAATTTTTGTGCCCGGGGACGGATATGACCGTCTTCTCGCCTTTTGAAAAACTGCTTTCAGCGAGCTTTTCGTCAGACTTGTATTCGAATACGCTCTGTTTGATCTTAAAATAGTCTCCGCGGACGGCGATATCGCTTTCGACCGTTCCGCTCGCGGCGTCCGGCTTTGCGAACACGTCCTCTATGTAAGTCTGCTCGGTCACCTCGAGCGTCACCTCGCGGTAAAGCCCGCCGTAGGTCATATAGTCGATAACGTAACCGAAGGGCGGCTGATCGAGCGTCTCGCGGCTGTCGACGCGCACAGAAATAAGCGCCTTTTTCCCGGGGACCGCGATGCCGGTGAGCTCGCACTTGAAGGCTGTGTAGCCGCAGGCGTGCGTACAGACCGAGCGTCCGTCGACGTACACCTCGGCATAATGCCCCGCGGCTCCGATACGGAGAAAAACGCGCTTTCCCGTCCATTCGGCGGGGACGTCTATATATCTGCGATAGCCGCATTCCATCTGATATAAGCTCTCGTCGAAATAATCAAACGGAGTCTCGCGGCAGGTATGTGGGAGCCTGACCGCCGCGGCTCCGCATTCTTCCCCGCGCGCAAAGCCGTCGCTCCACCTTTCGCAGAACTCCCATCCGTTATTGAGATCTATCGTCTTTTTCACTTGGCACCCCGAAAAGCATGATCGCACAGTTTATCAAATCAATTATATCGCAAATATGAACAAAAATCAATGTATTTATGAACAATTTGATGTAATATTATAAAATACTCGCCGTCCGGAGCCGGCGGCGACGGCGACGAGGTCGTTCATCCCGGACGACGCTTCAACCGGTAGGGGCCGGGTGCCACCCCGGCCCTAAAGGAAACAGTCAGCAACCGACTTCGTTTTAGGGCTGACGTGGCAGTCAGCCCATACGAAGTAAGGTGCACCCAACCCCCGCCGCCTTCGTTATCGTCCTGCCCAAGCGTTGTCATTGCGAGGAGCGAAGCTCTTTCCAGACTTGTTGTTTATGGCCGGGGCGGCGCCCGGCTCATGCCTCTCAAAACACCGTTAGGGAGCCGCGCCGCGCGTTCGGTCCTCCGACTTGACTTAACAGAACGAATAATGTATAATCAATTCAAATACTACACGCGAGGTAGATATGAACATAACGATAATCGGTTCCGGGATGATGGGCTCGGCGCTCGCCTTCCCCGCCCGCGAGAACGGCAACGACGTGCGGCTGTGCGGCACTCACCTCGACCGCGAAATAATCGACTGCTGCCGAAAAACAGGCAGACATCCGAAATTCAACGCCGACTTCCCGGCGGGGGTGAAATACTTCCGGATCGAGGAGCTCGACGCCGCCCTCGAAAACGCCGATTTCATAATCTGCGGAGTCTCCAGCTTCGGCGTCGAATGGTTCCGCGACGAGATACTTCCCCGCCTTTCCGAAAAGGTCCCGGTCATATCGGTGACGAAGGGGCTGTGGGACACGCCGGACGGACGGCTTCTGACATATCCCGAGATATGGCAGGCGAAGCTCGACGAGCTTGGAAAGGACATCCCCCTCTGCGCGATAGGAGGTCCCTGCACAAGCTACGAGCTGGTCGCGCACGACCAGACCGAGGTCGCCTTCTGCGGCAAGGACCGCGCCGCGCTCGAAATGATAAAGTCCGCCATGGCGACCGACTACTATCATATTTCCCTAACCTGCGACGTCGTCGGCATCGAGAGCGCGGTCGCGCTCAAAAACGGCTACGCCCTCGGGGTCGCCCTGACCGTCGGGCTCAACCAGCGCCGTTTCGGGATAGACAGCGAGCTCCACTACAACTCGCAGGCGGCGGTCTTCTATCAGGCGGTGCGAGAGATGGACGGGCTCTTGCGGCTGCAGGGGGCGGGTAGTATCAACAACCTCGCGGTCGGAGTCGGCGACCTCTACGTCACCGTTTACGGCGGAAGGACCCGTCTGGTCGGCGTACTGCTCGGGCGCGGGCTTACGATAGACGAGGCGAAGGCTGAACTCAAAGGCGTCACGCTTGAGTCGCTTGTCGTCGCCGAGCGCGTCGGGCGAGCCATCCGAAAGAGAGCCGAACGGGGCGAGGTCGATCTCGCCGATTTCCCTCTCCTCTGTCACATAGACGATATCATCACCCGCGGCGAGCCGGTCTCCGTCCCGTGGGAGAAGTTCACGTTTTGACAGGTAAAAAAGATGAGTAATACAGAAGTTATCAATTCCATACGCGATTTCCTTTCCGGCAAAACGGATATCGTCACGTTCCGCGGGATCTTCGACTCCGATCCCGAGATAGAGGCTTTTCTGCAATCTATCGTTGATAATATAAAAGAGGCCGGAAAGCCGCTGAAAAAGTACCGCCATACGGTCGGAGACCGCGAGTACGAAAGCGCAGGCGATCTGGCGATCCTTTTGGATCCACCTGCCGATTTGCACAAATACGGCAATTACGAGTATTCATCCGTACACAACTTTCTGACGTACGAAAAAAGAATGATCACACACGACGTGGAAACAGCCGCGGGTGCTTCCGGTTTTTATGAAAGAGTATATTCTATTTATTATCAGTACGATCAAAGTGTGCCGCGGACGGACAAGTATTTTAATAATTACAGTTTTTCTCTCAAAGTCATTCCGGAGTATCTTGCGGGCGGAGAAGCGGAAAAGTATATTTCAAAGCACATAATACCGTTGTTTCCCGAGACGATGAAGGAAACCGAGCGCAAAAAAGCGATAAAAGCGAAGATCCGCGAGGAATTCAAGACCGAAAAAGGCCGTCCGTGCTGGGTCCAGAGCTCCGAATGGCCGCTCGGCAGAGACGGCCGTCCCGCGACATATCTGGGAAAGGGCAAAAGCAGCGGCGATATGAGGAGCTGGCGTTTCAGAGACGGATCGACCGGAGAGATCATCGTAATAGAACAGTACCTATGATAAACCGTAACTGATGAGGCAACGAATATGGATAAGGAATTATTGGGAAAATGCGGTTATTACTGCGGTCAATGTCCGAGTTATCTTGCGGACAAATGTAAAGGCTGCATCAAAGAAAACGTCGGCGGAGAGTGTTATGCTCATGACTGCGCTATTAATAAAGGCCTCATATCCTGCGGTCATTGCGAAGATTTTCCGTGCCGGACTTTGCAGGATGATCCGAAAGCATCCTTGCTGAGCCCTTTATGGTTAAAGTGGAAGAGGACGCAGAAGGACGATATTATTGAATAGAAGCCCGCTGTGCACGCGGGCATTTCCCCGCCCCGCTTCGCGGGGAAAGGAGCCATCCCGGAAAATTGACGCCGTTTATACCGAACGTAAAAAGGGCCCCCTCTCGGGGGGTCCTTTTTACGTTCGATCCGTTCAATCCACGGGTATCTTCTCCACCGTATACCCGCGCTGCGTGAGCAGGTCGGCTATGCCGCCCTCGCCGACCATATGCCCGGTGCCGACGGCGAAAAAGGTCTTCTGTCCCGCGGCGAGATATTCCTCCGCCTTGTCCGCCATGCCGATATTGCGGTCG
>JAFSSR010000030.1 GCA_017450885.1 Clostridia bacterium | reverse complement strand
CGATGACCTTGAGGGTAGCGCCGCCGAGGAATTCCTTCATTATGTCGTACAGCTCTTCGTCGGTCAGCTTGTTGATGGAGGAAAGACCCTTTGCAAGGATCTCGCCGTGGCTGCGGTGAGAGCCGAAGGTGAAGTCGTTGATGTCAAGGCAGTACGCCTCGCCGACTGCGGAAGCTTCCTGTCCGAGAGAAAGGTGAGCCGGACCCGGATTGTTATACTCAACGCCGTTGTAGACCGACTTTGTCTTGATCTCGTTGAGCATCGTCTCGAATTCGCGGATTATACGCATGTCGCGGTAGATGCGCAGCATGTCGTCCTTTGTGTAGATCTTCTTTTCCTCCGCCAGCGTCTTCTTGTACTGGCAGACCGGGATGTCCTCAAAATGGATGAATCCCGGGGTAAATACCTTTTTGGGATCGATGTATTGACTCTTAGGCATAGTTTTATCTCCTTAAAATGATTTTTATTATTGAACGGGGAAACTTTTCGGAGAAAAGCTTTCCCCGCGCCCCTTCAAAAGCTTTTACGGTACGCTCTTTTCACCGTCTTTACAAGGCGTCATAGGGGACGCTCCGCAGGAGCGGACGCTCGGCGATAGGCAAAAATCGATCTTGAAAGCTCGCTTTCAGAGTCGATTTTTGCTGATCGCCGTCCCGGTCACGCTCCTGCGGAGCGCGACCGTTCCCGTTTTCCGCCGCGAAAGATGCAGCGGCGCGGGAGCGCAGTACAAAAGTTTTGCGGGGGCTTGGGGGCGGCTTTTTCAAAAGCGCCCCCGAAAATTACCTTTTAGTTCCGATCATATCTGGAATATACCTTCGCGGATGACCTCGCAGACGGAGGGATGCGGGAAGACGAACTTTTTGATATTGTCGACGCGCATCTTCTTTTCGACCATCATGGCGGCGCCGTAGATTATCTCGGAGGCGTAGTTGCCGATCATATGGACGCCGATGAGGTAACGGTGTTCCTTGTCGATAATGAGCTTGACTATGCCGTCGCCGCCCTCGTTTTCAGCCACGTAGCGGCCGGAATATTTGAGGGTAACGGAGAGGGTCTTGGCGTCGAGGCCTTTTTCCTTAACCGACTCGGAGGTCTCGCCGACGCTTGCGACCTCGGGATTGGTGTATATGACGGACGGGATGGACTCGTAATGGACCTCGTCGCGCTTACCCACCATATTATTGACGGCGACCTCGCCCTCGCGGTAGGCGGTATGAGCGAGCATAAGCTTGCCGTTGACGTCGCCCGCCGCCCAGACGCCCGCGATATTGGTCTCGCAGCGCTCGTTGGTGACGATGGCTCCGCGCTCGACCTTGACGCCGATGGTCTCGAGGCCGATATCGGCGGTCATGGCGCGGCGGCCGATGGAGACGAGCACGCAGTCGGCCTCGGCCTTCTGCGCCTTGCCGTCCTTTTCGAAGCAGACGCCGTCCTTCTCGACCGAGGTGACCTTGGCCTGGAGCAGGAACTCGACGCCGCGTTTCATATAGTTCTTCTGGAGGATGGACGAGATCTCGCGGTCGGTGGGACCGGCGATATGGTCGAGCATCTCGATGACCGTGACCTTGCTGCCTATGGAATTGAAATAGGAAGCCATTTCGAGTCCGATGACGCCGCCGCCGATGACGACCAGCTTTTTCGGAACGGTGGTCATTTCAAGTATCTCGCGGTTGGTCTTTGCAAAGCCGGAAGCGACCGACTCGCGCAGGCCGGGGATGGGCGGAACGGCGGCGGTAGAGCCGGTGCAGACCAGCAGCTTTTTCGCCTTGTACTCCGTCCCGGCGGCGGCGACGGTAAAGCCCTCTCCGTCGCGGCCGGTGATCTTTGCGTTTTCGGAGACGACGGTGACGCCCGCCTTTTTGAGCGTCGCGCCTATGCCGCCGACCAGCATCTTCACCACTCTGCCCTTGCGCTCGACGACCGCCTTGTGGTCGATCTTGGCGCCGTCGAAGGAGACGCCGTACTCGGGGCCGTGCTTGGCGTAGTCGTAGATCTTTGCGGAATAGAGCAGGGTCTTGGTCGGGATGCAGCCCTCGTTGAGGCAGACGCCGCCGAGCGCGCGTCCCTCGAAGAGCAGGGTCTTGAGTCCTTCCTCGGCGGCTCTTTCAGCCGCGTTGTAGCCGGCGGGACCTCCGCCGAGCACTATGAGATCGTAAAGTTCCATATCCTTCTACCTCACTTTGCAAGAAGCAGGCTGAAGTTCTCGAGATTGGAAACGAGCTCCTTCAGGAAGCGGGCGGCGGGAGCGCCGTCGAGAGCGCGGTGGTCGAAGGTGAGCGACAGACCGATGGCGTCGTAGAAGACGTCCTCGCCGTTCACTCTCTTGACGCGGCGGGTAATGCCGCCCACGCCGAGGATGGCGGTCTGAGGCGGATTGATGACCGGCGTGAAGTACTCGACTCCGGCGGATCCGAGGTTGGAAACGGTGAAGGAAGCGCCCTTGAGCTTGTCGGGAGAGATGGTCCCCTCCTTCGCCTGATTGATAAGCTCCTTGGCGGCGATCGACAGCTCGTTGAGGGTCAGCTTGTTGGCGTTGTGGACGGTGGGGACGAGAAGTCCGCGCGCGGTATCCACGGCGACGCCGACGTGCACGTTGGTGAAGTACCTCATCACCTGCTGATCGTCAAGATAGTTTGCGTTGATGTCCTTGTGGTTAAGGGCGGTCTTGGCGGCGGCGAAGAGGATCATATCGTTTATGGTGATGTTCGCCATGCCCATCTTCTCGGCGTTCGCCTTGACCTTGGCGCGGCAGGCGAGAAGCTCGGTCGCGTCGAAGGACTCCATAAGGGTGAGCTGAGCCATGGTGGACAGCGAATTGACCATCGCCTTGGCGATGACCTTGCGGATATTGGGCAGTTTTTCGTCGACGTACTCGACCTCGGGAGCGGCTTCCGCGGCGGCCTTGGGAGCTTCCGCGGCGGCTTCCGCCTTGACCGCGCCGACCAGCTTGCCGGCGTCGAGCAGAGCGTTTACGTCGCGTTCGATTATGCGTCCGTTGGGTCCGGTGGGGACAGCCTGCGCGAGATCGGCGTCGGTGCGCTCGGCGAGATGGCGGGCGCGCGGGGAGATCTTCATCCTGCCCTCGGTATTGACGGTGGCTTCAGCCGCGGGAACGTCGGCCTTGGGAGCCTCCGCCTCCGGCTTCGTCTCCGCCTTGGGAGCCTCGGCGGGAGCCGCGGCCTCTTCTTTTTTCGGCATGAGAGAAGAGATGTCCTCGCCGGGAGCGCCTATGATGCAGACCGGATCGAGGCAGGGGACGTCGTCGCCCTCTTCGCAGAAGACCTCAAGCAGCGTGCCCGCCGCCGCGGCTTTCTCGTCGAAGCTGGACTTGTCGGTCTCGTAGGAGAAAAGGATATCCCCCTCCGCTACCGTGTCGCCCTTTTTCTTTGCCCAGGTGGTGATGACGCAGCTTTCCACGCTCTGTCCCTGTCTGGGCATGATAACTAAGGTTGCCATGTTTTATCCTCCATAGAATAATGTATAAGTATTTTCTTTTTAAGCGATTATCACCTTTACCCCGTGCTTTTCGCACTCCCGGGAGATATCGTCGGGCAGAGGCGAGTCGGTGATGAGCAGGTCGACGCTGTCGAACCCGCAGACGTTGTAGGGAAGCACCTTGTCCACCTTGGCGTTGGTGACGACCAGCACCTTCTGGCGAGCCTTCTCGATGATCTTCTTTTTCAGCTCGCACTCGGTATAGTTGCCGCTGGATACCCCCGCCGCGGACATTCCCGACGGAACGATGAACGCCATATCCACGTTGATATCGTCGACGTACTCCATCGCCGGGCTTCCGACTACCGAAATGTTGTCACGGTTGAGCATCCCGCCGATGATGTAGACTATCGGGCGGCTCTTTTTGATAAGTTCAAGTGCAATGTTAGGTCCCGTTGTCACTAAGGTAACGCGCTCGTCGGGCAGGATCTTTGCCAGAGCGAGCATAGTGGTCCCCGAGTCGAGGAAGACGGATCTCCCCGTCTCGATCATCGAGGCGGCGCATTTTGCCACCCTTTCCTTCTCGACGGTGTTCTCCATCAGCCGCTTTGAAAAAGCGGCCTCCATCGAGGTGGTAATGAATTTCATGGAACGTGCGCCCCCGCGCACCTTGATAGCCTCGCCGTGCTTTTCGAAATATTCGATGTCACGGCGTAACGTCATTGACGAGACGTCCGGAAACGCCTCGATCAGTTCCTCCAGCGAGATGAACGGTTTTTTGCCCAGCATCTCGCGGACCTGTTCTCTTCGCGCTGTGATCTTCATTTCAGTTTTCAAGGACCCTCCGACGACGGACGACCGGGTCCTCTCACTCCCCATTATTATTTTAAATGAACACGTCCGGCAAAAGACATCGCATACCGAACCAGTATAATGATACCATACGGCGCACCCTCTGTCAAGCGAGCCGGAAGCGAAAAATGTTAATATTAACACTATTATCACATAAATTTTGTGAATTTTTTCATCCCGCCGGCTTGATTCCGGCGGTCGCTGAAGGCGGCACATGCAAAAAAGCTCCTTCCCCCGCGAAGCGGGGAGGGGGAGCTGTCGCCGTAGGCGACTGAGGGGAGGGGAAAAACGAAGTCGGTTGCTGACTGTATCTTTAGGGCGGGGGTGGGACCCCGCCCCTACCGGTTGAAATGGCGTTCGGGTGGGACGACCTCGAAGGCAGGATTACGGATTGCCGCGTCGTACCTTCGGTACTCCTCGCAATGACAGCGTTCGGGTGCGGAAACGGAGTTACAGCGCCTTACGTTTCCGGATTATTCGTCGCCGCCGGCGACACCGCAATTCCTCATTCCTCATTCCTAATTCCTAATTATTTCGGAACGGATTGCCGCGTCGCTCGGCGGAGCGTGCATGTAAGCGATACGTCCGCTCCGAGTATACTGCGGATTTTTTGGTACGGCCACGCCGGCGCTCCTCGCAATGACAGAGAAAAGGTGCTGACATGAAATATCAGCACCAAACTCTTTCCTTGAACTATAGTACTTTAATCTTTGATCTTTGAACTTCGATCTTTGATCTTTGAACTTCGATCTTTGAACTTCGATCTTCGATCTTCGAACTTCGATCTTCGATCTTCGATCTTCGATCTTTGAACTTTGATCTTCGATCTTTGAACTCTTCTGCGAACTGCAAACTGCTAACTGCTAACCAGTCTTTGAACTATGAACCCCTACCCTTACAACGCCTTTTTGATCGCGTCGAGCAGATCGGAATACTCCTCGAAGGCGGGAAGCTCGGGGTGAGCCGCCTTGATCGCGTCGGTCGAGCGGAAGAGGAAGCCCGCCTTGCTCGCCTCGATCATGGCGAGGTCGTTGAAGGAGTCGCCGGAGGCTATCGTATCGTAGCCGATCGACTGGAAGGCGCGGACGGTGACCAGCTTGGTCTTTTCGGCGCGGAGCTTGTATCCGGTGATCTCGCCGTTTTCGGCGACGGTGAGGGTGTTGCAGAAGATGGTGGGATAGCCGAGCTTCGCCATGAGCGGGGCGGCGAACTGCTCGAAGGTATCGCTCAAGATGACCGCCTGCGTGATACTGCGCAGCTCGTCGAGAAATTCCTTTGCGCCCGGCATGGGGTCGATCTTTTCGATGGTCGCCCTGATCTCGTTTATTCCCAGTCCGTGCTCCTTGAGTATGGCGAGGCGGAACTTCATCAGCTTGTCATAGTCGGGCTCGTCGCGGGTGGTGCGGCGCAGCTCGGGTATTCCGCTCGCTTCCGAAAAGGCGATCCATATCTCGGGCACAAGAACGCCCTCGAGATCGAGACATACGATATTCATTACTTGTTTTCTCCTTGGTCCTTGCTTTCTTCCCCTTCCACGGGGCCGTAGTCTTCCTCGTAAAGCTCTTTTGATATCTTAAGGAAGGCGTCTACCACGACGGGATCGAAGTGGCTCCCCGACTCCTCGCGGATTATGCCCGTAGCCTTTTCATAGCTGAAGGGCGCCTTGTAGCTCCTGCGGGAGATGAGGGCGTCAAAGACGTCCGCCACCGCCATGATGCGGGCTGAAAGCGGGATATCCTCGCCCGCGAGCCCGGTTGGATAGCCGGTGCCGTCCCAGCGCTCGTGGTGATAGTTGGCCATATCGACCGCCTCCTTGAGGTAGCCGCTCGAGTTTGCGAGGCTGGACGCGTTGCAGAGGATGTTGCGGCCCTCCGTGGTGTGGGTCTTCATCAGCTCGAACTCCTCGTCGGTCAGCCTGCCGGGTTTATTGAGGATCAGGTCGGAGATCTTTATCTTTCCGACGTCGTGCAGAGGCGCCGATCTGACCAGCGAATTGATGTATTCGTCGGTCATCACGTCGGAATACACGCTGTCGCGGCGGAGCTCCTCGGCTATCGCCTTAACGTACTTGGACGTCTTCTTTATATGGTCGCCGGTGCACTTGTCGCGGGCTTCGACCATCTCCGCGAAATCGAGGATGATCTCCTCCTGCATCTTGGTGATCTGATCGTTCTGCTGCTTGACCTCGTCGATGTAGCGGGAGGAGTCGTGCGCCATCTTTGCAAGCGCGCTGTACAGGTTCTCGATCTCGTCGCCCGAGTGGATATCGAGCTCGTCGATCTTATCAAGGCTGAGGCTGCGCCCGGCCTCGGAATCGTAGGCGAAGCTGCTCGCCGCGCTTGCCATCGAGTTGAGCGGGAAGACCATTCCGCTCTTGACCAGCTCGAGTATGATGGCGACGACCAGTATCGACACTCCGAAGAAGAGCGAGGACATCTTCATTATGAACTCGGCCTCGTCGGTGATGATCGAGTCCATCTTTATGTCCGCCGCCATGTAGCAGACGCATTCTCCGGCGGAATTGCGGACCGGCTTGTAGACGGTCAGCAGCCAGCCGTAGGTGTCGTCCGTCACGATGGGATCTATCTCCTCGCCGGCGAAAAGGGCGGGAAGATACTGCTCGAACGATTCATCGAACGGGATAATATCCCCCGGCGACGCGCCCTCGAGATCCTCGGTGCTCAGGTCGAACACGACCTGGCATCCCTCGGGGATTATTTTATACGCGTAGATGTATTCAATCTCTTTAAAGCCGTTTTTCAGTCCGTACAACGCCTTTTCGGCGCGGGTATACTCGTAGGAGTGATCGCCGATCGAGATATATTCATCCACACGGTCGGGATCAATAAAGAAGATCGAGCTTTCGACCACTCCGGCGCAGGTGTCAGTATATCGGCGTATGGCGGTCTGCCTGTAGAGGAAATACCCTATCCCGCAGGCAAGCGTGCCGAGCAGCACCTCGGCGGTCAGCACGACGGCGACGACCTTGTGGAGAAGCGAGCGGTCCACGTCCGAGCCGGCTTCGTTCCGGTACTCGTTGAGACGAAGGGCGGAGGAAAAATCATCCCTCCTCCGCTGCGGGACGAGATGATAGATCCCGATAGCCGCGAGGATGGATACGGACTTGTCTGCGACGTCGGTCAGCAGGTGCGCGTCGAGCTGAGCGGAGAAGATCGATATCCCGGTATTGTGATGCAGCCATTCGTAGAGCTTGAACGATACGTTGCCGCTCCCGTAGCTCTGGAGGAACCACGCTATGAAGGTGCTCAATAAGCCGCTGAACACCGCAAAGCAGAACATGGCGGCAAGAGTCTTCCAGACCTTTTTGAAAAAGCCGCGCCGGCTGCACCAAGCCGCCCCGACGGCGACAAGCACGTTTATTACTCCGAAATAGAGGTTGTTCGGATCTATAAAAGCGCTGATCAGATTGCTTATAAATCCGACGATGATGGCGGGCAGGGTCCCGCCGAGCATTGCGACTGTAAACGTACCGATGCTGTCGAGATAGAGGGGGATCCCGACAGTACGCGCAAGGAGGGAGGCGGATATATTAAGGGCTATCCCCGCCGCGCTGAGTACGATCAGCCGTGAGAAAAACGCCCTCCTTTTTTTCATCCGATCTATCATAAATAAGTTCTCCGTATTTTTTAGGGATGGGGGATACGGGAATATTCGCGGGAAATCTTCGGTTTATTCTTCAGCTGCGGGGCTTCTTTTCGCCGAGATGAACAACACCGCCGCACGGTAGAGGGAAACGAGGGCGGCGGAAAGGATACAGGCTCCGGCGATGTCGGTCAGCCAGTGGACGCCCGACGCCGCTCTCCCGAGCACCGT
>JAFSSR010000029.1 GCA_017450885.1 Clostridia bacterium | reverse complement strand
GAGAAGAGATGCTTTTTGCTCTCGACGGCGGCGATAACGCGGGCGTAGTCGCAGGGGACGCCGCCGATGTCGACCGGGATGACCGCCTTGGTGCGGGGAGTTATCGCGTCGGCGAGTTTATCGCAGTCGATGGTGAACTTGCCCGGCTCGACGTCGACCAAAACTATCTTTGCTCCGACGTGGTCGATGACCGACGCGGACGCGGTGTAGGTGTAGGCGGAGGTTATGACCTCGTCGCCGGGACCTATCCCCAAAAGACGGAGGGTCATTTCGAGGGCGGCGGTGGCGGAATTGAGGCAGACCGCCTTGTTTGTTCCGCAGTATTCGGCTATTTTTTTCTCGAACAGCTTGGTTTTCGGTCCGGTGGTGATCCACCCCGACCGCAAAGCCGCCGTTACCTCCTCGATCTCCCGTTCGGAGATGTCGGGCGGTGAGAATGAAATGTTCATCGATCTGCCTTCCCCCGTTTATATCGTGATCGTTTTCTTGCGGATATATATACCTAATCTACACTATACCATATTCCGCAGTATAAATCAAGCAAAAACAGGATTTTCTACTTAATAAAATAATTATAATGTAAAAATCCCCGGATATTCACAGAATTTGCGGATATCCGGGGGTTATTTATTATTAGCCGCCTTTCGCCGCAGGACGAAAACACCACTTGCGCGTCAGCGCAACCAAAACTCGACTTAAAGCGATCATTACTTGCGCGTCAGCGCAACCAAAACATATAATTGCGCGGCTTTGCCGCGCCGCCCCTCCCCTCACCCGGCTGCGCCGGGGACCCATAGGGGCGGTGGCTCGCGTAGCGAGACGAATGAGGGGTCCCGGAGGGCAATTTGCGCGTCAGCGCAACATCGTTGGCAGCGCGATTTCGGTCGATATGTTTGCGGCAGAGCCGCAAACTCGATATATTTCCGCTGACGCGGAAATTCGATATAAAATGCCTACGGCATTTTTCGATATATTTGCGGCTTCGCCGCAAATGAGACTTCTTATGACTTACGACTGACGACTGACGACTAACGTCACCTTATCCTGCTCTGGAAGGCGACGGCGCGGCCGAGGATGCGGATGCGGTCGAGCTCCTCGCCGACGTAGACGAGGGGGGCGTAGCGGGGATTTTCCGGGGAGAGGACCAGCTTTGCGTCGTCGGGGTAGTAGTAGACGCGCTTGAGGGTCGCCTCGTCCTCGATGACGACGGCGGCGATCTCGCCGTTCTCGACGGCGTCCTGCTTGCGGACGAAGACGACGTCGCCGTCGTGGATGCGCGCGCCGACCATGCTGTCGCCCTTGGCGCGCAGGCAGAAGTCAGCCTCAAGGCCCTCGTCGGTCGAGACGAACTCGCCGTGCTGTTCGTCGGCGTAGATCGGCTCGCCGCAGGCTATCTCGCCCAGCAGAGGCAGGCGCTTGGTGCGGACCGGGAAGAGGTTGTCGAAGCCGGCGGGCTGCGGCTCGCGCCCGGTCACCAGATAGTCGACCGACACGCCGAAGTATTCGGCGATCTTGCGAAGCGTCGACTGGCTGGGCTGACTGCGCCCCGATTTCCAGTTGGTGAAGACCTGCTGTGAAAGTCCCGTTTCCTTTGCCACCTTATAGGCGGTGACCCCCTTTTTTTGTGCAAGCATTACAAACGAGTCGTACATTTTTTGTTCGATCCTCCAATTCTTCGGATACTTCACAAAAAGTGAGTAAAAACACTTGACTAATTCTCAAATGTTTGGTATAATGCGTACTGCTCAACAGTTGGGAAGTAAATATTGCTCAACATTGTTGCAATATTGCTCTAATTTCTGTGTTGAGTATATCACAAATGTTTAGTATTGTCAAGGGGGTGAAGCATTATTGTTTGAAACAAATTACGCGAAGAGACTTCGGGAAAGGGTGGACTGCCCGGTCTGCGGGGAGGAGGACGTGGACCGGCTCTATTTCGATCTGCGGGGCGACTGCTTCGGCTGCGACTGCTGCGTCTACAGCAAGGACGCCGACGTCTACGCCGACGAGCTGATCAACGGAAAGGAAGAAAAAAGGAAGGAAAATGACGTATAACGAACTGAACGGTATTTACTACATCAAAAAGGAGATCGAGCGCGACAGGGCGCGGATACGCGAGCTGAGGGAGAGGGCGGAGTCGACGGTAGGGAGCGGAACGGGGATGTGGGGTCCGCACGCCGGGGTGGTCGACCGCGTGGGCTGCTGCGTGGCGGCGATGGTCGATCTCGAACGGGCGGTGGACGCCAACCTCTGGCGGCTCTACAGAAAGGAGGCGGAGGTGACCGCCTTTATCGACTCGGTCGCCGATCCGCGTCTGCGGGCGATACTCAAGCTGCGCTTTATCGACTGCCTGTCCTGGCGGGCGGTCGCCCAGCGGCTCGGGGCGGGCGAGACCGAAAACGGCGCGCTCAAGGCGGTGAGGAGATTTCTGCGGGAAGCGGGGGTGGAATAAAAGTCAGTTTTCCGCGGCACGCGGCAAGAAAAGCAGGTCGAACCGGATAAAAAAAGTCGGAGAACGCGGGGGACAGGGAAGAAAAGTCAGCCGATCAGGGTCTACAATGGAGGCAGGATAAGAAGTGCGCTTTGAAGGGGACTCATGAAGAAAAACAAACCGATAGAATTCACGCACGAGGCGGTCAGGGAAGCGATGAAGTCCGCTTTGGGGATGGAGCTGACCGACGAAAAGACGCTCGAAAAGCTGACCGACAGGGGGATGGTGTCCCCAAAAGAGAAGCTGACGGTCGGAGAGGCGATCGTCCGGCTGCGTCTGCTGACCGAGCTGGACGCGCCGACGCCCGGCGGATTTGAAAAGCTGACAAAGGAGCTCTGCCCCGACGGATCGGACGGGGACGGCGAGTCCGCCGTGATCGAGATCCGCGCGCCGGAGGAGTATCTGGGGTGAGGAGAAGGACGAAAGCATAAAGATCAGCGGTTTGCAGATGGTGGGTCCGCTCGCGGCGGAACCGGGTGAGGGGAGGGGAAAACGAAGTCGGCTCCGCGTAAACGAGGTTTCCTGCGGAAAACGATGTTACGCTTCGCGTAAACGAGGTTTCCTGCGGAAAACGATGTTGCGGCTCCGCCGCAAACGATAAGGGGAAAACGGATTGCCGCGGACGCCGCAGGCGTCCTCGCAATGACAGCGTTCGGGTGCGGCGACACCGTAGGGCGGGGTTTTAACCCCGCCGCCTTCGAGGTCGTCGCGCCAGAACGGCGCTCACGCAAAGCTCCTTCCCCCGCGAAGCGGGGAGGGGGAAAACG
>JAFSSR010000235.1 GCA_017450885.1 Clostridia bacterium | reverse complement strand
CGCCGCCTCCATTTCGACCGCCATGACCCCCATCTTTCCCCATGCCGCCTGCGAGAGGAAGCCCTCGGGAACGCCTTCCGTATCGTTGTAGAAGGTGTCGGAAGAAAGAATGTTTCCGACGTGATAGCGCGCTCCCATCTCCTCCGCCGTCTCGACGCAGGTACGAAGCATCCTGTAGCTGCAGATCGGGGCGAAATCGCCCGGCAGATGGTACTGATGGGCGAAATTGGAGTTGGTGCAGGCGCCCATCCCCATTACGATGTCGCGGACCCTGATCTTTTCGTTCATCGCGCCCGCCGAGCCTATGCGCATGATGTTCTCGACCCCGAAGAAGTTGAACAGCTCGTAAGAATAAATACCGATGGAGGGCATGCCCATCCCGCTCGCCATAACGGATACCGGCGTGCCGTCATAGGTCCCGGTGTAGCCCTGGATGCCGCGCACGTTGTTGACAAGGCGCGCGTCGGTAAGGAAGGTCTCGGCTATGAATTTTGCGCGGAGGGGATCGCCCGGCATAAGTACCGTTTCGGCAAAATCCTCCGGCGTCGCGTTGATATGCGGTGTGGGATAGAGTGCCATAGTGATGCTCCTTTTATTTGATATGTATTATAGTTAATAGGGAGTTCAAAAACGGGCGAGTTCAAGGTCCAAAAAACGGTCCGGGATAAGCAGACGGCCTCTCTGCCCGCTTCTTTGAACTTTGAACTTCGAACCCGATCATCCTCTCGCCAGCTTATCTTCGACCAGCGCGCGGTAGCATTTATAGCACATGCCCTCGTAGCGGTCGTTGCCGCCGAGCACGACCTGCGCGCCCTCCGTTACGATCTCTCCGTCGTCGTCAAAGCGGGCGTTGACGGTCGCCTTGCGGCCGCAGCGGCATATCGACTTGATCTCGGTAATGCTGTCCGCTATCTCAAATAGCCGCTTGCTCCCCGGAAAGAGCCTGGTCTGGAAGTCGGCGCGCAGGCCGAAGCAGATCACCGGAACGTCCAGCTTGTCCGCCACGTCCTTCAGTTCGTCCACCTGCTTTTCGGTGAGGAACTGGCACTCGTCGCAGATGATGACGTCGACGTACTTCTCCTTTTCGCTCCTCTTTTTGAACTCGGCGAAAAGGTCGGTCTCCGGCCCTATCGCCTCGGCGGGAGCGTAAAGTCCTATCCGCGAGCGCAGAACGGTTATCACCTTGCCGCTCGCGTCGACCCGGTCGTCGCGGGTGTCGGTCGCCGGCTTAATGAGCCAGACCGTCTGGTCCTTTTCCTCGTAGTTGAACTTGGTCATGAGCGCCTGCGCAGTCTTGGAGCTGCCCATCGCGCCGAACTTGAAATAGAGCTTTGCCATTTTGCCCTCGCAGATGATTTGATATATAAATTTTACCATATATCCGCAAGACTTGCAAGATGATTTGGCCTAATTCTGCGTTAAGATCAAATATTTTTCAAAAGCCTTGACAAATAAGAAAAATGGGGTTATAATCGACACAACACCAAATCAATGCGATAAATGCGACGACGGAATTAAGTTGTTTGCCGGGAGTTCAAGAGAGTCGGCGGCGGGTGCGAGCCGATACCGATGGCAGGCGACGGTCTCGTTCCCGAGCAGGTCGGCAGAAAGCGTAAAACGCCGAGTAAGCCGTCCCGGACGCCCCGTTACAGGCAAGGACTTATCGGAGTCCGTTGAGTTGACCGCCCAAGGGCGGTAATCAGGGTGGTCCCGCGGAGATTTTTCCGTCCCTCGAGCCGAAGGCTTCGGGGATTTTTTATTTTACACGGAGGCAGAGAAAGCCATGAGAAGGATCGTACTGAGCGATGCGACGATAAAAAGCGCGGGAGACGGGGGCTTCGCCCTTTCTTTCCGGGAAAAGCTGGAGCTGTGCAAGCTGCTCGACCGCCTGCGCGCGGATTATATCGAGGTGGGCGAGCCGGCAAATCCCAAGATCGACGGCCTGCTTATCAAGTCGCTTTCTACGGCGGTGACAGAGGCGCGTCTTTGCGTCACCGTCCCCGCGGCGGAGGACGGAGGCGCGGAGTTCGTATGGAGCTGTCTCGCCGAAGCGAAGGAGCCGAGGCTGCAGGTCTCGCTCCCCGTCTCGACCGTCCAGATGGAGTATCTCTGCCATAAAAAGCCGGACGCCATGCTCGAACTGATCGCCAAACGGACGGCGGAATGCCGCGCGCTTTGCCCGGACGTCGAATTCTCCGCCGGAGACGCGAGCCGTTCGGATCCCGCCTTCCTGATCAAAGCCGTCAGGCGCGCCGTGGAAAGCGGCGCCACGACCGTCACCCTGTGCGACGACGCCGGCGTTATGCTGCCGAACGAGATCTTTGCGTTCGTTTCGGCGGTGAAGAAAGAGATCGGAGATACGGCGAAGCTGGGAGCAGCCGTGTCGGACGCGCTGTACATGGCGGAGAGCTGCGCCGTCAACGCGATAGAAGCCGGAGCCGACGAGATAAAAGTCGTCTCCTGCGGGAGCGGGCGGGCTTCGCTCGAAAAGCTGGCGGCGGTCGTCGCGGCGAAGGGCGAAACGCTCGGAGTCTCGTGCGGAGTCCGCGTGACCGAGCTGCACCGCACCGCCGGTCAGATCGAACGCCTCTGCAGATCGGAAAAGAGCCGCTCCACACCGTTCGAAAACGGGGTCCGCGAGGAGGAGGACTTTGTCCTCAGTACCCACGACGATCAGGCCGCCGTCCGCTCCGCCGCGGCGAAGCTGGGATATGATCTCTCGGAGGACGACGTCATAAAGGTATACGAGGCGTTCCGCGCCGCGGCGGACAAAAAGGAGCAGGTCACGGCGAAGGAGCTGGACGTCATGATCGCCACCTGCGCCCTGCAGGTCCCGCCGACCTACAAGCTGGACAGCTATCTTATCAATTCCGGCAACGTCATAACCGCCAGCAGCCATATCCGGTTGATAAAGGACGGCCGTGCGGAGGACGGCATCTGCGTCGGCGACGGACCGATAGACGCCTCCTTCCTTGCGATAGAACAGATAACCGGCACGCAGTACGAGCTGGACGACTTCCAGATTCGCGCCGTCACCGAGGGGCGCGAGGCGATGGGCGAGACCATCGTCCGCCTGCGCTCGGGCGGCAAGCTCTACTCCGGCCGCGGCATCTCGACCGACGTCGTCGGCTCCGGCATCATGGCGTACATCAACGCGCTCAACAAGGTAGTATACGAGGAGAGTGAAAAATGAACCTTTCCTTTTCGACGAGAGGCAGGACGGACGTATCCTGGACCGAGCTCTGCGGGATGGCGAAAGAGAACGGCTTTTCCGGCATAGAGGTCTACGACGCCTATAAGGATCCGGCGCTGACCGGCGCGGGAGGTCCCCTGCATAAATACAACGCCGCCTCCACCCTGCGCGGACTGCGCGAGGACGGACTGTGCATACCTCTTTTCGACTCCTCCTGCAATATAGGCATGGGGAACGCCGAAGAAACGGAGCATCTGCGTTCGCTGATCGCTCTCGCGGGGGTGATGCAGACCGAATACGTCGCCTTCCGCACCGATTCTTCCGACGGCGAGGCGGTAAAGCGCGACCTCGACTCACTCATCCCCGAGGCCGAAAAGAACGGCGTCACGCTGCTCATAAAGACCAACGGCGCTTTTTCAGACACCGCCAAGCTGCGCGCCCTGCTCGACGAGTACGCCCGCGACAATCTCGGCGTGCTGTGGGACGTCCATCACCCCTACCGCGACTGCGGCGAGACCCCGGACGTGACCATCAAGAACCTCGGCGCCTACGTCCGCCACGTCCATCTCCGCGACTCGGGAAAGGACGGGAGCTATCAGCTGGTCGGCGAGGGGGATATGCCCATTCCCGAAGTGATGCGCGCCCTCTACTCGGTCGACTACGCCGGATTTATCTCGCTCGAATGGAAGATAGAGTGGATGGAGGATCTGCCCTACATAGACGTCATTCTCCCCCATTTCGTCAACTATATGCGCCGGTACCGGTCGACGCGAGGCAAAAAGAAGATGCTCTATCCCAACCACGACGGGACGGGACAGTACGTCTGGAAAAAGGACGAGCTTATCGACCTCACCTTCCCGCAGGTGCTCGACCGCATGGCGGAGGAGTTCCCCGACCAGTACTGTTTTAAATACACGACTCTCGACTACACCCGCACCTATTCGCAGTTCCGGGACGACGTGGACGATTTCGCCCGCGCTCTCGTCTCGCTCGGCGTCCGTCCGGGCGGCAAGGTCGCGATCTGGGCGACCAACGTGCCGGAGTGGTTTATCACCTTCTGGGCGGCGACCAAGATCGGCGCCGTGCTGGTCACGGTCAACACCGCGTATAAGATACACGAGGCGGAATACCTTTTCCGTCAGTCGGACACCCACACGCTCGTTATGATCGACTCCTGCCTCGACTCCGACTATAAAGAGATAATCAACTCCCTCTGCCCGGAGATAGCCCGCGCAAAGCCGGGGGAGCCGCTTCACTGCAAGGCGCTTCCCTTCCTGCGCAACGTGATAACCGTCGGCTTCCGTATGCCAGGATGCCTCACCTTCGACGAAGCGATGCGCCGCCGCGACCTCATCTCTCACCGCGAGATCGAGCGTCTCGCCGCCCGCGTGCGCCCGGACGACGTCTGCAATATGCAGTACACCTCCGGCACCACCGGCTTCCCGAAAGGGGTAATGCTCACCCACTACAACGTCGTCAACAACCGCAAGTGCATAGGCGACAGGATGGGGCTTTCGACCGCCGACAGGATGATGATCCAGGTCCCGATGTTCCACTGCTTCGGAATGGTACTGTCGATGACTTCCTCTATGACCCACGGGGCGACCGTCTGCCCGATGCCCTACTTTTCGGCGAAGAGCTCGCTTGCCTGCATAGACAAGGAAAAGATCACCTGCTTCAACGGCGTGCCGACGATGTTCATCGCCATGTTCAACCACGAGGATTACCGCAAGACCGACTTCTCGCATATGCGGACCGGGATAATGGCGGGGGCGGGCTGTCCGCCCGAGCTGATGCGCCGCGCCGCCGATCCGAACGAGATGAATATGCGCGGGATAGTCTCGGTCTACGGCCAAACCGAGTCTTCGCCCGGAAGCACCATGTCCGCCTGGACCGACCCGCTCGATCTGCGGACCGAGACGGTCGGCTACGACTTCCCGCACGTTCAGTGCAAGATAGTCGATCCCGAGACGGGCGACCCCGTCCCGGACGGCGAGAACGGCGAATTCTGCTCGCGCGGGTACAACACGATGAAGGGCTATTACAAGATGCCGCTCGCCACCCGCGACGCCGTCGACTCCGAAGGATGGCTCCATTCCGGCGATCTCGCCTGCCGCGACGAACGCGGCTGCTACCGTATCACCGGACGGCTGAAGGATATGATAATCCGCGGCGGCGAAAACATCTATCCGAAGGAGATAGAGGAGTTCATCTACACCCACCCGGAGGTGCGGGACGTACAGGTGATCGGCGTGCCGGACAAACGCTACGGCGAGGAGGCGATGGCCTGCATCATACTGAAGGACGGCGCGTCGGTCACCGAGCCGGAGATGAGGGCGTTCATAACCGCGTCGCTCGCCCGCCACAAGGTGCCGAGATATATCGAGTTCGTCGACTCCTTCCCGATGAACGCCGCCGGCAAGATCCTCAAGTACAAAATGCGCGAGGACGCGGCGAAGAGGTTGGGACTGTAAACGCGTTTGGCGGGGGTCTATCCCCCGCCGAAGTCGTTAGTCGTAAGTCGTCAGTCGCAAGAGAGGTTCGGCGGTCAAACGATGGTCCGCGCACCGTAGGGCGGGGATTTATCCCCCGCCGTTCTTTTTTGTCACCGCGCCGAACAATGATTTACGGCGTAAGCCGTAATATCGTTTCACGCGTCAGCGTGAACATCGTGCGAGCGTTAGCGAGCGTTTTTGCCCCTCCCCTCAGTCACCTACCGGTGACAGCGGACCCGAAAGGGGTCCCCGGCGAACCGAGTTTACCGAGGTTCGTGGGGAATTGGGTCCCCCTCCCCGTGACAAGTCGCGGGGGAAGGAGCCACGGCGGGAGACAAGCTTGCCGGGGTCCCCGGCGAAGCGAGGTCCCTCGAGCTTCGTGGGGCATAGGCCCCCGCCCTACGGGGATGGACTGTTCGTCATTATGCATAATTTAGTATGTGGCCTTTTGTGCAGATTTGGCATTTTTTACAGTTTGTTTACAGAATTATCATTGTTTATTCTCGCTTTGTTTATTGGTGAGTTATAGCTGTAGAGTATAATTTATCTATAAGCGTCATATGGTCTTCGGAGCATACGCGCACATTGAAGGACGTCGCTCATTACTCATTTCCCCTCTTTCAATCTCAGATCGATCATAAAGGAGAAATACGTATGGCAGAGAAAGTTCAGATGGATATACTTCCACGGCATCTCCGCAAGACCCGGCACGCCCGCCGCTGAACTGCCCGGCCAACTTTCCGATGACGAGGTCAAAAAGCGGGTCATCAAATTCAGGAACGGGATCAAGGACAGAGGTTCGGTCGTTCTCGATTTCGAGTGATAAACAGATAGTTGTTTATCAAAAATTAATGAATATGGAGGATCACAAAATGAAAAAGCTTTTCGCACTCATTCTCTGCATCACTTCCCTGCTCGCAGTCGCAGTTTTCCCCGCAAGCGCGGATGAAACAGCATATTATTATCTTTATGATTATGATTTTTATGACTTACCTGACTTTTACTGTCCGATGTTCGACGACCTGTCACCTGCCAACTGGTATGCGTTGCCGGTGTCATTTGCTATAGATAGAGGGCTGTTTGTTTTTGCCAACTATGAAGGAGAACAATTTCGAGAAAACCGAAAAATCGATCCTAATAAACCTTTGACCCGCGAGGAAGCGGTTTTTATGATTATCGGACAAATAACGAACGCTGTGTCACTTGATCAAAGTTACAATGAAGGCGTATTTGAAATGCGATATACTGAATGGGAAAGGAAACTTGGAAAAGACATACGACCGTCCGGTCAGGTATTTAAAGACGTGAGCGAAGATTCACCTTTTTATCTGTACATCGACTTTGCGTACAAAACAGGCTTTACCGCCGGGATAGGCGACGGTTATTTCGGATTCGGGAAACCGATCTCCAGACAGGATTTCTCGGTAATGCTTCTTAAATTGATGGAGTATTATCTGAGTATTAACAGTGGATCGTTCAGTTATGACGATCAGGTAATAAAGTCTTTTACGGATCATGATTCGATCTCGGGCTATGCGCTTGACGCGCTGACCAAATTTTCCGGCATGACAGTCACTCATCACGCAAGTTGCCCACCGTCCGAGGGGTACTCCGCCGACAGGACCGCGCGGAAGATTTTGAGCGGCTGGAACGGTTTGATCATGCTGCGGCGCACCGTAACAAGAGCGGAAGCGGCAACGATGCTGTTTTCTGTGTTCACCAATACGCTTGACTGAAACGCGCGTAAACACTTTTGAATAAAACACGCATTAACACTCTTGACCGAAGGAAGATAATGAAAATGAAAAAGCTTTTCGCGCTCATACTCTGCGTCGCTTCCCTGCTTGCAGTCGCGGTTTTTCCGGCCAGGGCGGAAGAAGCGCACGATATATTCGCCGACGTCAAGCCCGGGAAGTGGTATACAGAAGCCGTAGACTGGGCGTATAAGAACGG
>JAFSSR010000234.1 GCA_017450885.1 Clostridia bacterium | reverse complement strand
CACGATGATCGGCTACGACCGCGAAGAGCTGACCGCCTCCTTCTTCTTCGACCACATCGGACTCGGCCGCGAGGTACGCTTTATCAAGACCGAGTGGAAGCCGTCCGACATCGTCGACATCCTCGCCCACTGGCAGGAGGGAATCAACGGCCGCGGCGCCAACACGCTGGTGCTCGAGAACCACGACCAGTCGCGCATCGTCTCCCGCTTCGGCGACGAGGGCGAGTACCGCCACCAGTCGGCGACGCTGCTCGCCGGGCTGACCTTCCTCATGCGCGGCGCCGCCTTCATCTACGAGGGTCAGGAGCTCGGGCTCGTCAACCCGACCTTCCCCTCCCTCGACCTCATCAAGGACATCGAGACCCTCGATTACATAGCCGATATGCGCGCCCACGGAATGGACGACGCCGAGATCCTTTGCCACGTCAACTTCGGCACCCGCGACGCCGCCCGCGTCCCGATGCCCTGGTCCGGCGGTAAGAACTTCGGCTTCTCCGACGCCGATCCCTGGCTGCGCGGCGTCTGCCCCTACGGGGAGACCAACGTCGCCTGCGAGCAGGCCGACCCCGGCTCCACGCTCAACTTCTTCAAGAAGCTGATCTCCCTCAAAAAGGGCAGCGACGTCCTTTCCCGCGGCGATTTCAAGCTGACCGAGAACAAGGACGGATACTTCCGCTACGAGCGGACCCTCGACGGCAAAACGGTGACCGTGCTCGGCAACTTCACCGCCGCCGACCGTCCCGTCGACCTCTCTTCCCTCTCCGGCAAAGAGCTGCTGCTCACCAACTACCCCGACCGCAAGTGCCTCTACTGCGGGACTATCCTCCGCCCCTACGAGCTGGTAGTTTGCAGTTAGCGGAAGCGCGGCAACGCCGCGCAATTCAATTCATAACGCGTCAGCGCCAATTTATGTCGGCGACAGCCGACAAATCACGGCGGAGCCAATTCATGACGCGTCAGCGTCAATTCATGTCGGCGACAGCCGACACCTTGTTTTTGCCCTCCGGTTCCCCTCATTCGTCAGGCTTCGCCTGCCGCCTTCCCCCAAGGGTAAGGCAACTCACCCAACCCCGTAGGGCGGGGGAAAAGCTCGCTTCGCTCGCAGTGAAATCGCGCTACGCGCGGTGATATTTGCCTTCGGCAAGTGATATCCGACTGCGTCGGGTGAAATCCGCTCTGATGCGCGGGTGAACGCACCAACCACGCAGAATTTGAATTTCTATTACAATCAAATATTATAAAACTCACAAACTATTGATTTTGTGAGTTTTATATGTTATAATAATATCATAAAGTTCAAATCAGAGGGTAATATATGAATAATCGCGCAGGAAAAACGGTTCAAAATCTCAGCGGTGAACTGGCATACAACTCGTTTTATCCGCATCCGCTGCCCCCGGAACCGCCCGTAGAGATCGACGAAGAGATGCGGCAGCTGTTGATAGAAGCGCACAAAAAGCTTGCCCTGCTCAACGGTCTGTCAGACCGGATCCCGAACAAGGACCTGTTTATATCCATGTACGTCAGGAAGGAAGCGCTGGTGTCCTCACAGATCGAGGGAACGCAATGCACGTTAGAAGATGTGCTTGACCCGGAGATGGACGAAAACGCCAACGCAGAGGTTTCCGACGTTGTGAACTACGTTCGGGCAATCAACTATGCCGTCGAGCGATTGGAAACGCTTCCCCTTTGCAGCAGACTGATACGGGAAACGCACGCTGTCCTGATGAACAGCGTACGCGGAAGCGACAAAACGCCCGGGGAATTCCGCACGTCGCAGAACTGGATAGGCGGCGCCGGAAGTACGCTGAAAAACGCCCGTTACGTCCCCCCGACTCCGCAGGATATGGCAGAGTGTATGTCGGCTCTCGAGCAGTTTATGAACGACGGTGAAGACCGCATAGATCCGCTGATCAAAGCCGCGCTGCTGCATTATCAGTTTGAGACGATCCATCCGTTCCTTGACGGAAACGGGCGCGTCGGCAGACTGCTGATCACGTTATACCTGATGAGTGTAAACGTGCTGTCTTCCCCGGTGCTGTACCTGTCGTGCTATCTGAAGCTGAACAGGATCGAGTATTACGACAGAATGAGCGAGGTGCGAAAAACCGGAAACTACGAGCAGTGGATCAAATTCTTCCTCTGCGGCGTTACAGAGACGGCGGAAGACGCCGTAGAGGCTATCGACCGTCTGAACGCCCTTCATCTGAAAAACGAAGCGAAGCTCGCGGATCTTCCTACCCGGTCAAAGCAGAACGTTATGAACATGTTCGCCTATATCGAACGGAACCCGATCATCGGAACGGTAAAAACCGCGGCAGCCCTCGGGCTGTCCCGGAACGGCACGGCAAATTACATCGCGGTCCTATGTAAAAAAGGGATCCTGCGGTGCTCCGCAAAATCCGGTAAAACGCTTATCTATACCTATGATGAATACCTGGATATCCTGAAAAAAGACACTTGACCCGCCGCGAGCCTCGACTACCAAAGCCTGCATTTTATATAGATATAGGCTTTCGTTTATGCGCCTACTCATAACACACTTTATTTTGGGATGCTTTTGAAAAAGCCGCCCCTGCCTGTCACCGTCGAAAACTCTGTAAAAAACCTGACTCCGTGCCGCCGCGGGAACGTTCTGTACATACCTCGACGCGCGTTTTGGCCCGGCAACGCCGGCGGCCCGCCCGAGCATTTAAAATACAGCGCACAAAACCTGACTCCGTGCCGCAATAGAAATATCCCGCACGAAACTCGACGCGCGTTTTGGTTCGGCCACGCCGGCGACTGGCGACTGGCGACTTTGAATATAATACCGGGCGGCTGTGTTCGCACGAGTCGATATACACGGTTTTGGTCCGGCCACGCCGGCGGTCCGCCCGAGCAATTAAAATACAGCGCACAAAACCCGATTCCGTGCCGCAATAGAAATATCCCGCACGAAACTCGACGCGCGTTTT
>JAFSSR010000233.1 GCA_017450885.1 Clostridia bacterium | reverse complement strand
CGCCGAAACGACGTACGGCGCACCCAACACCGTAGGGGCGGGGTCCCATCCCCGCCCTAAAGGAAACAATCAGCAGGAGGGCTCATTTAGGGCCGACGTGGGAGTCGGCCCCTACGGAAGCGACGCCGAAACGACGTACGGCGCACCCAACACCGTAGGGGCGGGGTCCCATCCCCGCCCTAAAGGAAACAATCAGCAGGAGGGCTCATTTAGGGCCGACGTGGGAGTCGGCCCCTACGGGAGCGACGCCGAAACGACGTACGGCGCACCCAACACCGTAGGGGCGGGGTCCCATCCCCGCCCTAAAGGAAACAACCGTAAATCATCATCAGAAGGATCTATACTTTAAATATGGAAAACAGTAAATTCTTCTCTCGGAAAAATCCGCGATGGAAAGGATACGATTATTCACGGTCAGGTGCATATTTTATTACATTTTGTACGCACAATCGAAAGTGCGTATTATCTAAAATCGACTACATAAAAATAAACGATATAGAATTTGACGCCAAATTGGTTTTGACAGAAACGGGCAAGGCGGTCAAAGAATATCTTGAATATCTGGAAAAAGCATTTCCCGGCTTACGTTTAGGCGAATATGTAATAATGCCTAATCACGTTCATTTTATGTTTTATTGGGATAACGTCGATCCTTCTGTCGGCGTGTCAAGGATCGTCGGGAGTATAAAGACGTTTGTGTCAAAGAGATGCGGAACATATTCAGATGAAAAACTTTTTCAAAGATCTTTTTATGACAGAGTGATCAGAAATAGAGATGAATACGCCGAGATCGCAAAGTATATTATAAATAATCCCAAACAATGGGCTTTTGATAAATATAATCCGCATAACAGGAATAACGCATAACGGGCGAATTTAGTTTCAGTGCCGTCCAACACCGTAGGGGTCGACGCCCTTGTCGACCCTAAACGAAAAATTATGCTGATCGTTTTTTAGGGCGGGGATGGGACCCCGCCCCTACGGAGTCAGTGCCAACCGAACAAAAGGAGGAACCAACTATGAAACACCGCATACTCATACTCGCGGCTGCGTTCGCGCTGATCTGCGCGGCGGGGCTTTTCGCCGGCTGCGCAAATAACGGCGGTCACGCGCCGAAGGGCAAGATCGAGGGCAGTCCGCTCTACGTCAAAAAGGTGGAGAACCTGCCGGACGACTTCATCATGGGGGTCGATCTCTCGTCGGTCATAGCCGAGGAGGAGAGCGGCGTAAAATATTACGGCTTTGAAGGCGCCGAGCAGGACGTCTTCCGCACGCTCGCGGAATCCGGCGTGACCCACATCCGCGTCCGCGTCTGGAACGATCCGTTCGACGCGGAGGGGCGCGGCTTCGGCGGCGGCAACAACGACGTTCAGCGCGCCTGCGTCATCGGCGAGCGCGCGGCGAAGTACGGGCTCAAGCTGATCGTCGACTTCCACTACTCCGACTTCTGGGCGGACCCGGGCAAGCAGATGGTCCCGCGCGCCTGGGCGGACATGGATCTCGAGACCAAGGCGGCGGCGCTCTACGAGTTCACCGTGGACAGCCTCAACAAGATATCCGCCTCCTGCGAGGTGGCGATGGTGTCGATGGGCAACGAGACCAACGGCGCCATGTGCGGCGAGAAGAGCTGGTTCGGGGTCGCCTCGCTCATGATACAGAGCTCAAAAGCCATCCGCGAGACCTGCCCGGACGCGCTGATCGCGGTGCATTTTGCCAATCCCGAGCGCGCGGGGGCGTACAAGGACTACGCCTGGCGCCTCGACTACTATAAGATAGACTACGACGTTTTCGCCTCCAGCTACTATCCCTACTGGCACGGCACGCTCGACAATCTCGCCGCGGTGCTGAACGAGGTGAGCGACGCCTACGGCAAAAAGGTGATGGTCATGGAGACCTCCTACGCCTTCACCGCCGAGGACACCGACTTTTCGGGCAACACCGTATCGGACGGCGGCGGGATCGTAAAGAACTATCCCTTCACAGTCCAGGGACAGGCGAACTCCCTGCGCGACGTCATCGACACCGTCGCCAACGGATGCAGGCAGGGCGTCGGCGTCGTCTACTGGGAGGGCGCGTGGATCACCGTCGGCCGCGAGAGCTGGGAAAAGAACTCCGCGATCTGGGAGAAGTACGGCTCCGGATGGGCGTCCAGCTTCGCCGGCGTCTACGATCCCGACGACGCCGGAAAGTGGTACGGCGGCAGCGCGGTCGACAATCAGGCGCTCTTCGACGCCGACGGCAGGCCGCTCGAATCGCTGCGCGTTTTCAACCTCGTCCGCTACGGCAACGAGACGGCGATCGTCCCCGACGCCGTCGAGGACGTCGAGCTGACCGTCGACCTCGCCGGCAGGATCGAGCTCCCCGCGACGGTCAACGCCGTCATGACCGACGACTCCAGACAGCCCGTCCCGGTCGAGTGGGAGATCACCGACGCGGACTGCGATAAGATGTACTCGTCCGGACCCGCACGCTACGAGATCGCGGGCAGGGCGGGAGAGCTCGAGGCGCGCTGTTACGTCAATATGATCGAGTTCAATTTTCTCCAAAACCCGAGCTTCGAGGACGGGGAGCCCGGCGCGTGGGAGATCACCGATCTCGCAAAGGCGGACGAGCTTTACGTCGAGGACAAAAAGACCGACTCGCTGTCCGGTCAGTACCATATGCACTTTTGGAGCGCCGCGCAGGGAAGCGTCGAGTTCACCCTCGAACAGAAGGTCGCCGACCTGCCCTCCGGCAAATACAAGTTTGCGATCTCGATAATGGGCGGCGACGCGGGCGACAGCGAGATCTACGCCTACGTCAAGATCGACGGCGAGATCGTCGCCCGCTGTCCGATGAAGATCACCTCCTACGGCAACTGGGACACCGGCTCCGTTACCGGCGTCGAATATACCGAGGGACGGGAGATCGCCGTCGGCGTCTACGTCAAGTGCGCGGGCGAGGGAGCCGGCGCCTGGGGCAAGATCGACGACGCGATGCTGAACAGCGATAAAGAATAAGAATATCATTAGTTATATAACATATGAAATATATTCGAGGTGCGATATGAAAAAATCGATCATCCTGCTGATCGCGGCCGTCATGCTTCTGACCGCGCTGACCTCCTGCAAAGGGGTCGATCCGGCAGACACCGGCTCCACCGCGACCTCTTCGGGCGGCGGCGATAAGCAGCCCGTCCGCGACGCGACGGGCAAGTACGCCGTCGACGGCAAGGGCGAGGCGATCATCGCCGAGGCCGCCTACGAGACCGACTACGAGGTGACCGACAACGCCCGCGTCTTCTACGAGATCTTCGTCGGCTCCTTCTCCGACTCGGACGGCGACGGTATAGGCGATCTGCGCGGCGTCATAAACCGCATGGACTACCTGAACGACGGCGATCCCAACTCCGGGCTGTCGCTCGGCGTCGAGGGGATCTGGCTGACCCCGGTCTTCAAGTCGATCAGCTACCACAAGTACAACGTCGACGACTACTATCAGATCGACCCCAAGTTCGGCACGATGGACGATCTGAAGGAGCTGGTCGCGCTCTGCCACGAGCGCGGCGTCAAGCTGATCCTCGACCTGCCCATCAACCACACCGGCTCGCTCAATCCCTGGTTCGGCAGCTTCACCGTCGCCCACAGGCAGGGCAAGACCGACGATCCCTACTACGATTTCTACTGCTGGTACCCCGAGGGCGAGACCGCGCCAGCCGGCAGGACCTACGCCCAGCTCTCCGGCACCACCGACTATTACGAGTGCAACTTCTCCGGCGATATGCCCGAGCTTAACTTCGATAACGACGCCGTCCGTCAGGCGGTACTCGACGTGGCGAAGTATTACCTCGACCTCGGCGTCGACGGCTTCCGCTTCGACGCCGCCAAGTACGTCTACTTCGGCGACAACGCGAAAAGCGTCGAGTTCTGGGAGTGGTATATCCCCGAGCTGCGCAAGATCGATCCCGATCTGTACGCCGTGGCGGAGGTCTGGGACGGCGACAGCGTGACCGGCAAGTACTATCCCGCCCTCAACTGCTTCGATTTCACCACCTCGCAGGCGGAGGGACTGATCGCCGCCACCGCCAAAAAGGGCGACGTCAACAAGTTCACCGCCTACGTTGACAAGTACCTCGACAACATCGCCGGGACCAACTCCGACGCCATGATCCTCCAGTTCATCGCCAATCACGACACCGACCGCGCCGCCGGCTACCTGACCGTCGCCTCCGGCACGATGCATATGGCGGCGAACCTCTACCTGCTCTCGCCCGGCAGCCCCTTCATCTACTACGGCGAGGAGCTGGGCATGCGCGGCTCGCGCGGCGGCGCTTCCACCGACGCCAACAGACGTCTCGCCATGCTCTGGGGCGACGGCGACACCGTCGCCGATCCCACCGGCGCTTCCTATCCCGCCTCCAGCCAGACCGATCAGACTGCCGCCAAACAGATAGGCGACGCGTCCTCGCTCTACAGCCGCTACAAGCAGCTCATTATGATCCGTAAAGCCAATCCCGAGATCGCGCGCGGCGATTATACCGCCCTTGATTTCACCGGCACCAAGGCGGGCGGCTTCGTCTCTACCCTCGACGGCAGATCGGTCTGCGTTATCCATAATACCTCCGGACAGCCCGTTACCCTCGACCTCTCCGCCGTGACCGACCTCGCCTTTACCGAGGTCCGCGCCGCAATAGGCGGCGACCTCACCGACGAGGATCCCCGGGTATACGCCGAGCTCGACGGGACTACCCTCACCCTTTCGCCGATGACCTCGGCGGTGCTGGGCTGACGAACGTATATTATTTGGGACCCTTTTTGAAAAAAGGGTCCCGAATAAAAAAGGAGCAATACTATGAAAAACGGAATGATAATCGCAGGAAACATGCTTGTCGACGCGCTGAAGGACGTCGACGTATATCCGGAGCACTCCAAGCTGACGACCATACGCCGCGTAAGGCGCGCGCTCGGGGGGCTTGTCTGCAACTGCGCGCTCGATCTGGCGCGGCTCGACCGGGAACTGCCGATCACGGTAGTCGGAGCGATAGGCGACGACGACAACGGGCGGCTGATCCGCGAGGTGATGGGGAGGTATCCGAACATCTCGTTTGACGGAGTGAAGGTGACGGGTCAGACCTCGTTCACCGACGCGATGTGCGATCTGACGAACAGGACGCGCACGTTTTTCACCTTTCGCGGAGCGTCGGGCGAGCTGACTCCGGCGGATTTCGATTTTAACGCTCTGCGCGGGGACATACTTCACATAGGGTATATGCTGCTGCTTGACGGGCTGGACGCGCCGGATCCCGAATACGGGACGGCGATGGCGCGGGTTCTTGCGGCGGCGCAGGCGGCGGGCAAGCTGACCTCGGTCGATCTGGTCAGCGAGGAGAGCGACAGGTACGTTCGGATCGTGCCGCCGGCGCTTTGCTACACCGACTACTGCGTGATAAACGAGCTCGAGGCGGAGCGGATCACGGGGATAAGCATATCTCG
>JAFSSR010000232.1 GCA_017450885.1 Clostridia bacterium | reverse complement strand
GGGCGGGCCGGGGGGCCCGACCGCCGCCGGCTTTTTCCCGTCTCCTTCGGAGAATAAAAACGTCCGTCCCGGATATTTACCGTCCGTCCCCGGAATAACGCGGGGCGGGCTTTTTTCGTTATAATAAGAACGAAAGCCCCGCCGCAGCGCCTTTGCAAAAAAATTTCTACTCCGTGTAGAATTTTTTTCGCAAAACCCCTTGACAAATCATTCGACTCGGTGTAGAATGATACTACAGAGAGTAGAATACACGGCGGGCATACCGGAGAAGACCGGCCCCGGCGTTCCGAAAAACGGAGGAAAAAATGAAAGATATCCAGTTAGGTGAAGTAGAATCGAGATTTGCGGACATAATATGGACAAACGAGCCGCTTTCGTCCTCGGAGCTGTCAAAGCTGGCGGAGGAGGCCCTTACCTGGAAGAAGACCACATCCTTTACGGTGCTTAAACGGCTTTGCGACAAGGGGCTTTTCCGCAACGACCACGGCACGGTGACCTCGCTCATTTCCCGCGACGAGTTTTATTCCATGCGAAGCGAGAAATTCGTAAACGACACCTTCGACGGCTCGCTCCCCGCCTTTTTCACCGCATTCACCTCGCGCAAAAAGCTGACCCGCGGCGAGATCGAGGAGCTTCGCCGTATGATCGAGAGCTGGGAAGAGTGATCCGCCCGGCGGTTATGGAGAAACGGAAATGAAGATGAAGATAAGGATAATATCGGCTCTCGCCGCCGCGCTCATCCTGCTCGCGGGATCTGCGGGCTGCGCCGGAGGGACCGTCCCCGAAGAGACGGGAAAGGATACGCCGCAGGTAAAAAACGGACCGCACGCCGTCGGGATAGAGTTTTACGGACCGAACGTCGAAGCGGGCGTCCCCTTTTACGCGGACGGAGAGGCGGCGTATTATTTCCATGATCACAGCCGGAGATTTACAGTCAAAATGTCGGACGGAAGCGAGCTTTCCCCGGAGGAAGCCTTTGAGAGCGGCAAGGCGATACCGCGCGATCTCAAGGAGTTCGGTCTCGACTACCGCAAGGCCGTCGTGGGCACCGACGAGTACGAGACCTGCTGTATAAGGTTGGGCAGGTCCGAGATCTGCAAAACGCTCGAGGAGGCGGCGTTCTATACCGGGGCCGCTTTGAAGCACGCCGTTGACACACGCTATCCGATATATGAAACGGAGGACGCCGCGGAGTTTTTCCGCTGGGTCGTTATGCCCGACCCGGATCGCGAAAGCTGCGTAAAAGAGGAATTCGAGCAGTATAGATCCTCGGCGGACAGTCAGGTGTATTTCATCCCGAGCACCGTCATGGAGTCATATCTGACAGGCCGCATACGCAGATACGGCGCTTATGAAGACAACGCAAGGATAATAGAGGTCGAGGCTCCGCGCCGCGGCGAGATCGCCGGCGGAAGGATCGCATATCCGTCCGTTTATCCTGACGAGACCGTCAGCGGCAAAGGCAAGTACGTCATGTCCTGTTACGGAGAAGAGCTCCCGGAACGCGGGTACCGGGTCGGGGAGGCGTATATCCCCGCCGTGTGCTATACCTTTACTCTCACGGTGCAGCTCGATAACGGCGCGGGCGACTGGTGGGTCGAGCCGGGCGAGTTCTACAGGTACCGCTATACCAAAGACGACGTAAGCTGGCTAAAACCCGGCGAGACCGTCCTCGGAGAGGTGCGTCAGAACGTCAAGCCCGCGGACAACAAGTCGCCTCGCAAAGAGATGATACCGTCCTACGCGCAGGAAAACGGGACCGGCTATACCTACATACTTCTTCCCGGTGAAAGCAAGGGACAGGATATCCTTCTCGTTTTCACCGCGGACGAGGTCCTTTACGAGATCAGATATGACGTCTGACGGAGGGAAAAATGGGAACTGTATTTCTTAAACTGCTCAACTTGAGCATATCGGCGAGCGTCCTTGTGATCATCGCCGTGCTGTTCAGAGTGATATTCAAAAAAGCGCCGCGATCCATGCGGGTCGTAATGTGGGGACTCGTCGCCCTGCGGCTGATCATTCCGTTTACGGTGGAGAGCCCATTCGGACTGGCGCCGGAGCCCGACGTAAACGGCGCGGCGATAGAGCGCATTACCCGCGATACGGCGGAGGCAGAAACGCCGTCCGGAGAAGGGCTTCCGGTGATCTCCGTCGACGACGCCGTGGAAAAAGCCAACACTCCCGTATGGGATGACCCCGCCCCGGAGAGGGGCGGCGATCCCGCGGGATCGCCCGCGCAAACCCCCGCGGCGGCTACCGCACAGAAGACGGAAGAGGAGACCGTCAAGGCGTCCGCTCTGACCGAGGACGCCATAGCCTCCTGGCGCAGGGTGACCGATATCGCCGCCGTCGTATGGATATCCGGGACCGCCCTGATTCTCGCCTACGCCGCGTACGGCTATTCCCGTATGAAGCGGAAGGTCGCGGAAGCGATACCGATGTGCGACAACGTCTGGATATGCGACAATATCGACACTCCTTTCATACTCGGCGTGTTCAGACCGCGCATCTACCTGATGTCCGATATCTCGAGCGGGGACGCCCGGCTCGTCATCGCTCACGAAAAGGCGCATATCAGCCGGCTCGACCACGTCTGGAAGCCGCTCGGGTTCATCCTGCTCGCGGTCTACTGGTTCAATCCGTTCATCTGGCTCGCCTTCATCCTCTTCTCACACGATATAGAGTTCGCCTGCGACGAAAAGGTGCTGAAGGAGGCGACGGACGCCGACGTCAAGCGCAATTACTCTATGGCTCTGGTAAACTGCAGCGCGCCGGGAAAGCCGCTTTCGCCTTCTCCTCTCGGATTTGCCGAGGTCAGCGTAAAGGAGAGGGTCAAGGACGTGCTCCACTACAAAAAACCGACTCTCTGGATAATGACCGCCGCGCTTATCGCCATATTCGTGACCGCCGCCTGCCTTATGACCAGCCCGCTTGAAAAGGCCGACGAGGTGCTTTACGAGAGGAAGACCGGCTACGACGATTTCTCCTACGAGGGCGGACGTGTAAACGAGTATTCGGCCGATATCGTCATGGACTCCGGTATCGATCCCGCCGTGCTTTCGTCGGAGGGCTTCAGCGACCTGAGGGAAGCCGATTTCATGGCGTATGAGGATAAGCTCTACGCCCGCAATTTCATTCGCGGCGGAAAGATGGTCACCGAATGGACCGAGCTCGGAAGCTTCGAGCGTTTCGACTTCGGCGAAAAGACCTTCGACGCCTTTCTTCCGGAGGATGCGGCGCTGATCAACGGTACCTCTGGATATTATGTCATCCGCGACGAGTACGACGAGCCGCTTCCGGACTACGTCGATCTCAACGCGGAGGGCGGGCAGGTCGTCGGCAGTACCTCAAACGAGCTTGATCGCCGCGCCATGCGTTACGATATAGACAATTACGGCTGTACGAGGGTCAGGTGGATTGAAAACGACAACGTTTCGGCCTTCATTTACTATGGAAACAATTATATCTGTCTCGGCTATCAGACCCGCGACACCCTCCCGGTGATATACCGTATAGTGCGGACGGGAGCCGTCCTCTACCCGCCGCTTGCATACCTCAATTATGACCTCGACGGCGACGGTATAGAAGAAAAGCTCACGCTCTCGCTTGAAGAAAAGGGCGAGTTCAACGTATACAAGCTCGTCCGCGAATGGGACGGCAAAAAGACCGAGGACTATATGTATTTCCCGCCCGAGGATCAGCTCGGGCTCGCGACAAAGACGTCTGACTCAGAGTATGGCCGCGTTACCGACTGCATACTTCAGACCGTAACGGGAGAAGAGCAGGCCGAGGGCTATGAACAGTACTACATACTCGGGTTTGAAAACGGCCGCCCGACCGCGAGATGCGTCGGAGCTCTTCGGAACAAAAAGAGCGAGGAGATACTCGTAAAAGGCGTAAGCGGGCAGGAAAAGGGGGATCCCGGAAGGGTGGTATCCTACGTTGAAAAATACAACGAGAACCATCGTAACGCAAAGGACGTGTTTTACGAGGACGACGGCTTCGAGTACTGTTTCTCATATAAAAAATGCGCCAATACCGCGGTGACCACCGCCGATCTGAAGACCCGCACGCTTGACGAAGCGGTCCGCGACGGTATAATCGCGCTCGGAGAGCTCACGGATTATCCGAACAACTCATATTGGAAGATCGACAAGAAAACAAGAGAGTACTATATGATCGACTTCCAAGGGAACGTCGTCTGGACCTCGTCGGGCAGAGTGGATACCGAGCGCGGCAAATCCATAGTGGATCATATGAAGAGGAACTACAACGTCTACGGCTACGCCACCTATGATATCGACGGCGACGGCAGAGAGGAGTATATCGCGATCGGGTACGGTCCCAACAAGGTAAACAACTTCCCGGTGAACGAGAAGACCGATTTCATCTTTACCGTTACCGTGGAGGAAAACGGCAAGAGGGAATATTTCGGTATATTCGATCTGGGGGAAAAACAGAAGGTCGCCATGCGCCTCGGCGACGGCGGAAAGCCTTATCTCTATACATATGAAGGGAAATACGTCGCCCCCGAGAACCGCGTCGTGACGAGCACGATGGAGATCTCGGTCGCCGACGGCAGGGTATCGCTTGTCCGCGACGGAACGCCCGTTCCGTATTGGGACGGAATGGCGTCGTGGGGATATTGACAGAAAGGTGAAAGGATAAATATGATGAAAAGGATATTTGTTTTGCTTCTCTCTGTTTTGCTGCTGACGCCCGTCCTGTACGGCTGCGCGGGGAAGGACGATCCCGCCCCGCCCGACACGGCAGCGGAGAGCGCCGGGACGGGCGAAAGCTCCGCTCTCCCGCCCGATACGCCGCCTTCTCCTCCCGACACGGAGCCTGTTCCGGGATGGAAGATCGTTACCGGGGTAACGGTAGAGGACGCCTCGGAAGACGACGTGACCATCGACGGGGGGAGCACGGGCGGCGAAAAGCTCGCTGAAGGCGAGCTCTACGCCTTCTACGCCGACGGGAACGCGGTCTACACTTACGAAGAGCCGTGGAAAAACCAGGCTATCGTACATTTCGCGGACGGCGGAGAGAGCTTTATAGACTACGCCTTCACGGAAGGAAGGATAACCGTCGCCGACCTCGACGACGCGGGATTTGAGTATATCAAATACGAAAAAGGCACGCCGGAATATGACGCCTACTTTGAAGTATATGATCAAAGACATTCCGCGCTTGCGATCGACCGCGCGGTAAAAAGCTATACATTCTCCGGGTGGCCCCGTCCTCTTGAATTCGAGCCCGGCGGCAAGGTCACAGACGACGATCTGTACGCCTATTTCAGGTGGAATATGGTCATGGGCTACAGCTGGGGCGAACCCGCGGACGATTACGCGGCGTACCAAAGGAAAGACGAGCCGCACATCTGCGATATCCCGATAGAGGTATATGAAGCCGATCTGCAAAAGCGTTTCAACGTTACCTTCAGCAGCCGCATCTCGGAAAATCAGTCTGAGGTCGTACCTCACGCCATAGCCGTCTATTTTCCGCAGGGCTATGGAGAGGGCGGGGCGTACGTGCAGAGCGCGTCCGATCCGGTCAGAGGCGAAAACGGCATCTACACGGTCGACTGCTTTATCGGAGATTACGGCTATCAGGGATATATCGCGTACAACGGCGAACAGGACTATTGTCTGATCCCGTCGGCGACCTTCAAGCTCGGGATAAGGGTCAACGGCGACTACAGCTATACGTATGAATTCTGCCGCGATATGACCGAACATTATTACACGCTCGAAGACTTTTCGTCGCTCGTTCCGGGAGTTTCCACGCTTGACGACGTCCGCGCCGTCGCGCCGGAAACGGTCGTCACCGATCAGAGGAGATGGAACGGGAACGCGTCTCCGAAATACATATACGCCGGCTTTTCAAAGGGGCCGGAGCAAGGCGATGGGACCATTATAGTCGTGATGACTCCCGACGGCGTGGTCGAAGCCGTTGTCGAAGGAGAGTAAACTCATATACTCAGCGCCGTTCCGAACTGATCTCGGAACGGCGCTTTTCTGCTTTGACGCTTCTTTTTAAATATATCTTTATAAAAATCGTTGAACTATTCATTTTTTCGTGATATAATAACATCAAATGACTATATATATCCATTACGGAGGTCAAAATGCTTGATTTAAGTTCCGACAAAAAGATATTTGAAATGATGAAAAAATATCTCTACACCGCGGTGGTGGGGGATATCATGGACAAGATGGGTATGCGGCATCAGTTCCTGCCGCAGAACATCCGCCCCCTGCGCGACGATATGGTCATAGCCGGACGCGCCATGACCGTCCTTGAGTCTGACATCGAAAACGTCGATATGTCCCGCTTCGAGGGCAAGTCCTTCGGTATGATGCTGGAGGCTCTCGACGATCTTAAGGAGGACGAGATCTACTTCTGCTCGGGCAGCAGTATGAACTACGCCGTCCTCGGCGAGCTGATGACCACCCGCATAAAATACCTCGGCGCGGCGGGAGCGGTAGTCAACGGATATCTGCGCGACACCAACGGCATCCTCGCGCTCGACATCCCCGTTTTCTCCGCCGGCTGCTACGCGCAGGATCAGGCTCCGCGCGGTGTGGTGGTCGATTTCCGCGTTCCGCTCGACGTGGGCGAGGTACATATCGAGTCGGGCGACATACTCTTCGGCGACATAGACGGCGTGCTCGTCATACCGCGTGCGCATGAGAAGGAGATACTTCAGGCGGCGTACGAGAAGGCGACCGGCGAAAAGACTGTCGGCACCGCCATCAAAAACGGCATGAGCGTCGTCGAGGCGTTCGCAAAATACGGAATAATGTAAATTTCCATAAAGGAGAAGATCCCGATGAACGATCAGAATAAAGGTCAGGCCGAAGACAAAAAAGAGGTAAGGGAATCCTTTATCCTCTGCATAATCTGTTCGCTGGTCTCGTTTGCAATGATCCTCGCCTGCTTTTTGCTCCGCAGCGTGATAAGCGGTCATCCCGGCGTTCTCGCCGTGGTCTACGGCGTGCTGATGATACTGCTCGTGCTCATGGACTGCTATAAGCTGAAGGTCTACCTTAAAAACAAGCGCGGGATGTACTTTAAATCGGCGTCACTTTACGCCCTGCTTTTCGGCGCCAACCTCTTTTTTGAGGTCTTCCTCGCACTTAACAGCGTGACCACCCTCTTCGTCGTCGCGCTGATATTCAACGCCCTGCACCTCATCGTCTCGATCGTTATGAGATTGAGACTTATAAAAGAAGACTGAATATAGGGGGAAACTTTATGTACGATTTTGTCAACAGAAGATCGGAGGCGGTCGGCTCTCTCGCGCTTTGCACGCTGGGAACTCTAATGACGCTTGCGGCGGTGATACTGGTATTTGTTTTCCGCGCTGATGCTGTCCATCTGAATTTCGAGGGCATCGCTCTGATTTACGGACTTCCGTTCCTTGCCGTCGCGCTGATAGACGCGGATAAGATGAAAAAGTATTTCTTGGACGTCAAGGGGCTTTGTTCCCGCGTGAACGCTTCGTACGCCGCCATGCTCGCTGTAGGAACGCTTCTTTCCGCCGCCGCTGTGTTCGGCGACAGCGTCGCGGCGTTCGTCGTCTGCCTCGTCCTGATCGCCGGTCTTTACGGCATCATGCTCGCGGACAGGATAAAGCTTATCGTCAAGCACAAGGACGAAAAGAGCCCTAAGGTAAAAGGATTTTTAAAAAAATACGTTTCCCGGACTGAATTGAGATAAAAAAGATGTTAGACACTCTTATAAAAAACGGACTCGTCCTTGACGGGAGCGGCAACGGTGAGTTTGCCGCCAACGTCGGCGTAAAGGACGGAAAAATAGCTTATTTAGGCGACGGTATCCCCGAGGCGGGGGAGACGGTCGACGCCGCGGGCAAATACGTCACCCCCGGACTGATCGACATCCACCGTCACGCCGACGCGGAGGTGCTTCGCCCCGGCTTCGGCGAGCAGGAGATATCGCAGGGGCTTACGACCATAGTAAACGGACAGTGCGGGCTTTCGATCTCGCCCTGCCCGCAGCCCTACAAGGACGAGATACTCGACTTTCTCGCTCCGGTGATCGGCAACGTCGATCACGCGGCGCCCATCGAGACGACCGGGGAGTATTTCCGCCTCGTCGAAAGCCGCGGCCTGATGATAAACGTCGGTCACTGCATAGGCGACGGGGTCTGCCGCATGGCGGCGAAGGGATTTGTCCCCGGCGCGGTCTCGGACGCGGAATACGACCGCATCCACGAGGTCATGCGCGAGGGGCTGGACGCCGGCGCGCTCGGCGTGACCACCGGCATCGTTTACGCGCCGGAGACCTGCTACGACGCCGACGGACTTGTCCGCGCCCTCGAACCGATGCGCGATTACGGAGTCCCGCTCGTCACCCACATCCGCGGCTACGGAGATATCCTCCACAAGTCGCTCGACGAGATAATCGAGGTGGCGTCACGGCTGGAGGTCCCGCTGCACGTCAGCCATATGATGGCGGTCGGACGGCAGAACTGGGGCGTCGGGCTAAACGAGGCGCTCGCCAAACTCGACCGCGCGCGTCAGAGCGGTCTGCGCGTCTCCTGCGACGTTTACCCCTACACGGCGGGCGCGTCGCAGCTCATTCAGATACTCCCCCCGTGGTATCAGGAAGGCGGGGTCCCGAAGATAATCGAACGGCTCTCCGATCCCAAGCTCCGCGCCGAGCTGGTCGAGACGCTGAAAAAGCCGTCCGACAGATTTGAAAATCTCCTCTATTCCACCGGCTGGGACGCTCTGCTCGTCACCACCCTTGGACTTGAGAAAAATCAGCAGTACGTGGGAAAGACGGTAAGCGAGATCGCCCGTATGCAGGGCAAGGACCCCTACGATTGCGCTTTCGATCTGCTCATCGAGGAAAAATGCAAGGTGACCATGGTCATCTTCATCACCGACGAGCGCGACATAATCAACATACTGCGCTATCCCTTCGCCTCGGTCATTTCCGACTCGATCTATCCGTCGAGCGGACTGCCGCATCCCCGCGCCTACGGCTCCTTCCCCAAGGTGCTGGGCGAATTCGTGCGCGACCGAAAGCTGCTCGAGCTTCCGCAGGCGGTCCGCAAGATGACGGGCGAGCCCGCCAAGCTCTACAGGATAGGGAAGAAGGGGCTGATCCGCGAGGGATACGACGCCGACCTCTGCGTTTTCGATCTCAACGCGATAGGCTGCGACGCCGACTACGTCGCCCCCAAGCGTTACGCTTACGGGATGGACCGCGTATACGTAGCCGGCAGGCTCGCCTATCACGCGGGAGAGTTTGTCTGCCGCAACGCCGGAAGACTCGTTCGCCGGGTCGATTAGTTTACGCACCCGACCCGTAGGCGGGGTTTCGACCCCGCCGGAAACAATAAAACAAAGGAAGATAAAACAATGTCCGATATTTATGACGATCTCGGTGTAAAAAAGATAATCAACGCCGCCGGAACGTATACCGTCCTGGGCGGCTCGCGCATGAGCGAAAAGACGCTTGCCGATATCCGCACGGCGTCGGACAGCTTTGTGCAGATCCGCGACCTGCAGGGCAAAATCAACCGCGAGATAGCGGCGCTTACCCGCAACGAGGCGGCGTACGTCACCAACGGCGCGACCGCCGGACTCTACCTCGCCACCTGCGCCGCCATGCAGATGCACTACGGGAGGCGGCATTTCTACCTCACCGAAGCGCAGAAGAGGGTCTGCAACGCGCTCGTTTTCAAGGCGCACCGCAATCCCTACGATTTCACCATCGGTCAGGCGGGCGCGCAGTACAAGGAGATAGGCTATCCCAACTTCATCCTCCCCGTGACCGCCGAGGATTTCGAGGCGGCGTTTGACGAGAACACCTGCATGGTATACTACGTCTGGGCGGTATGGACTCCCGACGGAGCGGCGGCGGTCAGCCTCGAGGACGTCATCCGCATCTCTCACGAGCACGGAGTCCCCGTCATAGTCGACGCGGCGGCGCAGCTCCCTCCGCTCGAAAACCTCTGGAAATTCACCTCGGAGATGGGCGCCGACGCCGCGCTTTTCAGCGGCGGCAAGGACATCCGCGGACCCCAGTCCTCCGGGCTGATGGTGGGCAAAAAGTCGTTTATCGACGAGGCGGCGTCCATCGGCTTCCCGATCTACGGAGCCGGGCGTATGCAGAAGGTGGGACGCGAGGAGCAGATAGGTCTGTACTCCGCGCTCAAACAGTACGTCGAGATGGATCACGACGCCCGCGCCGAATGGTGCGAGGGCGAGGTGCGCAAGGTGATCGACGCCTTCGCCGATTCAAATGTGTTCCGCGCCGAACGCTCTTTCCCCAACGAGGCGGGACAGCCGATAGCCCGCGCGTGGGTGCACGTCCTGACCGATCGCTTCGACGTCGAGTACGTCAAAAAGACGCTTCTCGACGGCGACCCCTCCGTCTTCGTCATGGACGACGGACATAATAATTTCTTTATCAATCCTATGGAGATGTACGAGGGAGAGACCGAGACGGTCGTCGAACAGCTCAAAAAGATCGAAAATAACCTTTAAATAAGGAGAACAACAATGGATAAAAACGGAAGAAAAGCCATACTCGTCACCGGCGGTGCGAAGGGCATCGGCCACTCTATCACCCTCTGCCTCGCAAAGGCGGGCTACGACGTCGCCATCAACTACCACAACCGCCCCGAAGAGGCGAAAAAGACCCTCGAAGAGGTCCGTTCCTACGGAGTCGACGGCTGCATCATCCACGCGGACGTCGCTGACCTCGACGACCTCTCCAAAATGTACGACGAGGCGTACGACTACTTCGGCGAGCTCTACGGAGTTATCAACAACGCCGGCGTCGGCGTCGAAAAGTATTTCCTCGATACCACTCCCGACGAGTTCGACTGGATGGTCTCAATAGATTTCAAAGGGACCTATTTCTCGACCCAGAACGCCGCCCGCCGTATGATCGAACACGGCACCAAGGGCATCATCATTAACGTGACCTCCAATCAGGCGGTCGGCAACTGGCCCCGCTCCACCGTTTACGGACCCACCAAGGCCGCCGTCTCCAAGTTCACCGAGAACGCCGCCATGGAGCTCGCCCTCCACGGCATCCGCGTCAACAATATCGCCCCCGGCTATACCGACGCCGGATGGGAACCCGGCGATCACCGCTTTGAGGCGGCTCCCAAGCTCCCCCTCAAACGCTTCGCCACTATGGACGAGATCGGCGAGTGCGTCGTCTTTATGGTCAGCGACGCCGCTTCCTATATGACCGGCGCCACCCTCACCCTCGACGGCGGCGCGCTTCTCCCCGTCGTCGCCTGCAACGATTTCGTGAAATAATTTCCCTTTGGCTCCTTCCCCCGCGAAGCGGGGAGGGGGAGCTGTCACCGTAGGTGACTGAGGGGAGGGGCATTCTCCGTTATAGGGGAACTTTTTAAAAAAAGTTCCCCTATAACCCCTCAAAAACTTTTCCGAAACGTTCTTTTGCCGTAAATATCAGGCGGGTAAAGGGAGGTCGTGTTTCGCGGAAACACGACGGTCGGCGCGAGCGGAAAGCCGTCTCCGAAAGCGAGCTTTCGGGAGCGGCTTCAACGCCTCGCGCCTGCCGCCCGACCTCCGGTCACACGGCTCCCCCTTTACCGCCGCGAAAGTACGGCGCGGGAGCGCGGATGAAAAGTTTTGGGGATTTTCAAGGGGCTTTTTCAAAAGGCCCTTGAATGGGGCGCGGGGCAAAGCCTCGAAAGGATAATACAATGAATAAACGCATTTTTACCGGTTCGTTTATGTATACGGGCGACCCGGGGATACGCTGTTTTGAGCTTGATACCGAAACGGGAAAGCTGACCGCCGGAGAAATCAACCAGGACGTTTGGAATCCCACCTATCTTTGTATCAACAAGACGCGCGACAGGCTTTACGCGACCTCGGAGCACGACGTGGGCGAAGGGGTGCCGAGCGGAGTGAACGCGTTTGCGATCAACGCCGACGGCAGCCTGACCCATCTCGGATTTGCAGAGGC
>JAFSSR010000231.1 GCA_017450885.1 Clostridia bacterium | reverse complement strand
GGTTGCTGACTGTATCCTTTAGGGCGGGGGTGGGACCCCGCCCCTACCGGTTGAAACGCCGTTCGGGTGCGGCGACAACGAAGGCTGGGAAACGGATTGCCGCGTCGCTTCGCTCCTCGCAATGACAGCGTTCGGGTGCGGAAACGGAGTTACAGTACCTTACGTTTCCGATTTTTTCGTCGCCGCAGGCGACACCGAAATTCCTCATTCCTCATTCCTCATTCCTAATTCCTCATTCCTAATTTTTTCTGTCCCGGCGCCTCGTCGGTATTTACTTCCGGGTGTTTTTTCTTATCCAGCCCGCGGCGTCGCTTACGCCGCCGAGTTCGTCGATCAGCCCGCAATCCACCGCTTCCTTCCCTTCCAGGATACAACCCATATCGGTCGCCATCTCGTCGGTGCGCATCATCATGCGGCGCAGGACCGGGTCCGGGCAGCGCGAGTGAGCGGAGATGAAACGCACTATCCTGTCCTGCATACGGTTGAGGTAGTCGTAGGACTGCGGCGCGCCGAGCACCGGACCGTTTATCCTTACCGGATGGAGGGTCATGGTCGCCGAGGGCACGATGAACGACCGGTCGGTAGAGACGGCGAGCGGCACGCCGATGGAGTGTCCTCCGCCGAGGACGAGCGAGGCGGTGGGCTTTGACATCCCGGCGATCAGCTCGGCGAGCGCAAGTCCCGCCTCAACGTCTCCGCCGACGGTGTTCAGCAGCACCAGCACGCCGATCGTTCCGGGGTCCTCGTCCGCCGCCGTGAGCAGGGGGATGAGGTGCTCGTACTTTGTCGTTTTCTGCGTCTCCGGCAGGAGGTAGTGCCCTTCCACCTGACCGATTATCGTGACGCAGCATATCCCGTTTCCCTTTCCGCCCGCGAGCGCCGCTCCGTCGGGCGCTCTCTCAAATTCGGCGGGACCGCCGTTTTTTTCGTTTTCGCACATTTTTTCGCTCCGGTTTTATAAAAATTCAGCTTTTTTCGGTATTTCGCTTTACTTTTTCGTCAAATAATAGTATAATTAAAAAAAACCGTTTTATTCTAATAAGGAGAGATAAAATGAGCAAGCAGTTTATAGTTGAGACATCGGCAAGACATATACATCTGACCGACGCGCAGATCGAGACCCTTTTCGGAGCTGGGGCGACCCTCACCGTAAAGAAAGAGCTCAGCCAGCCCGGCCAGTACGTTTCCGACCAGAAGGTCACCGTCGTCGGTCCCCGCAAGGAGATCGCAGGCGTTTCGATACTCGGACCCGCCCGTAAAGAGGGTCAGGTAGAGATCTCCCTCACCGACGCGCGCACCCTCGGCATCGCGGCTCCCGTACGCGAGAGCGGCGACGTGGAAGGCACCCCCGGATGCAAGCTGGTCGGCCCCGCCGGTGAAGTCGAGCTCGAGCGCGGCGTCATCGCCGCAAAGCGCCACATCCACATGACTCCCGCCGACGCGGAAGAGCTGGGCGTCAAGGACAAGGAGATCGTCAAGGTCCGCCTCGACACCGCCCGTCCGCTCATCTTTGACGACGTGGTCGTCCGCGTGAGCGAAAAGTTCGCCCTCGCAATGCACATCGACACCGACGAATCCAACGCCGCCTGCGCCGTCCCCGGCACGATGGGCGAAATAGTAAAATAATCCGATCATCCGCACATTATCCCCCGGAAAGGAAGTGATACCATGGCTGACGAAGCTATGAACAAAGGCCACACCATTACGTTCTCAATTAAGGACAAAAAGGAGATCGAGACCCGACAGATCCTGATCACCGTCTACAACGCCCTCCTTGAGAAGGGTTATAAGCCCATAGAGCAGATAGTGGGGTATATCCTTTCCGAGGACCCGACCTACATCACCAACCACAAGAACGCCCGCGCGCTTATCTGCAAGATAGACCGCGACGAGCTTATGAGCTCGCTCGTCAAGTACTACCTCGGGCTCAAGGGCTGATCGACCCGATGAAAATATTTGATCTCGATCGGGGCGCGCCGGTCTCGTCGCCGGCGGCGCCCCTTTCTATCGCGCTCGGCAGCTTTGACGGAGTCCATATCGGTCACCGCGAGCTGATCCGCCGCGCGCAGGACGCCGGAGACGCGGCTCCCGCCGTCTGGACCTTCGACGCAAATCCGTTCGGCGTCCCTTACCTCACGAGCCTTGCGGAAAAGCTCGCGCTCTTCCGCGAATACGGCGTAAAATACGCGCTCGTCTCCTCTTTTGAAGAGATACGCGACCTCTCCCCCGGCGAGTTTGTCGACGCGTTGAAGAGCCGCGGCGCCGCGCGCGCCGTCTGCGGCTACAACTTCACCTTCGGAAAAGACAAGTCGGGCGACAGCGGGACTCTGCGCGAGCTCTGCGCCGTGCGGGGGATGGCTTGCGAGGTGGTCGGCAGAGTGACCGCCGGCGGTCAGCCGGTCTCGTCGACCCGCATACGCCTCGCCCTCGCAGACGGCGGCACCGAGACCGCCGCCGCTCTTCTCGGCAGGTATTATTCTTTTACCGCTCCCGTGACTCACGGAAGCGAGATAGCCCGCACCCTCGGCTATCCCACCGCCAATCAGACGGTCCCGGAGGGGCGCGTCCGGCTCCGCCGCGGGGTGTACGTCACCCGCGCTCTGGGGCGGCCCTCGATCACCAACGCCGGCATACGTCCGACCGTCGTCACCGACGGCGGAGTGGTATGCGAGACCCACATCATCGGCTGTCACGAGGATCTGTACGGCTCCGATCTTAAAGTTGAATTCATCTCATTTTTGCGGGACGAGCGCCGCTTTGATTCGCTTGACGCGCTGAAGGCTCAACTCGAGCTGGACGTCGCCGGCGCCGCGGGCTTTTTCCGCTGCGGAAATGTGTAAAATGATAAAGAAAAAAGCCAGCACACATATTTTTTCCAAAGCGCTGTCCGTGTTTTTCGCCGCGCTCTTTTCCGTCGCGCTCTTTTTGCCGTCCGGCGCGCCCGCTTACGCGCTCGATCCGCCGGAGATATCTCACTCCAAGGGCGCCTGCGTCTACAGCATGGACTACGGGACCTCTGTCTACGAAAACAACGCCGACGATCCCGTCTTTCCCGCCGGAACGGTAAAGATAATGGTCGCCCTGCTGACTCTCGAACACTACAAGGACCTTTCGGAGACCGTCACCGTCACCGAGGACATGATAGACAAGGAGCTTATCGGCACGCTTTTCGAGGTCGGCGAGGTGCTGACTGTCGAACAGCTTTTAGCGTCGCTCATCCTCGGCAACTCGAACGACGCGGCGCAGATACTCGCCGCGGCGGTAGGCGGCAACACCGGCGCTTTTCTCAAAATGATGAACGACCGGGCGAAGGAGCTGGGGATGGAAAACACCCGCTACTTCAACGTGACCGGACTTCACACCCAGCCGATGAAGACCACCGCCCGCGACGTCGCGCTCGTCTCCCTCGAGGCGGCGAAGCACCGCGAATACCTCGATCTTTCCTCGTCGGAGATATACGTCATCCCCGCGACCAACAAGTACGGCGAGCGCAAGATACGCAACCGCAACATTTTCGTTTCCACATATTACAATCTCTATTACCGTCTCGAATCGGTCAACGGGCTCTCCTTCAGCTACACGGGCGACGCGGGGTACTGTATGTCGATAACCGCCACCAGCAAAAAGGGGCTCTCCTACGTCTTCGTCGTGATGAACTCCGACGAGACCGGAGCCGGGGAAAACGAGATACTCGGCTGCGACGACTGCGTAGCCCTCATGAACTGGGCGTTCCGCAATTTTGAGAGCGTTCCCGTCGTAGATACCGGCAACATGATATGCGAGATACCGGTCACCCTCTCCGCCAACACCGACCACGTTATCGCCCTGCCGAACAGGAAGATCTCCGCCCTTCTCCCCGGCGACGCCGACCTCTCTCCGGTGGTCAGGACGGAATACACTTTGAAAAGCGAGACGCTGACCGCGCCGGTCAGCGCGGGCGAGGTGATAGGCGAGCTTACCGTCTACGTCAACGGCGAGGAGTACGGCAAGGCCGATCTCGTCGCCAAGAACAACGTCGACCGCTCGATGTGGGCGTATCTCGGCTACCGTATAGGCAAGTTCTTCTCCCGCCCGTCGGTCATAGTTGTCGCCGTGCTCGTCGCCGTCCTGCTGATCTTCGCGGGAATAGTTTCGTCGATACGCCGCAGCAACAGGGCGAAGAGAGTCAAATCCAAGAAATAAATATCAGACGGATGACAAAGCGTCCGTTTTTATGTGCATAGACCCGCGTATAATATCTGAAAGATAATATACGCGGATCATTGTTAAAAGGGGGATCCGGCAATGCGCCTTGACAAATACATATCCGGCGCCGCAGACCTTTCCCGGAAGGAAGCGGGGACCGCCGTCCGCCGCGGACGGGTCGCGGTCGGCGGCGTGAAGATATCCGATCCCGCGGCGCAGGTCCCGGACGGCGCCTCAGTCACGCTCGACGGAACGGAGGTCAGCTACCGCGAGTTCTGCTACGTCATGCTCAACAAGCCTGAGGGATACGTCAGCTCCACGGACGACCCCGGCGCTCCCACCGTTATGGAGCTTCTTCCCCCGGAGCTTGTCCGGATGGGACTTTTCCCCTGCGGACGGCTTGACCGCTACACCACGGGGCTGATGATCCTGACGAACGACGGCGGCGCATCCCACCGCGCCCTTTCTCCCAAGAGCCACGTCGAAAAGGCGTACGCCTTTACCTGCCGCGACCCGCTCGAACGCGTCGATGAGCTGGAGAGCGGCGTACACATCGCGGGCGGTTATCTTACCAAGCCCTGCAAGGTGGAAAAAACGGGGGATCGCGAGGGGAGGATCACGCTCCGCGAGGGAAAATATCATCAGATCAAACAGATGCTTGAGGCTGTGGGCAACAAGATCGTCACGCTCGAACGGATCTCTTTCGCGGGGATACCGCTCGACCCCGCGCTCGCCCGCGGAGAATGGCGGGAACTGACCGCAGAGGAAGAAATACTGTTCACCGGAGCGAAAAAGAAGGAAGATAAAAAATGAAAAAACTGTTAGTCATAGACGGCAATTCCATACTCAACCGCGCCTTTTACGGCGTGCGTCCGCTGACCACGCAGGACGGGCTCCCGACCAACGCGGTCTACGGAATGATAAACATCCTGCACGCGCGTCTCTCCGAGGTCGCGCCGGACTACGCCGCCGTCGCGTTCGATCTCAAGGCTCCGACCTTCCGCCATAAGCGTTACCCCGAATACAAGGCGGGTCGCCACGCCACCCCCGACGATCTGCTCGTCCAGTTCCCCTGGGCGAAGAAGGTCTGCGAAGCGATGGGCATCCACGTTCTCGAAAAGGAGGGCTGGGAGGCGGACGACATCCTCGGCACCCTCTCCGCCCGCGCCGAAAAGGCGGGCGATCTCGCCTTTGTGCTCACCGGAGACCGCGACTCGCTCCAACTAATCTCCGACGCCACCACCGTCCTGCTCGCCACCAATACCGACACCGTGCGGTTCGACCGCGCCGCCTTCAATGAGAAGTACGGCGTGCAGCCGGAGGTCTTCGTCGACGTCAAGGCGCTGATGGGCGACAGCTCGGACAACATCCCCGGCGTGCCCGGGATAGGCGAAAAGACGGCTCTCAAGCTGATAGCCGAATACGGAAGTCTCGACGGGCTTTACGAAAAATTCGAGGAGTCCGGCCTTACGAACGGCGTAAAGACAAAGCTGCGCGACGGCAGGGAGCTCGCCTATCTTTCGCAGTTCCTCGCCCGCATCGACTGCGACGCGCCGATAGACGCGGCGCTCGACGACCTCGTCTGGAACGGGTACGATAATTCCGAGCTCGCTCCGCTGCTCACAAGACTTGAATTCCGCGCCTTTCTCGCAAAGCTGTCCGACGGCGCTCCCGGGCAGGGCGGCGCAAAGGCGGAGATCGAGATCGAGGAGATCGGCGATCCTTCCGCGCTCCCCCGCGGCGCCGTTTACGGAGCGGTCATCAGCGGAGAGGACGCCTTCGTGTCCGACGGGAACAAGACCTTCAAGCTCCCCGTCAGCGCGGCTATCCCGCTTTTTGAGGATCCGAGCGTTTCCCTTTCGCTCTTTGACGCGAAGGGGACGATGCACCTGCTCGACAAACGGGGCGCGGTCCTCAAAGCCTGCGTTTTCGACGCCGCGCTCGCGGCTTACGTTCTCAACGCGCAGTCTAACACGTCGAGTGTCGACGCTCTCGCGCTCGCGTTCCTTAAAGAGACCACCGGCTCCGATCCCGCCCGCGACGCCGCGGCTCTCGCAAAGCTCTGTACCGAGCTCGGCGGAAGGCTTCAAGGCGAGGAACGCGAGCTATACGAGAAGATAGAGCTTCCGCTCTCCTACGTCCTTTTCGATATGGAGAAGGAGGGATTTCTCGTCGACCGCAAGGGGCTCGACGCCTACTCGGTCATTCTCTCCACGCGGGCGGACGAGCTCAAAGACGAGATCTTCGGCATCGCCGGTATGGAGTTCAATATCAACTCGCCCAAGCAGCTCGGAAGCGTCCTTTTCGACGACGACAAGCTGGGGCTTCCCGCCTTCAAAAAGACCAAAAGCGGTTACTCCACCGACGCCGAGGTGCTTGAAAAGCTGCGCCCATATCACCCGATAATAGACAAGATCCTCGAATACAGGCAGCTTGTCAAGCTCAATTCGACTTACGCCGTCGGACTCTCCGCGGTGGCGGACGGGCAGGACCGCGTCCACACCACCTTCAATCAGCGCGTGACCGCGACCGGCAGGCTGTCGTCGACCGATCCCAATCTGCAGAACATCCCCGTGCGCACCGACCTCGGGCGCGAATTGCGCAGGTTTTTCATTGCCGGAGAGGGCCGCGTCCTGATCGACGCCGACTATTCGCAGATCGAGCTCCGCCTGCTCGCCGCCATCTCCGGCGACGAGGCGATGTCGGAAGCCTTCCGCCGCGGAGTGGACATCCACACCATGACCGCCTCCCAGGTCTTCGGCGTCTTTCCCGAAATGGTCACTCCAGAGCTGCGAAAGCGCGCGAAAGCCGTCAATTTCGGCATAGTCTACGGCATAGGCGACTTTTCGCTCGCCGCCGATATCCACGTCTCGCGCAAGGAGGCGGGCGAGTATATCAAAAACTACCTCGCCACCTACCCGAAGATCGACCGCTACCTTAAAGACACCGTCGCTCACGCAAAGGAGAAGGGCTTCGTCACCACCCTAATGGGCAGAAAGCGCTATATCCCGGAGCTTTCCTCTCAAAAAAAGACCCTGCAGGCGTTCGGCGAGCGGGTCGCCATGAACTCGCCCATACAGGGCACAGCCGCCGATATAATCAAGCTCGCAATGGTCAACACCGACCGCGCGCTCAAAGACTCCGGCATCGACGCGCGGCTTATCCTTCAGGTTCACGACGAGCTGCTCGTCGAAGCGTCCGCCGACTGCGCGGAGCAGGCGAAAGCCATACTCAAAAAAGAAATGGAACACGCATACGAGATGAGTGTTCCGCTCGACGTTGAGATCAATATCGGTCACAGCTGGTACGAGGCGCATTGACCGGTCACCTGCCTCCGCACTTCATTTTCTTTTTAACGCATATCCACACGGCCATTACCGCCATGATCCCGAGCAGGATGAGGGCGGCGCGGAGGACGGGTATATTACAGCTTTTATGGATGGCGAAGCTCTTTATCGCGTGGAGCTCGTTCTTGCGCTTTAACTTCATGCCGGCGTCCATCGACATCGAAAGCTGCAGGGCGTTAGCCTGCTTGACTGCTTTTTTCATTTTCTTCATATCGGGCATTTCCATATTCATGATCATCGGTCCTTTCAGATTTTATTCACTCTATATTTTGTCTCGATCGGCGATCTCTATTCCGGCGAAAGGAGAAAAAATTTGTCCAAATTAAAGCTTGACACCGACGTAAGATATATAAGCGGGGTCGGGAGCGCCCGCGCCGCGGCGTTGGCGCGCATGGGCGTAACGGACGTGCGCTCGCTCCTCCGGCACTTTCCGCGCGCATATCAGCACCGCGGCAAGATCAGCGCGCTCGCGGATGCGGAGCACGGCGAGGTCGGCTCCTTTCTCGTAACGATAGCGGCGCCGCCGAAGACGGCGAGGCTGAAGGGGCGCATGACCGTCACCAAGGTCGGCGCCTTTGACGAAACGCGAAATTGCACTCTGATCTTTTTCAATCAGCCGTATATGCAGGACGTGTTCAAGACGGGCGCGACCTACCGCATATGGGGCAAGGTGCAGATGCGTATCGGCTTTGTCGAGATAGTTTCGCCCGATTACGAGCCGTGGTACGAGGGGATCAAGCTGCCCGAGTTCACGCCGCTATACCCGCTCACGCAGGGGATAACCAACAAATACCTCACAAAGATCATCCGCACCGCGCTCGACAATACGGAGCTTACGGATGAGGACGATCCGCTTCCTCTCCCGGTGAGGGAACGCGCGGGAGCGGAGCCGCTCGAAGCCGCGCTGCGCGGGATACACTGCCCGGACACCTACTCCATGATGGACCGCGCCCGCCGCAGGTTCGTTTTTGAAGAGCTTTACACCTTTGCGCTGGGCGTTTCGCTGCAGCGCAGGCACAAGGTCGAGGCGACCGGTCCCGTCTTCCGCAGATGCGATATGGACCGTTTCACCTCACAGCTCGACTTCACCCTTACGGGGGCGCAGAAGCGGGTCGTTTCCGAGATCGAGAATGACGTCTGCGATCCCGGCGCGATCCCGATGAACCGGATGGTGTCGGGCGACGTCGGCTGCGGAAAGACGGTCTGCGCCGCCGCGGCGATCTACATGGCTGTCGCAAACGGATATCAGGCGGCGTTGATGGCGCCGACCGCGATACTCGCCTCACAGCATTACGCCGATCTTTCGGAGCTTTTCGGCAGGCTGGGGATAGAGATCGAGCTGCTTATAGGCTCGACTCCGGCGGCAAAAAAGAGAAAAATAAAAGAGCGCCTCGCTTCGGGCGATCTGCGGGTTGTGGTCGGGACCCACGCCCTCATCTCGGACGGGGTGGAGTTTTGCGAGCCCGGGCTGTTCGTCACCGACGAACAGCACAGATTCGGCGTCATGCAGCGCGCCGCGCTTGCAAAAAAGGCGCGGGGCGGGCTGACTCCGCACGTTCTCGTAATGAGCGCGACGCCCATCCCGCGCACTCTGGCGCTCATCCTGTACGGCGACCTCGCGGTCTCACGCGTAGACGAGATGCCGCCAGGAAGACAGAAGGTCTCCACCTTCGCGGTCGACGAAAGCTACCGCGACCGGATGAACGGTTTTATCCGCAAGCAGGCGCAGGAGGGGCGGCAGGTCTACATCGTCTGCCCGGCGATAGAGGCGGAGGAAAAGGACGAGGACGGCAGCTCCGGCGGGATCGTGGGACTGGGCTACCGCGCGGGCGACGACGATCAGCCCAGGCTGAAAAGCGCGGTCGAGTACGAGCGGAACCTGCGCGAGGTCGTCTTTCCCGATCTTCGCGTAGCCCTGATGCACGGTAAAATGAAGCCCTCCGAAAAGGAGAGCGTCATGGCGGCGTTCACGCGGGGCGAGATCGACGTGCTGGTCTCGACCACCGTCATCGAGGTCGGGGTCAACGTACCCAACGCCAGCCTTATGATAGTTGAAAACGCCGAGCGTTTCGGGCTCTCGCAGCTCCATCAGCTCCGCGGGCGGGTAGGCCGCGGGAAATACAAATCCTGGTGCATACTCGTCTCCGACTCCAAGGGAAAGACCGCACGCGAGCGCCTTGACGTAATGTGCGAGACCAACGACGGCTACAAGATAGCTCAGCGCGACCTCGAGATCCGCGGACCGGGCGACTACTTCGCGGGGGAGAACGGCGCGCGTCAGAGCGGCGAGAACGGACTCGCCCTCGCCTCGATGGCGGCGGATATGGACGATCTCACGCTCGCCTTCAACTGCGCTTCCGACACTCTCGCCGCCGACCCGGACCTCGTCCTTCCCGAAAACCGCGGGCTTGCCCGTCTGGTCGACAAATTCCTCGACGTCACGACCGGCACGGCGAACTGAGCCTTCACAAAAATCCTCCCTCTTCCATAATATGATATCAGGACGTGGAAAGGAGGAATTACCGATGGGATGCCTTTGCAACCTTTTCGAGGATGGTAACATCTGGATCCTTGTGGCGATTGTCGCGATCCTCTATATCATCTGCTCCGGCGGACTTCTCGGCTGAGACAGATAAACGCCCCCGAACGGGGGCGTTTTTGTTCGTTTTGCGGCGGTCAGCTTTCAAAATCCAAAGCGAGAAAACCGTAATATCTGTTTATCGCTTCCTCCGTGAAGTCGCAGTGTCCGCGGCCGGGCGAGAACACCCGCTCGACCGAAAGCCCGCGCTCCCTCAGCTTCGGGATGAGCCTGTCGCCGTGCATACGGAAATCGACCTCCTCGTCATTTTCGGCGAGGAAAAAGGCGTAGGGGATATCCGGCAGGCGGTCGGCGAGATGCAGAGGCGACGCCGTCTTCATGGCGTCTTCGAGGCTCATATCGTAATGCGAAAAGGCGGAGTAAATGGTGCGCGGCAGGTCCTCCCGCTCGGTGTAGTGGTAGGGCAGGTCGCAGACGGGGCAGTTGGCGGCGCAGGCGACCGGGTTATGGCGGGTATATACGCACCACACCAGCGCGCCGAGCCCGCCCATCGACAGCCCGCTCGACACGACCGGCAGGCTCCCGACTCCGAAGCGCGCGAAAAGCGCGTCGACCACCTCGTCGTTGTACTTCACCGCCTTGTCGTTCATCCAGTCCCACGGACCGTAGTACGGGATGGCGTAGATTATATCCCTCTCGGCGAGGAAGCGGCCGAGGCGTCCGACCTCGCGGCTTATCCCCGGACAGTAGCTTAACCCGTGGAACTCCATAACGAGAGCCCTGGGGGCGTTTTTTATAAGATCCGCGTTTGTGTCAGCGAATAAAACGATATTGTCTTTGTTGATGGGCGTCTGCATTTTTTCGCCTCCTTTTTTTGAAAGTATACCATATTATTCGCGTTTTTTCAATAGATAACGAAGTATGCGCCGCCGTCCCCGGCGGCTCTTTTTCGTTGACATCGCGGCGCGTATATGATAAACTGTATTTAATATATCACGGAGGCTGACCGCATGAAACTCTATATGATCTCGTCGTCACACCTCGACACCTCGTGGGAGTGGACGCTTGAAACGACCGTCGAAAAATTCCTTCCGCGCACCTTCTCGGAAAACTTCGCGCTGATCGACAAATACCCCCGCTTCAAATTCAACTGGGAGGGGGCGTTCAGATACGAGCTTTTGGAGGAGTATTATCCGGAGCTTTTCAAAAAGCTGAAAAGGTACGTCAAAAAGGGCCGCTGGGCGCCGGTCGGCGCTTCGTACGAGAACGGCGACGTAAATCAGCCCTCGCCCGAGGCGATCTTCCGCAACATCCTTTACGGTCAGACCTTCTTCCGCGAGAAGCTGGGCGCCGTCAGCAACGACGTCTTCCTGCCCGACTGCTTCGGCTTCGGGTGGGCGCTCCCCGCAGTCGCTCATCACGCGGGGCTGAAGGGCTTTATCAGCCAAAAGCTCTCCTTCGGCTCGGCGTACGGATATCCCTTCGACCTCGGGCTGTGGTACGGCTCGGACGGCAGCCGCGTCCTCGCTTCGATAAAGCCGGGGGTCTATTCCCTGCACGTCGAAAAGCTGGGCGATCTGCGCAGGGACAAGTTCGACCTCGGCAAGCTGAAAGAGATCAAAAAATACGGCGTCGATTTTACAAACCGCTTTTTCGGAGTAGGCGACAAGGGAATGGGCGTCGCGCCCGAGACCGCCGCCTTCGTCGAGGAAGAGATAAAGAAAAATCCCGGCTCCGATATTCAAATAGAGTGCGTCACCTCGACCGAGTTTTTCGAGATATTCGACAGTCTGGACGAGGAGACAAAGAGGCGTCTCCCCTCCTGGAATACCGAGCTTCCCCTTTCGAGCCACGGCGTCGGCGGGTTTACCTCCCGCGCCGCGGGTTCCCGCTGGAACAAGGCCGCCGAAAGGCTCGCCGACGCCTGCGAGCGCGCCTGCGTCTTTGCCGCGGCGGACGGCGCGGAGTATCCGCAAAAGACGATAGACTCCGCGTGGAAGCGGGTGATCGCCCACCAGTTCCACGACGACATCACCGGAACCTCGCTTATGAAGTGCTATATGCGCAACTGGAACGACTACCTTATGTCGCTTTCACAGTTTTCGGAGGAGTATCGCCGCGCGGTCGGCGTGATAAGCTCCGGCGTCGACACCGGCTTTGTCGGTGAAGGCGACATTCCCGTCGCGGTATTCGATCCGCACGTCCGGGGATGCGCGGCGAAGCGGACGGTCGCCGTCGAGCTCGACGGAGAAACGGACGGGGCGACTGTCTACGGCGCGGACGGAAAGCCCGTCCCCGCTCAGGTGAGGAGCGAAGGCGGCAGGAGCATCGTCACCTTTACAGCCGATATGCCCTCCCTCGGAGCGAAGGCGTACGGCGTCAGACCCGGCGCGGCGGGACCCGCGGGCGTGACCGGCGTAAAGGCGGACGAAAGCAGTCTTGAAAACGAATTTTTACGCGCGGTCCTCGACAGGAACGGCGATATATGCTCGATTATAGACAAGCAGAGCGGGCGCGAGACCTTGCGCGCTCCGATACGTCACGCTCTTTTCGACTACGACGGGAACCGCGACTATCCGGCGTGGGAGCTGACCTACGGCGAGATGATGCGCGAGCCCGCCGCCTACGCGAAGGCGGAGTCTGTAAAAGTGCTGGAAAGCGGTCCCGCGCGCGCTTCAATAAAAGTGACCAAACGGGTGCGGCGCTCGACCGTTACCGAGATCATAACCCTCGACGCCGGGGCGCGTACGCTCGGCTTCGAGTGCGAGACCGACTGGCGGGACGAGAAGGCGCTCCTCAAGGTGGTCTTCGACGGCAGCGCCGCGTGCGACCGCGCGACCTACGACCTCGGTCTCGGCGTGATAGAACGCGCAAACAACACCCCGAAAGTGTTCGAGTGCGCGGCGATCACCTGGGCGGATATCACCGACAGATCGGGCGATCACGGCTTTTCGATCTTCTCGGACAGCCGCACCGGTTGGGACAAGCCGAACGACAGCACGCTGCGGCTGACCGTCGTCCATACACCGAAATACACCCGCCTCGGCGGGCAGGCTCACAACCTCCTGGACCTCGGTCTCTTGCGCTACGGCTTCGCCGTGTACCCGCACGAGGGCGGATGGCGGAACGGGACTCAGCGCGAGGCAGATCTCTATAATCATCCGGCGTGCGCGGCGTTCGTCTCCTGTCACGCCGGCGCGCCCGAGCGTTCCTTCGCCGCGATAAAGGGGGACGCGATTGTCCGATGCCTCAAAAAAGAGCACCGGGGCGAAAAGATCGTCCTGCGCGTCAACGAGCCGAACGGACTGCGGCAGAGCGGCGTGAAATTCACGCTCGAACACGGAATAGCCTCCGCTCACGAAGCCGACGCGGTCGAAGAAAAGACCGGCGAGGCGACGGTGAAGGACGGCGCGCTGGTATTCGACCTTGCGCCTTTCGAGGTCAAGACGTTCGTGCTTACCCCCTCCGTCGCGCCGGAGAGAAAGCGGCGCGCGGAAAGGCGTATTTCCCTGCCCTGCAACATCCGGGCGATCACCGAGCGCGGCGAGGCGGGCGATCTTGAATTCAATATCCCCGCCGAGCTGATCGGCAAAACGGCGGTCTCCGGCGGCGTTGCCTTTAAGATCGCGCGGGGCGAAAAGAACGCCATCGCCTGCGCCGGGCAGACGGTCAGGATGCCCAAAGGCAGGGCGCATCTCCTCTGCGCCTCGGCGGGCAAGGAGAAGACGGTCGCCCTGAACGGCGCGAAGCTGCGCGTCCCGTCGATGACCGAACCGTACGGGAGCTGGGATATGATAGGGCTCGCCCATACGGGGAAGGTCGATCCCTCAAACGTGCTCGCCTTCAACGCAACGCACGCCCACGACAGGGGCGGAAATGTCGTCGTTCTCCGCGACCTCGCGTTTTATAAGCTGTCGTTCGATCATAAAGGCGGGACTGTGACGCTGCCCGACGATCCGGACGTTATCATCCTCGCCGCGACCGTCGAAACGGGCGGAGACGGCGCGGACGCGCGGTTCGCCCGCGATCCGTTCGACCGGCTCGAAAAGCGGGAGTGCGACTATACGATAAGCTACGGCGCGTTCAAAATGATCCGCCGCGACCGCCGTCCCGCAAAGGGCAATTCCCACCGCGACCCCGCGGGCGGACTGCGCGTAGACGTGCGGGACCTCATGCTTGACAACGAGGTCTACGACCGCGGCAGAGACGGACTGTGGGATTAGGCGATTAATAGTTTATAGTTTTTAGTTGTCGGTGGAAAATCAAAAAAGGCGCTGAATTCAGCGTCTTTTTTGATTTTCTGCCGGGAGCGGGTGGCGGGGGATCAGATTTCCCAAGGGGAAGGCTTTCGGGTCACTCTCCCTTTTTCCTTCTGACGAGGCAAACAGCTGACCTTCAATAAAGATCAGTATTTGTCGAAAAACATTCGGACCCAGATATAAAGCACCGAATTGCCGTCGTCGTCGATACCTCTGCCGTAGCATCGGTACGTTTCTCCATTGTTCACCTTGACGTTGAGGTTTTCGGGGTCAAACACCCACCCCTTCTCGGCGCGAAGAGTTATCTTGCAGTAATAACTCGTTTGCGGTTTGAAAACTCCGCTTACCAAATTATGCGAGAATGTGTCATCGACGAAAACGGGATCCCCTGCCAAACTGCATTTTTCGGACCTCAGAACAGCTTTGCATCCGGAATTATCGAGCGGTTCGTCCAAAGACGGCCAAGTCAGATCTACGGCGACATTTTTTATCAGATATTTATTCGCTTTAATCTCCACGGGGAATACTACGCGCACGCGCGTAGTATTATCCATCGTCGGATATAAGTCCAAAGGAGACGAACCGATCAACTCCGTAATTACCGCCGGAACTCCGTTCAACGTAAATTCGACATTCTTGAGTTCAGACTTTTCCCTGTTTACAGTCAGCCTCAGTTCGTAATAATATACGTGAGCTCCGAAACGCTCGCTGATCGAGATATAGTCTATTTCAGCCATCCTCGGATTGAGAGACCAGCTTGTATACCCCATGTTTGCAGGGGGATCTATGCTTGTATCGATAGGCTCGTCACCCATAACAGAAACAGATACTCCGGGCGTCACACACCTGACCGGGACGTTATTGATCAGGCTGTTGTACTCGGGCTTACTCATTTCCAGAGCAATGCGGGATATCGTTTCTTTCGCCTTGCGCTCGGCTTCGAGGCGCTTTTCTTCCTCCGCTTTGCGTTCGGCTTCAAGCCGCGCCGCCTTCTCCGCTTCCTCCGCTTCGAGACGCGCGGCTTCTTCGCGGGCGGCGATGACCGCGGCGGTCTCTTTTATTGTGATCGAGACGTTTTCGGTACCGTAGTCTACTCCGTCGACGGTAAGTCCCTTTTCCTTATCGTAAAGGAAGGTGACCTCGAACGATCCGTAGTAGTTTAGATAACGGTCGTATGCGAGCGGGACGCCGCAGGTCAGTTTGCCGTCTTTTATTTCGTATTTATAAAAGTCTCCGAGGGTCGGAACGGAGTCTGCGTATTCCTTCAGATGATTTGCGCGTTCCTCGTCGGTCGGCTCGCGCTCGCTGTACAGAGCTCCGATAAGCTCGTCCGAGGTCGCCGCCTTTTTGCCGTTGATCTCGAAAACACAGCCGTTCGCGGGATCGCCGTCTATATCGGTGCGTGTGAAGGTGACAAGCCCTCTGATCGTTTCGACCGCGTTTTCAACGTCGATCTCCACAAGCGTTTTTCCGTCGAAAACGTGTATATCCTCCTCGTATACCCCGGTCCCGTGGTTTTTCGGCGAGGTAAATACGATCTCAGGATAGCCGTCGCCCGTCAGCTCGACGATATTTATCTCCGGATCCCATCTGAAATAGCCCGCCCGGACGGTAATATATCTCTGATCGTCAACGTCGATACGGAAAAGAGAGACGTCGGTCTGATCCTGCTCGTATGCGTTATACAAAAGGCTCCACGCGACCTTTTCCGGGTCTGCCGGTACGGGATCGGGCACAGTCACGGCAAGGTCGTCACCCTCGCCCGTCAGCTCGACTTTAACGTGCCGCCCGAGAGAATGGAGCCAGCATTCTCCGGTCGCGATATTGCGAGCTGCGTAATGGTCGAGGAAGGAGAGCGCGGCTTTATCTCTCGGCTTTTGCGCCATGCCGTCGAATTCAAGCGTATTCGTCGTTCCGTCCCTGTAATGATCGACGATCCTGTCGGCGGGAACGGGCGTGAAATACTCAAACTCTTCGTCGCGCGAGATCAGGTACGCCTCGTCCCAGCGCATAGCCGCGAGATCTGCTTTCTCGCTTTCGGTAAGCATCAGCTCCGCGCCGATCATAGCGTCGTCGAAAAAGCCGTCGTTTCCAAACGGGCGGAATATCGAACAGTCGTAAACGAACCTGCCGTTTTCGAGCTTATAGTAAACGTACGCGCGACCGACGTATTCGTAGTACGTCCCGCAGATCAGAGAAACGCAGGACAGTCTGCCGAAGGAGGCGTCGTAGGAATAATCCTGTTCGAGACAGAACTCGTTGTAATAGTCTTCCCGATAAAGGAAGGAACTCTTTTCAGCCGTGATCTCGGCGTTATCGGTGATAAGGAATAAGCTCTCCTTTTTCTCCTCGTCGGTCTTCTCGGGTATCATGCGTGAAACGGCGTCGGACCAGGGCTCGACCTCGTACTCTTTGAGCGTCGCGCCGTCGAACACGCGGACGGTCTCTTCATGCCCCTTGCTGTAACGCATGGTCGTAAAGGAAACGACGACGTCCGGTCTTCCGTCGCCGGTGAGATCGGTAAGATGGATCTCCGGCTCGTACAGCTTGGAAAGCGTATCGTCCTCGTACCAGGCGTAGACCGTCTGCTTTATCCGCGTCTCGCCCGAGCCGTCGACCGCGACGATCCAGTCAAGCTCCGCCTGATCCTGATCCCCCGCGGGCAGCCTTACCGCCGTCTCCTCAAGCGGGGTGACGGAGATCTTTCCGGAAGATATAAGATCTTTATATCCCTCGTCCTGCTCAAAGCCGCGCATGGTCTTGACCGGCGCGTTTTCAATCGGACGGTCGGTATACCGGAGCTGATACCGGATATGAGAATCGCTCACCCGGCTCTCCCGGGCGCCGCCGTTCAGTCTGTCGACCTTCATATACGGGATCTGATATTCGTCGAGATCGGCAAAGCCGATATATCCCTTGTAAAGCGCCTCGACGACGTCCATACAGCTTTCGTCCGCATAGTATACGGTTATCTCTCCGTAGTCCGCGTTAGGATAGTAATAGTCGTACCTATAGTCCTCCCAGATCTTGTCCCAGTCGGAGCGTCCCGCCGGGAAGGTATCGTAATCGACCGGCTCCATCGCCGGATGCTCGCGCTGCATCCAGGTCCGTGACGTATTGATATCTATGACCACCTTGCCGTCCTCGTACTGGAGACTGTGTGTCAGCTCCTCCAGGTCGTAAACGGCGTAAAATACCTCTCTGCCGGAGCCGTCGTCCGACTTCCCGGCGATCATATAAACGATAACGTCGTTGACATAAAGTAAATAGCGCGTGTTTCCGGAGTCGTCCCGGAATATGCGGGCGTACTTTATCCTTTTCCGGAAATAAGCCGGATCGAAATGTCCCTCGTCCTCATATCCGTCGAAAAGGCGGTCGAAATTGTCGGCGGTGAGCTCCTCGCGGCCGCAGACGTAATGCTTTTCCGCGCCGTCCTCGTCCTTTACGTAAACGTCCCTTCCCGATATTTTGAAAACGGTATACGGTTTGTTTTCGGGAGCGTATTTTTCGTTCGTCATCGCCCAGCCGTTTTTGTTTATACGGTAATAGTCCGCTTTGACCGGCATATAGTCCGCGATATGGATAAACTTCAGTCCGCCGTGCGCGGCGGTATAGACGTTGGTAACGGGCGGCCAGTCGGCGGTGAGCTCCTCTTCCTTCTCTTCGGAGATCTCCTTTTCCTTCTCGCCGTCGACGAGATAAATCTTGTCGGTCATACCGTCGGCGTGAGCGGCCTCATATTTGATATGAACGGTCTCCTTCAGCTCGCCGTTTTTGAGCTCGAGCGCCTCCTTATGCGAGGCAAAGCCGCTCTCCGAGCCCTCGGTGTAGATCTTTCCGTCCTCGCCGAGCGAGGCGCCGTGTCTCGTTGAAAAGCTTTCAAGCAGCGCGGGCTTGCCGTCGTTTAGCGTAAACACGGCGAGGATATCGTATTCGCCGCTTATTATAAACAGTTCCTGCGTGCCGTCGTTGTTTATGTCTTTCGTCGCAAAGCCGTAGTTTTCGGCGTCCCTGCCGATATAGTCCTTTGTCGCCCGGATGCTGTAAAGAATGGCCCCGAGGTCTTCCCTGCCTTCGATCAGCTTGTCCTGCTCCTCATAATCCATACCGGAGGTATAGTCCATGACCACCTTTGCGTAATCGTCGATCAGCCCGTCGTAGAGCGAGACGTCGTAGACGACCGGCTCCGGTTCCTTCGCCCTCGTCGTAAGGAGGCAGGTGGCGGTTATCGCGCAGGCGAGCACCGCGGCGATTATCACCCAGAACGCCGGCTTTTTGTAATTCAACACCGTCTTGACGCGCTCTTTGACGGCGAGTTCGCCGAAAGCGAGCGGGCAGGCGGAAACGGAGCGGCGGGGCATACTGCAGTTGACAAGCGCGCGGGAGTAGGCGGCTTTCGCCTCCTCGCCCATTTCATTGATGACGCGCTCGTCGCAGGCGAGCTCGATATCGCGGCAGAGGAAGGCGTACGCCGCCCACATAGCCGGATTGAACCAGTAAACGGAAAGCAAAACGAAGCCGAGCGGCTTCCACAGGTTGTCCCGGCGGGAAAGGTGCGCCCTTTCGTGCGCGATAACGTATTTCGCGTCCCCTTTTTCTATGGAATAGGGGATATATATCCGCGGGCGGAAAACGCCGAGGATGAACGGGGTGTCTATCTCCTCGCACTCGAAAACTTTATCCTCCGTCCTGATGCCGAAGCGGACGCGAAGGCGGAGCCTGATATAGCTTGCCAAAGAATAGCCGAGCATGACGGCGGCTCCCGCCGCCCAGACGATCGCCGCCCATTTTGTGAATACGGGGAGCGCGCCTTCCGCCTCCTCCGTCTCCGCCGCGGCTTCCGCGGAGGCGGGGATCGCCGTCCGATCCGCCGCCGTCGGGAGTCTGTCAGCGTCCGCCGCGAGGGGCGCAGGGACCGCGGTCACGTCCCGGTCGGCGGTCTTAGCCGGTACGGAGACAAGGTCGGCGCCGGCGGACGGATCGCTGCGGATCTGCGCCGGCTCGGTGCGGACTTCCTGACCCTGACGCGCGGGGGAAACGATATAGCCGTCCTCCGTGCGTACGGCGGGGGAGCGCAGAGTGATCTTTACCGGCTCGGGATCGGGTATGACTCCCACCGGGCTCTCAAACGTAAAAGGCAGGACAAGCCGCAGACCGACAAGCCCCCACATAAGGCATCTCGCCCATTTGGGGGCGCGTTTGAACGCAAAGCGGAAGAGCACCGCCGCGACTATAAGCGGCAGCGCCGTCAGGCTCATATTGAGCAGTTTGAGAAATATATCTGTCATCGTTTCTTTCTCCGAAAAAAACCGGTCAGGTAGGTATGCGGGGACCCGGGTCGGGTTCCCGCTGTTACCCTACAAATCAATTGTATACCCCACAAAGCCCCCGTGGAGATCCCGGGGACCGAAGGCGGATATATGGGACGAAGGGCGGATAGGATAGCGGCGGTTATCCAGAATTACTTTTTGCTTGCCTCGTATTCGTCGAGCATGCGGCGGATCTCGTCGAGATCGTCCTGTTCAAGTCCCTTCCTCTCGGTAAAGGCGGCTACGAAAGCGGGCAGAGATCCCTTATACGCGGTGTCGACGAAGCTCTCGCTCTGGCGGGAGTAGAACTCCTCGCGGGAGATAAGAGAAGTGACGGTCCCCTTGTCGTTGCGGAAAAATCCCTTGTCGCAGAGGCGCTTGAGCACCGTGAAGGAAGTAGTCTTTTTCCAGCCAAGTCTCTCCTCGGCGATCTTGGAGAGCTTGCCCGACGCAACGGGCTCGAACTCCCATACGAGATCCGCAAAGCGGGATTCTGCTGCGCCCATCTGTAAGTATGCCATTTTTATGTACACTCCTTTAAGAAAAAATGTTTACACTTATATTCTATTATTGTAGATTTGATTTGTCAAGCGTTTTTTAAAAATTAATTGAAAAATATGATTTTTTTGTTTGAAAAAAGTGTTTGACATTTAAAAATGTTTGTATTATAATACTGTTTGTGATACATTTATAAGGCGATGAAGGCGTGGGTCATCCCGCCGTCCGCCGTTTCCCCGCAAAGAGAGGACGCGTCCCCGGCTGAAAGCGCGTCCGCGGAAGGACGGCGCGCGGTTTCGGCGCCGGAGCCTCCGCGGGAAACTGCGGCGTACGCCGGCGTTAACGGCCGAGAGTGAGAAGCGGAGCGCCGCTTCTAATTTGGGTGGTACCGCGAGACTTCGTCCCAATGGACGGGGTCTTTTTATTATGTAAAATCATTATCAGGAGACAGATATGGAAGAAAAGATCAAAGAAATACGCCGCAGGCTCGACGACGCGGTGACGCGCGCGGCGGACAGCGACGCGATCGAGCAGATCCGCGTCTCCTTCCTCGGCAAAAAGGGTATGGTCACCGACCTGCTCAAAGACCTGAAGGAAGTGGACGGCGCGGCTAAAAAGGAATTCGGCATGAAGATCAATCTGCTGAAGTCCGAGGCGGAAAAACGCATCGCCGAGCGCGTGGACGCGCTCAAGCAGGCGGAGCTCGAACGCAGGATCGAGGCGGCGGAGAGCTACGACGTCACCCTCCCGCCGGCGAGCGCCGCGGGATCCTACCATCCCATCACCCTCGTCACCCGCGATCTTGAGCAGATCTTCACCAGCATGGGCTTTACGGTGGAGGACTACTTTGAAGTCACCGACGACTACAACTGCTTCGAGGCGCTCAACATCCCCAAGCATCACCCCGCGCGCGATATGCAGGACACCTACTACCTCGACAACGGTCAGCTTCTCAAAACGCAGACCTCGGCGGCGCAGAACACCATAATGAAAAAGTACGGCGCCCCTCTGCGCGCCATCTTCCCCGGGCGCTGCTTCCGCAACGAGGCGACCGACGCCTGCCACGAAAACACCTTCTTCCAGATGGAAGGCATGATGATAGACCGCGATATCTCGATATCCAACCTCATCTACTTTATGAAGACCATGCTTTCAAAGGTCTTCGGGCGCCCCATCGAGGTGCGGCTGCGCCCCGGCTTCTTCCCCTTCGTCGAGCCGGGCTTTGAGCTGGACATCAACTGCCTCATCTGCGGCGGAAAGGGTTGTCCCTCCTGCAAGAATTCCGGATGGCTGGAGCTCTGCCCCTGCGGCATGATCCACCCCAACGTGCTGACCGCCGGCGGCATCGACCCGGAGGAGTACACCGGATTTGCCTTCGGTCTCGGACTGACCCGTCTCGCAATGATGCGCTACGGCATCAAGGACATACGCGACCTCAACAGCGGAAATCTGACCGCCCTGTCGCAATTCATTTCGGAATAAGGAGGACTGCGTAAAATGTTTCTTTCGATGAACTGGATACGCGACTACGTCGACCTTGACGGGCTCGACCTCGACGCGCTCATACACCGCTTCACTCTGACCACCGCGGAGGTGGAGGACGTCTATCATATGGGCGAGAACACCCGCGGAGTGATTGTCGGGCGCATACTCACCTGCCTGCCTCATCCTGAATCCAAAAAACTGCATCTGCTGACCGTCGATACCGGAAATGGCGTCGTCGACTGCGTATGCGGCGCTCCCAACGCCCGCGAGGGGCTGACCGTCGCGTTCGCCGCCGAGGGAGGATGCGTCGACGGCAAGGATATCGGCGAAGCCAAGATCGCCGGATACGTCTCGCACGGTATGTGCTGTTCCGCTGCCGAGCTCGGCATCTCCGCCGACGCCTCCGGTCTGTGGGAGCTGCCGGACGGTCTCACCCCCGGCACGGACATAAAGGAGCTCTACCCCATAGACGACACCGTCTTTGAGGTGGACAACAAATCGCTCACCAACCGCCCCGATCTGTGGGGCCACTACGGTATCGCGCGCGAGTTCGCCGCCATGACCGGACGCGAGCTGCGTCCCTACAAGAAAGCGGCGCTCGACAAATACGTCGACCTGCCTGGTGTGGAGATCGACATCATCGACACCGAGCACTGCTACCGCTACTCCTCCGTCAAGGTGGACAACGTGACGGTCCACGAGAGCCCGATGTGGATGCGGATACGCCTCCACTACTGCGGTATGCGCGGCATCAACCTGCTCACCGACCTCACCAACTACCTCCAGCTCGAGCTCGGTCAGCCGATGCACGCCTTCGACCGCCGCAAGGTGGACAAGATCGAAGTCCGCCGCTTTGCCGAGCCGTTCGAATTTCAGACCCTCGACGATCAGATCCGCAGGATCGACACCGACACCCTGATGATAACCTCCGGCGACCAGCCGGTCGCCATCGCGGGCATTATGGGCGGCCTCGCCTCCTCCATCATGGACGACACCACCCAGCTCCTTCTCGAGTCGGCGAACTTCGACGGCGTCTCCGTCCGCAAGTCCTCCACACGTCTCGGACTGCGCACCGACGCCAGCATGCGCTACGAAAAGATGCTCGACCCCGAGCTTACCGTCCCCGCGATAGAGCGCTTTATATATCTGCTCTGCGAGATAGATCCCGGCGCGAAGATAGTCTCCTCGCTTTCCGACAGCTATCCGACCCGCTACCCGCATATCACCCTCTCCTTCGACCGCGCCTACGTAGACCGCTACACCGGCATCGAGATCTCCGACGAGCGTATCGTCGGCACCCTGACCGCCCTCGGATTTGAAGTGCGGCAGGATGGCGACAGCTTCACGGTGGAGGTCCCGTCCTGGCGCGCCACCAAGGACGTCACCATCAAGGCGGACATCATAGAGGAGATCACCCGCGTTTACGGCTACGACAATTTCGAGATCAAGACGACGCGCAGTCCGCTGGTCCCCAGGCTCGAAGATCCCGTCCATCGCACCGAGCGGGTCATCAAGGATACGTTGGTCATGCGTTACGGCCTCCACGAGGTCCACTCCTACGTCTGGTGCGACTCGAAGAAGTTCGCCGCCCTCAATATGGACGTCGAGGACAACGTCCGCGTCATCAACGCGCAGACGGTAGACAACAGCGTGCTCCGCAACTCCATGATCCCCACCCTGCTCTGCTTCGACGCCGAGAACAAGGGCTTCGCCCCGGAGTACGGCGTCTTCGAGATCGGGCGGGTGGTGCGCGGCAGGCGCGAGGACGGCACAGCCGACGAGCGCAAGCACCTCGGCATCGTGCTCCATTCCCACGTAAGATCCGAAAAGGAGCTTTTCTTCAAGCTGCGCGATATGATAAGCGCCGTTTCCGAAAACCTCAAGCATTACAACGTCACGTTTGAGAACATCGCGCCGGAGCACAACTGGCAGCATCCCAAGAACACCGCCGCGATACTCCTTAAAGGCGACCGCGTCGGCACGATCTGCACCCTCTACCCGACCACCGCCTCTGCGATCGACAAGAAGGCGGCGATCGTCGCCTGCGAGATCGACGTGCCGCTCTTTACCGAGCTGACCGGTCTCGCCCTGACCTACAGCGAGCCCTCCAAGTTCCCCGGCATCGACATCGACCTCTCCTTCGTCGTCGGCGATAACCGCTACAGCGCGCTCGCAAAGGCGTGGGAAGGCAAGGATTATCCGCTGCTCACGCGCGTCTCCCTCGTCGACGTGTACGAAGGCGGAGAACGGAGCGTCAGCGTACGCCTCGCCTTCGCTTCCGCCGAGCGCACCCTCACCCGCGCCGAGATCCAGCCGACGGTCGACCGCATAGTCGAAGAACTCGCCGCCCGCGGCATCGCGCTGAAGACCAACTGACAAAGACTTAAGATCAAAGTGTTTTATTATTAAAATATATGGCGCAGGAAGCGTCGAAGACGCTTCCTGCGCCATATGAAAAAAGCTGTCACGGACGTGACAGCTTTTTCGTATCGCGTATGTTTCAGTCTGTTTTGACCTTCAGGTCATAATTCATAATGATGATCGCCACCTGCGCGCGGGTAGCGGTATCCTTGGGTGAAAGGGTGGTGGCGCTCGTCCCGGAGATCATCTTTTTATGACGTTACCTCTGTTGATTTATTTGTTCTTTGTTTTATCGCTCCAGGCCTTTGCCGCCTGTTCTGTCTTATTGTCGCCGAACTCGTAGTATCGGGCGTTTTTGAGGTCGTTCGGCAGGTACTGCTGTCTGACCCAATGGCCGGGGTAGTCGTGGGGGTACTTGTAGCCCTTATAGTTGTTTCCCGGACGAAGGTACGGAGGGAGATTTTGCCCCTTGCCGGCGGCGATATCCTCGGCGGCGCGGGCGTATGCCATATACGCCGAATTGGATTTAGGCGCGGTGGCGAGCATTATCGCCGCGTTGATGAGCGGTATGCGCGCCTCGGGGAGACCGAGGTCGAAGGCGCTTTCCACGCAGGAGCGGGTGATGACCGCCGCCATCGGGTAGGCGAGTCCGATATCCTCGCTGGCTATGACCTGGAGCCTGCGGCAGACGCCGATCAGATCTCCGCCCTCGAGCGCCTTTGCGACGTAGAAAGCGGTCGCGTCCGGGTCGGAGCCGCGGATCGACTTCTGTATCGCCGAAAGGAGATCGTAATGCACCGTGCCGTTGGCGTCGAAGTTGCCGACGATCTTGGGCACGCATCCGTCGAGCGTCTCGCGGGTTATCTCCTTTTCCGCCATGAAGTAGGCGTTTTCAAGATAGTTTATCGAGCGGCGCACGTCGCCCGCCGCGATGGATGCGATATATTTGAGCGTCTCGTCGCAAGCGGTCTTTTCAAGTCCGTTCTCGCGGTTGAGATAATCGATCCCCCGGCGAAGGGCGGGGACGATGTCGTCCGCCTCCACCGACTTGAACTCGAAGACGGCGGAACGGGAGATTATCGCGTTGTAAACGTAAAGATAGGGATTCTCGGTCGTCGAGGCGATCAGAGTGATGCGCCCGTCTTCGATATATTCGAGAAGCGACTGCTGCTGCTTCTTGTTGAAATACTGTATCTCGTCGAGATAGAGGAGTATGCCTTTGCTGCCGAACACGTTGCCGGTCTCGGCTGTCACCTCTCGCACGTCGGCAAGCGACGCCGAGGTCGCGTTGAGCGTGCGCAGGGTCATCCCGGAGGAGGCGGCGAGTATGCCCGCGGCGGTCGTCTTTCCCGTACCGGGCGGTCCGTAGAAGATCATATTCGGGAGATAACCGTTCTCCGTCATGCGCCTGAGAGCGCCGTTTTTGCCGAAAAGGTGCTTCTGCCCGACCATCTCGTCAAAGGAGGTGGGGCGGAGCGCGTCGGCAGCAGGTTTCCTTACCATACCGTTTACCCGTTTTACGCTTTTTCCCCGTCCTCTTCGGCGGGAAGAGGGGCGGGAGCGGGCTTTCTGTTGAGAAGTATCGTTAACACGCGTGCGCCGACGTAAAGCGAGAAGAAGAGCTCAAACAGCGCGTAAAGCACCTTTGCGTTGCCCAAAGGCAGAACGCCGGAGAAAGAGCCCACGAGCTGCGATACCGCCGACGGGAAGAGCAGTACGAACGCCGCAACCCCCGTCTGGAGCGCAAACCTCGGGCGCGCGTCCGAGACGGTCATGCGCAATTCGCCCGCAAGATAGAGGAGGGCGGCGGAATTTGCCATCTGATCGAGCGTCTTTATGGGGGAATTGATGGGAGACGAGGTATCGAAATAGAGCGCCAGCAGGCGGAAGATCAGGAAAGCGACCCCGGCGCATCCGACGACCGCGCGGACGCGCTTGTCTCCCGGCTTATCGAGGGCGGTCAGCACGAGATAGACGATAAGTCCGAGCGAGAGCAGTACGCACAGCCCGGAGGTGAAATGAAATCTCGAGGTAAAGGTCTGACCGGAGAGCGCCGCCGTCTCCGCGTCCCCGCGGGAGAAAAAGTCCTTCGCTTCAAAGATCGCGTACGCCGCGAGAAGCGCGGCGGAAAGGAAGCAGAGGACGTACTCTCTCGGTCCCGGGACGGGGAGGGTCCTAATGAACTTCTCCTTGCTTACAAACAGGGGGAGTATGAACGCCAGGACGGCCAGCACAACGGCTCCCGCGTTGAACGTGAAGGCGAAAACCGAGCCGAGCTTGAAATACTGGATATCCGCCTCATAGTCGCTCAGGACGGCGGCGGTGCGCAGGGCGGCGAGCAGCAGCCCGACCAGCATTACGGATATCGTCATGGCGCAGTAACGCCGGTATGACATGGACAGTCTCTTTTTCTTTTCTTTCATATTATCGGCCTCGCGGTAAAGGGATTTTTCAAATCTTTTTCAATGGGATTATTTCAATGGATTTCATTTTAGTATAACATATTATTTATAAGACTGCAAGAGAAAACGTAAGATTTCCGGCGGAGGACAAAAACGAAGCCGCGCGGCGGCGTGCCGCTTGTACCGTCCGTTCAAAAACAGCGCCCGGACGGCGGATCGTTCAAAAAGAAAAAAGCGGCGGATCGTTCAAAAAATAAAGCCGTGGGCGCGTTTCCCGAAAAAAGCCGTCTCTCCGCTGTTTTTTTAAAAACCGTGGAGAGACAGCTCGTCCGTTATTCAAGCGCGGACGTCCCAATAACTTCCTCGGCGTATCTGACCGCCTCCATCGCGTCCTTTGCGTACTTGTCCGCGCCGATCATATCGGCGTATTCCTTTGTCAGAACGGCTCCGCCTACTATGACTCTGCACCACGGCGCGCGTTCCCTGATAAGGCGTATGGTCTCCTCCATCGCCGGCACGGTGGTGGTCATGAGCGCGCTCAAGCCGACAAGCGGAGCGCGGAGCTTTTCCGCCGTTTCCGCGACGGTTTCGGGCGGCACGTCCTTGCCGAGATCGACGACGTCGAAGCCGTAATTCTGCAAGAGGAGCTTGACTATGTTTTTGCCTATATCGTGGATGTCTCCGCGGACGGTCGCTATGACGAAGGTCCCTTTGTCCGCGGGCTTTCCGCCGCCGGCCAGTGAGTCCTTTATGACCTCGAAGGCGCTCTTGGCGGCTTCCGCGCTCATAAGGAGCTGAGGCAGATAGATCGTTTTGCTTTCAAATCCGGCTCCCACGCGGTCGAGCGCGGGGACGATCACGCCGTTCACTATATCGAGCGGATCCGCCGAGCGCAGCATCTCCTTTGCGCAGACCGCCGCCCTGTCCTTTAGCCCTTTGACGATCGCCCGCCCGAGCTCCTCGTCCGATCCCTCTCCGGTCCCGCCGGAGGAGGCGGGCGGCGCGCCGGCGGCGGGAGAAGCCTCCGGGAGATCCCGCGCGGCGGCGATGTAGCCCGCGAAATTCTCGTCGAGACCCTTCAGCGCTTTGTAGGCGCAGAAGGTCTTCATTATCTCGGCGGAATAGGGGTTAATTATGGCGGCGGACAGCCCGTTTTCGAGCGCAAGCGCGAAAAACGTGCCGTTAAGCGCGCCGCGTCCGGGAAGTCCGAATGATACGTTTGAGACGCCGAGCGAGGTGCGGGCGCCGAGCTCGGAGGTTATCAGCCGCACCGCTTCGAGCGTGATCAGAGCGGCGGCGGGATCGGCGCTGACCGTCAGGGTCAGCGGATCGAAAACAATATCCTTTTTTTCTATACCGTACTCAGCGGCGGTCGAGAGGATACGCCTTGCGATATCAAGTCTTCCCCTCGCCGTTTCGGGTATGCCTTTCTCGTCGAGAGTCAGCGCGACGACAACTCCGCCGTACTTTTTCACGAGCGGGAATACCGAGCGCATGCTCTCCACTTTGCCGTTGACCGAATTGATCATCGCCTTGCCGTTATACCGGCGGAGCGCAGCCTCCATCGCGGCGGGGTCGGAGGTGTCTATCTGGAGAGGCAAATCGACGACCGCCTGCAGGGCTTCCACCGTGTTCTTCAGCACCGCGGGCTCGTCTATCTCCGGCAGCCCGACGTTGACGTCGAGGATATCGACCCCCTTCTCCTGCTGGGCGACGCCCTCCGACAGGATGTAATCGAGGTCGTTTTCGATAAGCGCCTGCTTGAAGCGCTTTTTGCCCGTGGGATTGATGCGCTCGCCGATAAGCACCGGTCTGTCTCCGAAGCGTACAGCCGAGGCGTACGACGAAACGAGCGTGATATCCTTCGGCGCGACGGTGACCGGCGATATATCCCTTGTCTTCTCGCATAGCAGCTTTATATATTCGGGCGTCGTTCCGCAGCATCCGCCCACCGCGCGTACTCCCTCCCGCACCAGCTCCGCCGCGATATCCGAAAACTCGTCGGCGGTCACGTCGAACACCGTCTTGCCGTCCGCCGGGACGGGCAGTCCGGCGTTGGGCTTGAAAATGACCGGAACGGAGGCGTATTCAAGAAGCTCGCGCGCTGTCGGCATGAGCTGTCCGGGTCCGAGCGAGCAGTTGGCGCCGAGGGCGTCGGCGCCCATCCCTTCGAGAAGGGCGACCATGGCGGCGGGCGTGCCGCCGGTCATAAGCTTTCCGCTCTCGCCGTAGGCGCAGGAGACCATCACCGGCAGATCGCAGCTCTCTTTCGCCGCGAGGAGCGCCGCCTTGGTCTCGTAGCTGTCGCTCATTGTTTCGATAAACACAAGATCGGCTCCGTACTTTGCGCCAAGACCGACCGTCGTTTTAAATAACCCGACCGCATCCTCGAAATCGAGGTCGCCGAGCGGCTTCAGGAGCTTGCCGGACGGACCGATATCGAGGGCGATAAACTTTTCCCGGGGAGAAACGCTCCGCTCCCTTGCGGCTTTCGCGTTTTCGACCGCCGATCTGACGATCTCCTCCAGCTCGTCCGGGGAAAACTTGAGGGCGTTCGCCCCGAAGGTGTTTGTGCAGACGACGTTGCTCCCGGCGTCGAAGTACGCCTTGTGCAGCTCCGTTATGACTTCGGGACGGGTGACGTTCCAGGTCTCCGGAAGCTCGCCCGGACGGAGACCGCGCTCCTGCAGCAGGGTGCCTGTGCCTCCGTCAAGATAGACCGTATTGTTTTTCAAAAAATCCCTGAAATTCATTTTTCACCTCTGAACGGACATTCCCTGCCGGCGCACCCGGCGCATTTCTCCGACGGTCCCCCGCCCTTCTCACCGCGCAGTCCGAAGACGGCTGTGACCGACTTGGAAGGCGACATGAGAAGGCTGTCCGTGAGCGTCAGACCGATCAGCTTCTGACAGTTGAGCGCTGAAAAGATCTCCTTCTGGACCGAAAGATCGAGGTCGCCGTAGCCGGGGCTGAAGCGCGCAGTAGGGCGCATATCCAGCTCGTTTGAAATATCGCGGCAGAAGACGCCGCAGAGCGCCTCGACGCGCTCCGTCCCGACAGCGTCGAGCATCAGCGCTTTTGCCGGCGAGACCGCGCCGTATTTTGCGATAAGACGGTCGATCCCCACTCCGACGGTCGCGGCGAAAATGACCGCGGACGCGCACCCGTCAAGCAGACGGGAAAGGTCGCGCGAAACGGCGCTGAAAGCTCCGAGCTTGCAGCGGCGTCCGTCCGAGCGCGGTACGACCGGCAGATAGCAGACTTTATATGAGAGAACGCCCGCCGCCTCCGAGACGCAGGCGTCGAGCAGCTTGCGCGTATCCGCGTCTTCTCCCGCGCACCCCGCGTAGCGCAGCGCTTCCTTTTCGTCGAAAGGCGGGGCGGAATATGTTTTTACGAACGCCATCTTTCTATTTTCCTAAAATATCGGACAGATTGCTCTGTATCTTTTCCGCCACCTCGGGCTTGTTCATCGAATAGACGTGAACGTTTTTTATACCGTTGGCGTAGAGGTCGATTATCTGATCGGTCGCGTAGGCGATGCCCGCCTGCTTCATAGCCGCCGGGTCGTCGCCGAACTTGTCGACAAGGCTTTTGAACCTCTGAGGCATAAAGGATCCGGACAGCTTGATCGCGCGGTCGACCTGACCGGCGTTTGTGATCGGCATTATGCCGGGGATGACCGGAACTGTTATGCCCGCCTCGCGGATCTTGTAGAGGAAATTGTAGAGCAGATTGTTGTCAAAAAACATCTGCGTGACGAGAAAATCGCATCCGGCGTCAACCTTTTCCTTCAGCCGCGCGACGTCCTCCGCCTGATTTGCGCTCTCCGGGTGTACCTCGGGATAGCAGGCTCCGCCTATGCAGAAGCCGGGGTCGGCGGCTTTCAGCTCCGAAACGAGATCGACCGCGTGCCTAAAGTCCCAGCCGCTCCTGTCGGCGTTTTCCAAGTCCTTCGGGAGGTCGCCGCGGAGCGCCATGACGTTCTCTATCCCCGCCGCTCTTATCTCCCTGATCTTCTGCGCCGCGGTCTCTCTTGTAGACGCAACGCAGGTAAGGTGCGCCAGCGTCGGCACGCCGTACAGCTCGTTTATGCTCTTT
>JAFSSR010000230.1 GCA_017450885.1 Clostridia bacterium | reverse complement strand
TATACGCCCGGTCCCGCGCTCGACCATTATCCCGTATTCCGAATCTATCGCGGGGTCGAAAGAGGCGCTCGAGCTGTCGCGGTATGGCGCGAGTACGGTGCGCCCGGAGTTATCAACGATCTTTTCGTCCGGCTTTTCCGTATCGGGAGCCGTATCGGCGGACGAGGCGCCGGCGGGAGCCGACATCTGAGCGGGAACAGCCGCCCGGTCGGCGGTATCCGGCGTTCCGGCGGTCTTGCCCGCCACGCAGCTTTTTATCCCGAGTCCTATAAGAAAGACGGCTATACCGAGTATGACAAGCGCGATAATGATATGCCTGCCGCCCGAACGGGCTTCCGGAGGCTGTGATCCGCCCGGCCTTTTGATCTGCGGGGCGGGACGGCTTATCGGAGCCTTCCGCGGCATCTCCCGGGCTTGTCCCGGGCGCGCGGCTCCCGCGTTCATTCGGCCGGAAGCCGGAGGCGCGGAAATCCGCCGGGGTCTGTCGGATACAGCCGTCGGAGCGCCTCCGCCCGGCGCCGCCGCCATTTCCCCGCGCGGGTCGTATCGCCCGTCCCGCCGTTCCGGAGGCCGGACGGCGCACTGTCCCTGCCCGCCCTGAACGGGCGCGCCGGTCGTTCGGCGCGGAGGGTACTGTCCCTGCGGCGCGCTCTGCCGTATTCTGTTATCCGGCGCGGATCCGCTCCCGGGGCGGGCGGCGTTTCCGCCGTGATCCCGCCGCGCTTCGGGCGTCCGCGTTCCGTTTGAATAGTTCATATTATAAGTCCGATCGAAAAGCAGTATAATACTTTCATACATTATATCATTAAAATGTGAACAATGTGTTAACGAGGAAATCAACCTATTGACAATCTCATTCTTATTTGATATAATAAATCGCCGCTTGAGTTGCGGGCTTTTTAAATGCGTCTTTACGCGGGGTTTCCCCGTACGGGAGCTGCCCGCATCAGCGAGTCTGCCGCAAGGCTAAGAAAGTGAGGTGCTTTTCGTGTTTGCAGTTATCGAAACCGGCGGAAAGCAGTACAAGGTAAGCGAAGGCGACGTTATTTTCGTCGAAAAGCTTGATGTGAATGAAGGCGACAAGGTCACGTTCGACCGCGTTCTCGCTCTGTCCACAGACGCGGGATTTGTCGCAGGTACTCCCACCGTTGAGGGTGCCGCAGTTACCGGTACGGTCGAGAAGAACGGCCGCGGAAAGAAGATCTACGTCTTCAAGTACAAGGCAAAGAAGAACGAGAAAAAGAAACTCGGTCACCGTCAGCCGTACACCAAGGTAACCATCAACACCATCGCCGGCTAAAAAATGACAAAGTTCGTTTTTTACAAGCGAAACGGCGTATTCTACAAATTTACCGAGCATGGTCACACCGGCTTCGGGGAGGAGGGCAGCGACGTACTGTGCGCCGCCGTCTCCGCGATGACGATGCTGGTAATGAACATCCTCGAGGTCACTGTCGCGAGCTCGATCGACTACAAGATAGACGAGGAGAGCACCGATATAGAGCTTGTCGCGAAGGACGCGCTGCCGGAACACTGTTCCGACGAGTTCAAGCGCCGCGCGACCGCCGCGGTCATCGAAGGATATTTTTATCAGCTGAACGACATGCTGGAGGACTACTACGACTACCTCGACGTCAGCGAGGTGGAAGAGTGCGGTCCGCAAGAAAATGAATGAAGGAGAGAAAAAAATGATCCGCATCAGCTTACAGTTTTTTGCTCATAAAAAGGGCGTCGGCTCCACCAAGAACGGACGCGACAGCGAAAGCAAACGCCTTGGCGTAAAGCGCGCAGACGGCCAGACCGTTACCGCCGGTAACATCATAGTCCGCCAGCGCGGCACCCACATCCATCCGGGTGCAAACGTGGGACGCGGCTCCGACGACACCCTGTTCGCCCTCGTGGACGGCAAGGTCAAGTTCGAGTACACGAAGAAGAACCGCAAGTCGGTCAGCGTTATCCCCGCGTGACCTTATCACTGAAAAGAAAAAGGACCTCGCTTTGAGGCCCTTTTTCTTTTGCCTTACCCGCCCCGGTCTTGCCGCCCGGCGGCAGGAACCGACGCTGAACGATCCGGCGCGTTAACCATTCTTTGAACTTTGATCTTTGATCTTTGAACTCTTACCCTGCCCGCCGTTCACTTTTTCCTTCTCATTATCTGCACGGTGCACGGTACGTCGTCGACGACCACCTCTTTGATCTTATCGCTCTGCTCGCCGTCGATCGTCCAGTAGAGCTCCTTATCCGACTCGAATTTGACGTTGCCGGTATGGGCGAAAACAAGGTTTTTGTTGTCGAACTTCTTTCGCAGCAGGGCGTTTATCGTGCTGAAAAGAGCGAAGGGATTTTTGGGCTTTCTTATAAGCATGAGCTCCATAACGCCGTCGTTCAACGTGACGGCGGACTCCGGGAAGGAAAGCACGCCGCCGAAGGAGGTGGAGTTGCTTATCGAGCCGAAGATGAAATCCCCCTCGACCGTCTGACCGTCGTACGTGACCTTGAAATGATTTGCCCTAATCCTGAAGGCTTCCTTTACGCCCGCGAGGAGATACGCGGCGTGTCCGAGAACATTCTTGACCCGCTGAGAGGTGGCGTAGGACGCGCGGGTGAAGGCTCCGAACGAGGCTATGTAAGTGAAATATCTGCTGTCGCCGAATTTGCCTATATCGTGATCCACCGGCTCGCCGTTGATGATCAGCTCCGCCGCTTTATCGACCTTGCGCGGAAGATCGAGCGTGTTCGCCATATCGTTTGTCGAGCCGCAAGGTATGTAGCCGATGGGGACGCGCTTATTCGAGCGCATCATGCCGCTTATCGTTTCGTTGAGCGTTCCGTCCCCGCCGCAGCAGACGACCAGCTCATAGTCGTCGCTCTTTTCGGCGACTATCTTTTCGGCGTCGTTCCTCGCCTGAGTGGTACGCACAGTCGGGATATACCCCGCCGCGCAGAACTTGTCCACCGCGACGGAGAGGGTGTTCCTGATCTTTCTTTTTCCCGAATGGAGATTTGCGATAATAAGCATCTTCCTGTCCATATTAAACCTCTGTATCAATAAACTGTCGTGTTTTAATTATCTACGAATTCCGAGTAGATCTTGTTCGCGTCGGAGAAGTGGTAGGGAGTTCTTGACGCGCCTAAAGTTATAAGGATATACTCTTCCCCGTCCTTTACGGCGTAAGTGGCGAGGCACCGCCCGGCGTCGTAGGTGTAGCCGGTCTTGCCGCCTATGACGTCCCCCATTCCTATCCCGTTGTCGGCAAAACCTCCGTATACGGTCGAACGGAGCTTGATGCCGCCGGGGTGCTCCGCGGTGGACGACGTCGTATAGGTAGACGACGTAGCGACCTTTCTGAACAGGTCGTTTTTCAGAGCGTATTCGAAGAGGAGCGACAGATCGTACGCGCACGAGTAGTTTCCGTCGTCGTCAAAGCCGGTGGCGTTGGTAAAGCGGGTGCGGTTCATTCCGAGCTCCTTCGCCTTTGCGTTCATCATATCGACGAACGCCTCCTGCGAGCCCGCCGTAAGATCGGCGAGTCCCATCGCGCCGTCCCCGCCGGACGGGAGCATCGCGGCGTAGAGGAGATCGTACCCGGTCACGCGCTCGCCGGCGGCAAATCCGGCGACGGAGGCGTTCTCCGAGCGCAGATAGCGGATGATGCTATCGCTCATCGTATATCCCGCGTTCAGATCGGGGACGTTCTCTATCGCGACCACGGCGGTCATGATCTTGGTAAGGGAGGCTATCTTGACCGTCTCGGCGGCGTTCTTTTCGCAGATCACCTTGCCGGTCGTAAGGTCGCACAAAAGTACGCACTTGCTTGAAAGTCCGCCCGCGTCCGCGTATACGGGATAGTCCTTCAGCTCCTCCAGCGCCTCCTCACGCTTTACCGCCGCGAGTTCCTTTGCGGAAAGGACGACGTTCCCTCCCGCTCTGTCGCGTATCAGGGCGATGGCGTAAATAGCCGCGGCGATGAGTATGAGCACGAGGACTATGGCGGCGATCTTTTTACGTTTCGCCCGCTTTTCCGCTCTGCGCCGGCGCGCAAGCGCTTCCCTGCTGCGGCGCTCGGCGAGCTGACGCTCGCGGTCGGTCGGAGGTCTTCTTATTCCGTTGCTGCCAGAATAGTTCATATCTGTCGTTTATTCTTCCTTTTTTCCCGTCGGTTTGACCGAGGAGAGCGGATTTCTGTTCATCGCGTCCTCCATCGCCTCGTCGCTGACGTGAGTGTATATCTGTGTGGTGTTGAGCTGTTCGTGACCGAGGATGTCCTTGAGTACCCGGACGTCGACGTGTCCCTGCTGATACATGAGCGTCGCCGCCGTGTGGCGCAGCTTATGCGTGGAAAAATGCTTGTATCCCAGTCCCGCCGCGTCGAGATACTTATAGACTATCTTCTGCACCATCTGATTGCTTATCCTGCGGTGCTCGCGGCTGATGAACAGAGCGTTTTTATCCTTGATCTCGCCGTCTCTGCCCCGCACGGCTATATACTGCTTTATCGTCTCGCGGCAGGCGTCGTTAAGATATATTATACGCTCCTTGTTGCCCTTTCCGATCACCCGCATGGAGCGAAGGTCGGGATCTATATCCGAGAGCGAGATGCCGGTCAGCTCGGAAAGACGCATCCCGCAGTTGAGGAAAAGCGTGATTATACAAAGATCGCGCTCCCGGTATTTGTTTTCGGTATCGCCGCGCACCGCGGCGAGCAGATCGAGGCTCTCCTGCAGCGTCAGATACTTGGGGAGCCGCTTTTTCTGCACGGGGGAGTCGATATTGATGGCGGGATTTTCGTCTATCGCGTGGATGGTCAGATGTAGGTATTTGAAAAAGGTTTTGAGCGATGAGAGCTTGCGCGCCCTCGTCGCCGCTTCGTTTTTGCGGTCGAGCGCCGCGTAGCCGAGATAATTGAGGATATCCTCCTGGCTTATTTTGTCTAAATACGCGTAATCTATCCCCCGGAGATCGACATTAAGAAATTCCTCGCTGTCGTAGGGTATGCCGGCGTCGGTCGCCGCCATATAGCGGAAAAAGGTGAGCAGGTCGTGCTCGTATTCGGCGACGGTCTTTGCCGAACGGTTCTTGGTCACGCGCAGATATGTGGTAAACCGCTTTACCGCCTCGGGCATCTCGTTCATCGCCGCTTCCCTCTCCTTTCTATTATTTACAAATGATACTTGCAAAAATACGAAATAATATATATAATGATATTATAACAAATATTTTTTATTTTTCAAGTACCACGTTTCCGGAGTTTTGTTATGCTCAAGTTTTTAAAAGAGAATTCATACAATATCGTCAGACTTTTCCTCAGCCAGATCGCCCTCGCCGTCTTCGGGCTGGTGATGACCATCTTCACCCAGAATATGAGCGACATGGTCTATCTGACCGTCGGGATATTCTGCGTCGTCTTCTACGTTTACCTTATTTATATCATAGTACACGACATCGGCTCGAAGGACAAGCCCGCGGTAGACGCCGGACGCGCCGAACCGCAGTACCTCAAGGGCCTGTGGCTGGGTCTGGCGGCGAACGCCCTCAACATAATCTGCGGGATAATGATCTTTGCGTTCGGCTTCGGACTGGTTTATCAGCAGCCTGCCAGGGTGTTGAACGAAGCGGGCGAGCAAATCGAATTGTATTTCCGTATCGAGGGGACCGGCACGTCCGAGGACGGCAAGATCATGACCGACGTCGAGGTCTACACCGACACGGGCGACGATATATACGTTTACGACAACGGTTTGCGCGAAGCCAAGGTGAGGTCTCCCCGCGGCGGCAACTCCACCCTCGAGCCCTGCGATAAGGAGGGCAACGAATACCGTCTGTTCAGCCGGTCGGGCGATCAGGTATCGGTCATCGCTAAGGGCGGCTCCGTCCCCGCGGTCGAGAACTGGGCGAGCGACCTCTACGGCGTGCCCAAGGTGATCGCCACCTTTACCCAGTCCATGTACAAGGCGGTCCACTACGAGCTTTTCGGGAACGCGGACTGGTTCTTCCTTGTCATGCCGCTCCCGACCATTCTCGCCTGCGCGCTGGCGTACTTCCTCGGCGTCAAGGGCAAGCGGATCCTCTTCTTCCTGCCGGAGCTTAAGGATCCGAGAAGGAAAAGAGAAGGAAGATAAGGCTCATATCTTTTCCCCTCTCACGCATATATTTTAATAATATATCATTGAGAGGTCGAAAGCATGTCGGGTCAACGGTCATCCTCGTTTATCATCAAGCTGATAATTCTGTTCATCGCGTTCATAGCCTGCGCGGTCGGTCTGCTTTACGCGGCGAAGTATCTGGGAGTACGTAAAGATCTGCCTATTGATGCAAAGCCCGTCCGGACCTACGTCGTAGACGCGGGACACGGCGGTCCCGACGGAGGCGCCGTGGGCGTGACCGGAGCGATAGAAAAGGATATCGACCTCGCCGTTTCAAAAAAGCTGGCTTCCCTTCTTTCGCTCTGCGGAAAGCGCGTCGTCATGACGCGGACCGGAGATGATATGCTCTCGCTTCCCGGAACGACGGGCAACCGCAAAGGGAGAGACATCCGTTCGCGTATCAAAATAGCCGACGGGACTCCCGGCGCCCTGCTCGTGAGTATCCACGTAAACAGCTTCCCGCAGGAAAAATACCGCGGTATGCAGATATTCTATTCCCCTTCCGACGCGGTCTCGCAGCAGACCGCCGAGGCGGTGCGAACAAGCTGCGTAACATATCTCCAGCCGGAAAACGACCGAAAAACAAAGCCCGCCGCTTCCGCCATCTATCTGCTGAACAACGTAAGCTCCCCCGCGATCCTTATTGAATGCGGGTTTATTTCAAACGCGGAGGAGGAGAAGCTCCTCTGCGACGGAGGCTATCAGACGAGGCTCGGCGCGGTCATATGCGCCGGTCTGACCGCACCCTCCGAATAATCGAAAAAAGGACGTCAAAAGATGAAGACCAAACCGACCAGATACGAATGTACCGCCTGCGGATATTCCACCTCGAAGTGGATGGGCAAATGCCCGCGCTGCGGCGCGTGGAACACAATAGAGGAAGTCCCGGCTGAGATCGAGGAGGTCGAGGATCGCCGCAGGTCGCTTATAGGCAATATAGGCGGAACGGGCGCGCCCACCCTCCTGAAAGAACTGGAGATGCCGGAGTACATCCGCTCCGGGAGCGGGATGGACGAGCTCGACCGCGTTCTGGGCGGAGGGATAGTCTCCGGCTCCGCGGTGCTTATCTCCGGCGAGCCCGGTATAGGAAAATCGACGCTGCTCATGCAGATATCCGGCAAGCTGACGCCCAAAAATAAGGTGCTGTACGTGTCCGGCGAGGAGTCGGGCTCGCAGCTCCGTATGCGCGCAAAGCGGCTCGGCGTCGAGTCGGATATGCTGTACGTCCTTATAGAGACCAATATCGACTCCATCCTCGGTCACGCCGAAAAGCTCAAGCCTGACATAGTGATAATCGACTCGATACAGACCATCTACGATCCGCGTTCCTCCTCATCGCCCGGAAGTATCGCGCAGGTGAGAGAATGCGCGTCCCGCTTTATCGGCATGGCAAAGAGCCGCGGGATCTCGATAATAATCGTCAGCCATATAAACAAGGAAGGCGCGATAGCGGGCCCCAAGGTGCTCGAGCACGCGGTGGACGCCGTGCTCTACTTCGAGGGCGAGAAGCGCAATTCCTACCGCATAATCCGCGCCATTAAAAACCGTTTCGGATCGACGAACGAGATAGGCGTCTTTGAAATGACCGAGAAGGGTCTTATCGAGATACCCAACCCGTCGGAAGCCCTGCTCTCCGGACGTCCCGCCGACGTGTCCGGCTCCTGCGCCGTATGCGTTATGGAAGGCACACGCCCGCTTATCGCAGAGATACAGGCTCTCGCGGTCAAAAGCGTGCTCCCCTCTCCTCGCCGCACCTCAAACGGCGTGGACTACAACAGATTATATATGCTTCTCGCCGTGCTTGAAAAGCGGATAGGGATCAATATGGGCGCTCTCGACGTCTATCTCAACGTCGTCGGCGGGCTCCGCATAGACGAGCCCGCGTCGGATATGGCGGTGGCTCTCGCCGTGATATCCTCGGTAAAGGACAAGCCTATCTCCGACAAGCTGGCGGCGATGGGCGAGATAGGGCTCGCGGGCGAGTGCCGCTCCATTTCCAATATCGACGCCCGCATAAGCGAGGCGGTGCGGCTCGGCTTCGATACGATAGTCATACCGAAGCGCGACTACGTTCCCTCCCGCCACGACCGCAAGGGGGTCAGGATCATTCCCGTGCGGAGCATTATGGAGCTCATCCTGCCTCCGAACAGCATAATGTAAAAAAGTCATCCTGAGCGAAGCGGAGGATCTGCGGGATCATCGTACAGACCCTCCGGCTGAAACGCCTCAGGATGACATATTATGATACGGTATCTGTCTTATTGCTTTTTGTTCTTTTTCTCTTTTCTCTTCTTGCGGATCTTTGCCGCCAGGTTCTTTATTCTGGCAAAGCTCTTGGGCTCGTACTTGCCGCGGTGATACGCTTCCTCCGGCTTTCGGTAATACTCCTCCGTGAGCGACGGCAGCCCCTTCTTTTCGAGGCGCTTGTCGATAAAGTCAACAAAGAACGCGTAAAGCACCGAGAAGAGCGGTACGCCGATAAACAGTCCGGTGACGCCCAGTATGCCGCCCATCAGCACGAGCGATATCACGATCCACATCGCCGAAAGCCCTATGCGCTCGCCGAGGATTATCGGTCCTATCACGTTCCCGTCGAGCTGCTGTATTATGAGGACGATGAGAAGGAACCAGATGGTCTTGCCCGGGTCGGCGACGAAAACGATGAACGCCGACGGGATCGCGCCTATGATCGGCCCGAAGAAGGGGATCAGGTTGGTCACGCCGATTATGGTGGCGATCAACGCGGGGTAAGGCATCTTCGTTATCGCCAGAACGATAGCGGTCAGAATACCGATTATCAGCGAGTCTATCAGCTTGCCGGTGATGAAATTCTCAAATTTGTAGCTTGTGAACCTCGTCGCCCGCAGGATGCGGTCCATACGCTCTTTGTTGAATATGGCGTAGAAGGTCTTTTTCACCTGCGCGCACAGCTTGTCGCGGGAGTACAGGAAGTAGATCGAGATGATAACTCCCATCACCAGGTTCTTGACCACGCTGATAAATCCGGAAAGGAAGTCCTTTATCACCGGGACCGCGCCGCCGAAGAACGCCGCGGAGTCGGAGATCCACGCCTTTATCTTTGCGATCAGATCGTCAAAGTTGATGAGCTTGAAAAGGAAGTTGTCGCTGTGTTTTGTGCGCGACTCCTCGAGCTTTTCTTCGACCCATTTCTGTGTCGCCTGGATATATCCGCTCATCTTTGACTGCAGCTCGGTAAAGCTGTCGGATATCTGCGGCACGACTATCAAAGCGAAGACGGATATGAGTATGGCCACGACGAGATACGCCGCGACGAGCGCGACGACCCGGCGAAGCTTAACGTGCGGCTTTTTGCGTGAGATGAATTTGAAGGCCCTGTTTTCAAAGAAGCGGAAAAGCGGGTTGATAAGAAAAGCGATCGCAAATCCGTAGATGACCGGGTTGAATATGGCGAGCACCGATTCTACGGCGTGCCATATTTTTCCCAGGTTGAAAGCGCAGAAGGCGCACACCGCGCCGAAAGCGATAACAAGACAGACGTATACCGCTATAGTCGTATACTTCTTGTTCCAATCTATCTTCATTGCGCCGCCTCCTTCTGTTCTATAGTATTATTTTAAACGACTTATCCGTTTAAGTCAATATATTTACGGGAAAAAATCAAAACAAGGACTGTTTGATATGAAAATGATCCGCGCCTTTGCAAAAATCAACATTTTTCTCGAGGTGACCGGCGTCCGCCCGGACGGTTTCCACGACATAGACACCGTTATGCAGACCGTTTCGCTCTGCGACGATCTGTATTTCGCCGTCAACGGAAGCGGCGTTCTGTCGCTCGACTGCCCGGACGTGCCGGGACCGCAGGAAAAAAATCTCGTCTGGAGGGCGGCGAGGCTTTACCTCGACCGCGCGGGTCTGAACGACGGAATAGATATAAAGGTCGAAAAGCGGATCCCTCAAGGCGCGGGTCTGGGAGGAGGATCGGCTGACGCGGCGGCGGCGCTCCGCTGTCTCAACGGGATCTACGGCGCGTTTTCCCGCGACGGGCTCCTTGCTCTTGCGGCGGAGCTCGGCTCCGACGTTCCGTTCTGCGTCGCGGGCGGCGCAGCCCGCGCAGAGGGCAGAGGGGATATCCTTTCCCCGCTTCCCCGCATACTGCCCGACTGTTTCATCGTGACAGCGAAAGGCGGGCTTTCCACCTCCACCGCGGAAGCATACAAAAAAATCGACGCGTTGGAATACACGCCTAAGATCAACGACACGGCCGGGCTCTTTGAGACCGGAGACCTTGAAAAAATATGCCGCTCCGCCTTCAACCGCTTTGAGGACGCCGCCGCGTTCGACCGCGAGGCGGCGGATATTCTCTCCTCTCACGGCGCGCTTGCCGCGCGGATGACCGGGAGCGGGAGCGCGGTCTACGGCGTCTTCACCGACGAAAACCGCGCTGAGGCGGCGAAGGACGAGCTGCTGCAGACAAAAAGGTTCGCCGCCGTCTGCCGTCCGGTCCGAACGGAGGAATAATGTATACCGACAACATCTGGAACCCCTGGCACGGGTGCAAAAAATACTCCGCCGGGTGCGCCCACTGCTACGTTTACCGCCGCGACGAGACGATAGGAAAAGACGCGTCCAAGGTGGAACGGACGCAGAATTTCGACCTCCCCGTAAGGCGCAAGAAGGACGGGAGCTACAAAATAGACTCCGGCTCTCACGTCTACGCCTGCATGACCTCCGACTTCTTTCTCGACGAGGCTGACAAATGGCGGGACGAGGCGTGGGACATCATCCGCGAGAGATGGGACCTTAAATTCACCATTATCACCAAACGGATAGTCCGTTTTTCCGGGTGCGTTCCCTCCGACTGGGGCGCGGGCTGGGACAACGTGACCGTCTGCGTCACCTGCGAGGATCAGTCCGCCTTCGACGAGCGCTTCCCGATATTTGAAAAGCTGCCCGTCAAGCATAAGCAGATGATCTGCGAGCCGCTTATCGGAGAGATCGACACGCGCGGCTTCCTCCGCGGATCGCAGATAGAGCAGATGACCGTAGGCGGCGAGAGCGGCGACGACGCGCGTATATGCGATTTCGACTGGGTGCTTTCCCTGCGCGATCAATGCGACGCGGCGGGCGTGCGCTTTTATTTCAAGCAGACCGGGGCAAAGTTCCGCAAGGACGGCAGGGTATACAGTATCCCGCGCTATCTCCAACACGATCAGGCGAAAAAGGCAAAGATCAATACTTAAAGAAAGAAAGATACATTAAAAAATGTGCTGATACAAGGTATCGGCACATTTTTATCGTACGCGGCGCGTATCGGGCGGCTTACGCCCCGGTGATAACGCCGCCGCCGAGCACCAGATCGCCGTCGTACATCACGACGGACTGACCGACGGTTATAGCCCTCTGCGGTCGGTCGAACACTATCCTGACGCCGTCCCCCTCGGGATATGCGGTGGCGGGCTGTTCCGGCTGACGGTAGCGGGTCTTCGCCTTGCAGCGGATGGGTCCGTCCGGCATCGGTACAGATACCCAGTTGACTTCCGACGCTTTGAGCTCGCGGGAGAAAAGATTCTCTTCCTTGCCGAGCGTGACGGTATTGTTTTCCATGCACTTCGAGCAGACGTAAACGGGATGCCCCGCCGCGTAGCCGAGACCCTTGCGCTGACCGATCGTATAGCGTATCGCTCCCTTGTGACGCCCTATCACGTTGCCGGCGGTATCGAGATAGTCGCCCTCCGGATAGCTCTTACCGGTATATCTTTCTATGAACGCCGCGTAATCGCCGTCCGGGACAAAGCAGATGTCCTGGCTGTCCGGCTTTTCCGCGTTGACGAACCCGAGCTCGGACGCGATCTCGCGCACGCGCTTTTTTGTAAGCTCGCCTATCGGAAAGCAGACGCGCGAAAGCTGATCCTGGGTCAGGCTGTAGAGGACGTAGCTCTGATCCTTGGACGGATCGAGCGCCTTTTTGAGAAGAAATCTTCCGTCCTTTGACTCGATACGCGCGTAGTGACCGGTCACTACGCAGTCGAAGCCCTTCTCCTCCGCGTACTCCATAAGCCGCTCGAACTTCATGTATCTGTTGCAGTCTATGCAGGGATTGGGCGTGCCGCCCTCCTCATAGGTGCGTATGAATTTTTCTATTATCTTCTCCTTGAAGTCCGAGTTCATATCGACGACCCCGTAGGGGATGCCAAGCCTGTCAGCCACAAGCGCCGCGTCGTCTATATCCTTCTGCGAGCAGCAGGTTCCGAGCCTCTCCGCGCCTACGTCGGCGTTGCGGTACAGGAGCATGGTCGCCCCCTCGCAGTTCCAGCCCCGGCTTTTCATTATATATGCGGCGACGGCGCTGTCCACGCCGCCGCTCATCGCAATGAGCGCGTTTTTAGTTTCAGACATATCTTTCTCCGTTTCTTTATACATTAATTATATACCGCAAAAACGACTCTGTCAAATAAAATTCAAAAAAGGTATTGACAAATCAAAACGAAAGGTATATAATGGCATCATAAAACATATTAAACCTATAGGTTTTGAGTAGAAAGGAAAGAAAACCATGAAAATAGCAGAAAGACTTACCGATCTTATCGGACGCACTCCCCTTCTCGAGCTGAAGAATTACGAAACTAAGCGCGAGCTCGGCGCAAAGATCGCCGCAAAGCTGGAATACTTCAATCCCGCGGGAAGCGTAAAAGACAGGATCGCCAAGGCGATGATAGACGACGCCGAGGCAAAGGGACTGCTCAAGCCCGGGGCGGTCATCATCGAGCCGACCAGCGGAAATACCGGAATAGGTCTCGCGTCGGTCGCGGCGTCGAGAGGCTACAAATTTATAGTTACCATGCCCGAGACAATGAGCGTTGAGCGCAGAAATCTTATCAAGGCTTACGGCGCGGAGATAGTGCTGACCGACGGCTCCAAGGGTATGAAGGGCGCGATAGCCAAGGCGGAAGAGATAGCCGCCGCCACGCCCGGCAGCTTTATCCCCGGTCAGTTCGTCAACCCGGCAAATCCCGCAGTGCACCGCGCCACCACCGGTCCCGAGATCTGGGACGACACCGACGGAACGGTAGATATCTTCGTCGCCGGAGTTGGTACCGGCGGGACCTTGAGCGGCGTCGGACAGTTCCTAAAGTCCAAAAACCCCGACGTCAAAATAGTCGCCGTCGAGCCGGCGTCCTCCCCCGTCCTCTCCGAGGGCAAGGCGGGTCCCCACAAGATCCAGGGCATCGGCGCGGGTTTTGTTCCCGACACGCTCGACACCTCGATATATGACGAGATAATCACCGTGGTCAACGAGGACGCCTTCGCCACTTCCAAGGCGGTCGCGCACGAGGAAGGTATGCTTGTCGGTATCTCCTCCGGCGCTTCCCTCTGGGCGGCGACGGAGCTCGCAAAGCGCCCCGAAAACAAGGGCAAGCTGATAGTCGCCCTCCTCCCCGACACGGGAGAGAGATATCTTTCCACCACCCTGTTCGACTGATCGTCAGGAATATAATCATAAGGGCCGGGGCTCATCCCGGTCCTTAATGATATCCCGGTTTTCCTTTGGAGCCCGCCCGCCGCGCGGATAAACAAGCGTTATTGTTTGCGGTCGGCGCTCACGGGTCATTGACATCGCAGACGCGATGTGTTATACTTGCTATAGAAAAAAGTTATAAGTCGTTTCCCGGAGGTCAAAATGACTATTCAGCAGATAAGATACGCTATAACCATTACCGAGACCGGGTCGCTCAACAAGGCGGCGGAACAGCTTTACGTCTCCCAGCCGTCGCTTACCAGCGCGATGAAAGAGCTCGAAAGCGAGCTCGGGATAACCATTTTCAACCGCACCGGCAAGGGAGTTACCCTCACCTCCGACGGCGTCGAGTTCATAACCTACGCCCGCCAGCTTTACGGCCAGTTCGACGATATGCTGGAGCATTTCGGAAAAGCGGGCAATTTGAAAAAGAAATTCGGCGTCTCGGCGCAGCATTACTCCTTCGCGGTCAAGGCGTTCGTCGAGATGGTAAAAAGCTACGACACGCTCAAATACGAGTTCGCCATGCGGGAATGTATGACCCGCGAGGTCATAAACGACGTCGTACAGATGCGCAGCGAGATAGGCATACTGTTTTTGAGCGACTTCAACCGCCGCGCCATGCTAAAGCTGTTCAAGACGAGCAATCTCGAATTCAAGCCGCTTATCGTCTGTAAGGCTTACGTCTACCTCTGGCGCGGCCATCCTCTCGCCGGAGAAAAAGAGATCACCCTCGATCAGCTTTCGGGCTATCCCTGCCTCTCGTTCGAGCAGGGCGAAAACGCGTCCTTCTATCTCTCCGAGGAGGTCTTCAGTTCAAACGAATTCTCACGCACCATAAAGACAAGCGACCGCGCCACCACCCTAAATCTTATGGTCGGGCTCAACGGGTATATCCTCTGCTCCGGCATAATCTGCGAGGAGCTGAACGGCGACGAATACGTCGCCGTACCCTTCAAAAGCGAGGAGGAAGGCAGGAGCGGCGATATGGAGATAGGCTACATACGCCGCCGCGACATGATACCGAGCAAAATGGGCGAGCTGTATATCAAAAAGATAAAAGAATACCTCGGGATAGCCGGATAAAAGCGCGATCAAAAGCGTATAAGGCCGGGACGTCGTCCCAAACGAAGCGAAGGATCTGCGGGATTTTTGATCTCGCAGATCCTTCGCCGTTATATTAATCGGGATAACGCTTTTGAGCGATATTTAAGCGCATTTATTTCATGGTTTTAAAATTCACAACGCTGATCCCGGGGAAATAGGTGGTAAGAATCAGCTTGTAATCCGCGCCGAGCTCGCCGAGGTCCTTTATTCCCTGCTGGCTCATACCGACTCCGTGCCCCCAGCCCATACCGTCAAAGACGAAGCTGCCGGAAGCGCCTTTCAGCGTGACGTTTTCCTTTACCGCCGTCTTGTTCGCATAGACCAGCTTTTCGAGGTCGGTCGTCCACATGGGCTCGTCTACCGCCAGCTTGAACTTTCCGTAGGCGGTCTGTACCGAGACCTCGTCCTCCGTGGGATAGACCAGTTCCCCGAACTCGGTGGCGATCTTCAGAGAAGATACGCTGCTCAACGGCTTCTCGCCGTCTGACGTGGCGACCGAGAGCGGCTTGCCGACCGACGACTCGTCAACAACGAAAACCGTGCGCTTGACCGTCTCGCCCGCTTTGCCTACCACAAAATTGGAGGAATAGAGCCCGAAAGCCGAACGGATCTTGTCGGAGCGGTCTATCGTTATGCTTTTCCCGTCGGTATCCGTTACCTTTATCCCGCAGACGTAGGAGGAATTCTCCGCCAGCCTGGTTATCTGCACGTCGGCGATGCCGCCGGTGAGATTGTATCCCTTGCCGCGAAGCTGCGACAGCAGCTCCGCCGAGGTGTACTCCGTCGTCCACTTGCCGCGGCTCTCCTTTTCGTAGTGTTCCCACGGCGTCGCTATGGCGTGGAGATACGGGATGGAAGAGCCCCAGACCTCCTTGATGCCGCAGGTACACCCGCCCGTGCAAGCCGAATAGTACGCCTGGACTATGTTTCCGCCGTAGGACATAACCATCCCGGCGGACTCTTTGGCGGCGTTCTCGATCTTTTCGGTCACGTTCTTCCTTCCGCGGTAGACCTGACAGTGCGAGGTCCAGCAGAGGTCGAATTCCGCCGATCCGTGACGTCCGAGGGCGCTCAGGGTATACGAACGGACGACGACGGCGAACGCCTTTATCGCCTCGTAAGGATACCAGGTCCCTATCTCGTTCGGGATAACGCCGGCGACGTATTCTTCGAGCTCGACGACGTTTACGAGCTGGATATTCGAGCTGTTGCGCAGGAAGCGCAGATATCCCGGATATGTATTAGATCCGGAGATCGAGATATATTTCCCGTCCGCCGCCGTGACGAAGAAGGTCTCGAACAGCTCGTCGAGGACTATCCCCGAACCGTCGCAGATCGCCATTCCCGACGGGGCGGTTATTTTTTCCGAATTGCAGGTGATCGTTATAGTCTTTTGGGACAGCCTGTACTTTTCGGTGAAATTGTTCCCGGAGTCGAGGGTACCGATAAGAAAGCCCGCCTCCGAAGAAAGCGTATAGCTTGTCTTCGGAGGAGTGACCGAGCTGCCCGTATAATAAAGACCTATTCTCACGAAGGTATCGCCGGCGGCGTTGCTCCCGAACGCAAGGCTCGAGATAACGGTATACAACACGCCTCCGACCATAAGCAGCGCGAGAAAGATGCAGAATATACGCACGATCAGCTTGTTGCGGTCCTGCTTGCTTCTTTTCTTACCCGACAATGGTGTAGTCCCCCCTTATCATAAAGTAGGCTGTCGAAGAAGTTACGGTAATAAGTCTCCCGTCGCCCGCGGAGGCGAGGAGGAGGTGATTGGTCTGTACGCTCTCGCCGTTTTTGACCTCGGCTCCGGCGGTGAGGTCGGAAAATCCGACGCCTGCCGCCACGTTTGCCGGATCGAGTATGACGGCGGTCCCGGCTCCGGAGCGGAGTATTATCTCGCAGCTCCCCGTCGCGGCGAGTTGCTGTCCCTTTTTCAGCTTTTTGAAGCCGAATTCGGATGATTTCAAATACTCTCCCAGCTTACCGGCGTCGACCTTTTCGTACAGATCGTTGACTATCTCCTTTTTGAGGTCCTGAACGTAGCTCAGGGAAACCAACGGATCGTTTTCGGTCGTATACCTGTTGTCGGCGGCTGCGAACGAGCCCACGGTGAATATCACCGCCAGCAGTATGAACAATGAAAAATATCTCTGTATTTTCGCCATGTCAGTACCTCTCTTTCATAGTCTGTCATTTATCAGATCATGGTGATCTGCTGAGTCTCTATATCCAGCTCTTCAAGCTGTGTGCCCACCGCGGGGATCTTGGTCTTGCGGTATTTCTTTACGTTGTGTCCCTTGGACGCGGGATCGGCGACAACGTAGTCGATCTCCTGCTTCTTTCGCAGGGTGTAGAGGGTAACGCCGTTTGCGGAACGGGTCGTCTTTTCCGGTATCAGCGAGGAGCTTATCACCAGAGCCTTGCCGATATTGGAGACCATCATCAGATCGAAGGGCTCCTTTTCGTGGATCGCCGCGACCGCCGGGGACGCCGACGAATATGCGTTGGTCAGCTTTTTGCGGTTGGTCTTTGTCTCGTAGCTTGAGACCGGGACGCGGACTCCCTTTCCGTTGCGGAAGATGAAGACGACATTTTCGCCCGCCCTGTATTCCGGCACCCGGATAACGGAAAGCACCTTCTCGCCCTCGTCGAAGCCGAGCTTTGTCGGGATATAATCGCCGAGCTCCGAGGCCTTGCAGGTGGAGAAGTCGGCGACGTGAGCCTTATACGCCTGTGCGCGGTCGGAGAAGAAAATCAGCTCGTCCGAATTCTGCGCCTCGTCCTCGTAGACCACCTCGTCTCCGTCCTTGTGCTTATGCTCGTCGTTGCCCTTAAGCGAGATGTGGAGTATCTTCTTGAAGTATCCCTCGCGGGTGAGGAAGATCTTTCCGGCGAAGCTGTTGTCATACTCCTCTTCCTCCGGCTCGTCTATATCGTTCTCGTGGATGAGCATCGACTTGCGTGGCTTTGCGTACTTGGACTTTATCTCCTTGAGCTGGGAGACGATGACGCTCTTCAGTCTGCGCTCGCTCGAAACGGTCGCCTCGAGGTCCGCTATCTCTTTCTGCAGGTCCTCGATCTCCTGTATGCGGTTGAGGATATACTCGCGGTTGAGGTAACGCAGTTTTATCTCCGCGATGAACTCCGCCTGGATCTCGTCGATGCCGAAGCCCGCCATCAGGTTGGGCACGACGTCCTTTTCCAGCTTGGTCTCGCGGACTATCTTTATCGCCTTGTCGATATCGAGCAGTATCTTACCAAGACCGAGCAGCAGGTGGAGCTTGTCCTTCTTCTTCTGCAGATCGAAGGTCAGCTCGCGCCTGAGACAGCCGACGCGGAATTTGATCCACTCCTGAAGGATGGGTATGACGCCGAGCTGTACGGGAGCTCCGTCGATCAGCACGTTGAAGTTGCAGGCGAAATTGCTTTCAAGCGGCGTCGTGCGGTAGAGCTTGGCGAGCAGCTTGTCGTAATCGGTCCCGCGCTTGACGTCGATCGCCAGCTTGAAGCCGTTTATATCTATCTCGTCGCGGAAGTTGGTGATCTCCTTGAGCTTGCCCTCTTTTACGAGATCGGTCAGCTTGCCGAGGATGGCTTCTATCTGGGTGGAATATGGGATCTCAAGTATCTCGATTATGTTGTTCGCCTGATCGAAGGAGCATTTCGCGCGCATCTTTATGCTCCCCTTGCCGGTCTCGTATATCTCGCGCATCCTGTCGCGGTTGTAGATGATATACGCCCCGCCCGGAAAATCGGGAGCGGGCATGACGTCGAGTATGGCGTCCACCCCGGTATCGGGATTGCGGAGGAGCTGTATGGTCGCGTCGCAGATCTCGCCGAGGTTGAAGGAGCATATGCTGGTCGCCATACTGACGGCTATACCGTTGTTGGGCGAGACAAGGATGTTCGGGAAGGTGGTCGGCAGAAGCGACGGCTCCTTCATGGTGTTGTCGTAGTTGTCGATCATATCGACCGCGTCCTTGTCTATCCCGCGGAAGAGCTCGGCGGCGAATTTGTCGAGCTTCGCCTCGGTGTAACGCGGAGCGGCGTACGCCATATCGCGGCTGTACTGCTTGCCGAAGCTGCCCTTGGAGTCGATGAAGGGGTGAAGCAGCGTCTCGTTTGCGCGGGTGAGACGGACCATCGTCTCGTAGATGGAAGCGTCGCCGTGCGGATTGAGCTTCATGGTCGAGCCCACGATATTCGCGCTCTTGGTGCGCGGCCCGGTCAGCAGTCCCATCTTGTACATGGTATAGAGCAGCTTGCGCTGGGACGGCTTGAAGCCGTCTATCTCCGGTATCGCGCGGGAGATGATGACGCTCATCGCGTAGGGCATGAAATTCTTTTCGATGACGTCGGTGATGAGCTGGACTCTCGGTTCAGCCTCGATCTCCGGCAGTTCTTCTTTTACGTTCTTTCTCTTTCTCGGCATTTTTCTCTCCGATGATCAAATTATTCTTACTTTGAAGCCGGCGGCGCGGATAAGGCGGTTGAAGACGGCGAGTCCCACGCCCTCGGACGACGGCATACGCGCGTATATCTCTTTCATTCCCGGCATATCGTCGAACTCGCGGAGCCGCGCGAAAAGGTGCTTCGCCTGGCTTGCGGGATCGTTTTCCCTTCCGCAGGGGAAGGAATTGGGCAGCGCGAGAATCAGCGCGTCCCCCTCATAGCAGAGCTTGCCGGCGTCGGGCTTTTCTTTCAGAAAACCGACGATATCCTGATAATCTCCGTCGAGGATGGTGACCTCGGCGCGGGGTGAGTAGTGCTTGTATCTCATACCCGGCGAGAGCGGCGCGCCATCGTATTTTCCCGTGACGGCGGACGAGACGGTGACGTCCGGAAGCACCTCGCGCAGCTCGTCCGGCGTGACAAATCCGGGGCGAAGTACGCATGGCGCGTCCCCGGCAAGGGTCACTATCGTGCTCTCGACGCCTATGTCGCAGTCGCCGCCGCCTATTATCGCGTCGATCCTGCCGAACATATCGCGGACGACGTGCGCCGTGCAGGTCGGGCTCGGCTTGCCCGAAAGATTGGCGGACGG
>JAFSSR010000028.1 GCA_017450885.1 Clostridia bacterium | reverse complement strand
CTCGCCAAGAGATAATTTTCGTCCGTTTACTTCAAACCGTTTACGATTTGCAAGGGAAAACTTTTTGAAAATAGTTTTCCCTTGGACCTTTTCAAAAACTTTTCCCAATGTTCCTGTGCCGTCAGGTGTAGGCGAAAAAGGGAAGTCACGCTCTGTAAGAGCGTGACGGTCGGCGTGAGCGGAAAGCCGTCGCCGAAAGCGAGCTTTCGGGAGCGGCTTATCCGTCCTCACTCCTGCCGCTCGAACGGCTTTGCCGTACGAGTGGCTATCCCTTTATCGCCGCATTATACGCAGCGGTGCGGGAGCGCAGTCAAAAAGTTTTGCGGGGTCCCGGAAAAGAAAACGCTCGTTGTTATGAGCGGGCGTTTATGCGGCGGTTTTTCTCCGTATTAAATGCAGACACGGGGGGAGCCGCGCCTCGCGGCAAAAGCGCCCCGGTGTAATTCAAAAACAATATTTGAAAGAAGGCATAAAAACAATGATGAATCTCGAAAAAGAACTGCGCGAACAGCCCCAGGTGCTTGCCCGCGTACTGAAGACCAACGAAAAGGCGCTGAACGAGGCGGTCGCGGCGATAAAAGCGCGCGGCGACATCAGCAACGTGATATTTGCGGCTCGCGGAACGAGCGATCACGCCTGCATCTACGCTCAGTATCTTATGGAGAGATATATAGGCATCCCGTGCGGACTTGCCACCTCGTCGGTCATAACCAAGTATGACGGCAAGCTGCGTTATCCGCACTCGCTGGTTATCGGCGTATCGCAGTCGGGCATGGCGAAGGACGTGCTGGCGGTCATCGAGCGAGCGAAGGAAAGCGGCGCTCTGACCGTCACGGTCACCAACAATACGGACTCGCCGCTGGCGTCGGCGGGCGATTTCCATCTCTTCTGCGACTGCGGACCGGAGACCTCGATAGCGGCCACCAAGACCTTCACCTCGCAGATGTATCTGCTCGCCAAGCTCTGCCAGCTCTGGTGCGGATGCGAGAAGCTGGGCGCCGATCTCGACCGCGTGCCCGGAGCGGTAAAGGAGCTGCTCGACTACATGCCCGAAAAGGTGCTCGACCACGTCCGCCGCTACCGCTTCATGGAGGGCGGAGTATTCGTCGGCCGCGGCATGACCTATCCCATCGCGCTTGAAGGCGCGCTGAAGTCGATGGAGACCAACCGTCTGCGCATGGTCGGTTACGCGATAAGCGACTTCCAGCACGGCCCGCTGGCGCAGCTTTCCAACCGCAACGTGGCGTTCGTGCTTGCCGCCGAGGGACCCTGCCTTGACGACGCGAAGCTGGTGCTGGAGAAGCTGAAGCCCACCGAGGCGGAGACGCTTATCATCACCGACGTCGACGATTTCGACAAGGACTGCGAATTCATCCTCAAGCTGCCCCGTCTGGGGAGTGACTCGGTTTCTCCTTTCCTGTTCGCGGTCACCGTCCAGCTGCTCGCTTTACAGCAGACCAAGGTCCGCGGCATAGATCCCGATGTTTCCAACGTGCTCAACAAGATCACCGTTACGAAATAGGTTTACAGGGGTCGTGGATCGGAAGGCGATCCCCGGTGTCGCCTGCGGCGACGTATGATTTAAAACGCAAAGTGCTGATCTGAAAGGTCAGCACTTTTTTTGCGGCGCGTGAGTTCTCATAATGATATTCTCTGTTTTTGCGCATACTAACAAAAACGAAACAAAGGAGGATATCAAAAATGTCAAAGAAAAAGAACAAAACCGCGCGCGAGGCGTCCGACTATTCCCGCGACGCCTTTCTCACGAACCCCGCCGCTTCGCCCACGGAGTGGACGGGGCTCGCCGTGACCGTTCCTCAAAGCGAGGGCGAGGCTCACGCGCTGGAGGAGGTCTTCGACGCGCCGGTCACGCCGCAGAGGAAGAAAAAACGATAATAGAATTATAAACCAAATGTAAAAAATACGGAAATAAGAAATAATATATTGCTAAAAAAGCCCGCCTATTGTATAATATAATCGCATCTGCCCCGCGTATACGGGGAAGAACGCAGCTTCAGACAATAACGAAAGGCGGGCTGAAAATTGAAGATTTCGAGAATAATCGCTCTTATCGTGTTCACCGTGACTCTGATCTGCATCCTCGCTGTCGGTTCCAACGCCAGATGGTGGCGGGACAACCCCTACGAGGACGTAAAGGCGGAGTCCTGGT
>JAFSSR010000229.1 GCA_017450885.1 Clostridia bacterium | reverse complement strand
TGCTTGATTATTATACCACACTATTTCACGTATTGCAAGTGCAATTTTTAAAAAAACAGAAGTTTTTTAAAAATATACGGTCTGACCGTCCGATATCGTCATTACTCATTGACTTTGCACCTGCCGTATGATAAAATTGATTTATCAAACAACACGCGAGGTACTGAAACATGATAGTAAGAACGCCGCCGATGGGCTGGAATTCATGGAACACCTTCGGTCACGACATAAGCGACGAGCTTATACGCAAGACCGCGGACATAATGGTGAGCGAGGGATATCTCGACGCCGGGTACAACTACCTTGTCATTGACGACTGCTGGCAGGAGCCGGAGAGGGGCGCAGACGGACGTCTGGTCCCCGACAGAAAGAAGTTTCCGAACGGAATGAAGCCGGTCGCCGACTACGTCCACTCCAAAGGGCTGAAATTCGGCATATACAGCTGCGCCGGAACGCTGACCTGCGAGGGCTTCCCCGCAAGCTACGAGCACGAGTTCACCGACGCCGCCACCTTCGCCGACTGGGGGGTCGACTTCCTCAAATACGACTACTGCTTCAAGCCGATCGGCTTTGACGGTCCCACCCTGTACAGGCGAATGGGGATGGCGCTCGCCTCCTGCGGACGCGACATCCTCTTCTACGGCTGCTCATGGGGAGCGGACGAGACCCGCAAATGGATCAAGTCCGCGGGCGCGCATATGTGGCGCGCGACCGGCGACCTGGTCGACAGCGTCGGCTCGATCAAGGAGCACGCCAAGATGTTCGAGCAGTCGGTCAAGTATTCGTCGACCGGATCCTTCGCCGACCTCGATATGCTGACCGTCGGCATGTACGGCAAAGGCAACGTCGGAGTCGGAGGCTGCGACGATCTGATCTACAAGACCCACTTCTCATTCTGGGCGATGACCAATTCCCCGCTCTTTATAGGCGCGGACATACGCAATATCAAGAAGGAAGCGAAGGATATCCTCCTCAACCGCGAGGTGATCGCGATCAACCAGGATCCCGGCTGCTGGCAGCCCTACGAGATAGGCACAAAGGGCGGCTGGAACCCGTCGTCCATCCCCTGCTACGTCAAGATGCTGGAGGGCGGCGAGATCGCGCTCGGGATATTCAACTTCTCCGAGGAGGACTGCAAGATCTCCACACCGCTCGACCGCATTGGATTGAGTATGGGTACTGGAAAGACGCTTGAAATGCGCGAGGTATGGACCGGCGAGACCGAGACCGCGACCAACGGCGTCCACAAGACCTTCGTCCCCGCCCACGACTGCAAGCTCTACCGCTGCCGCATAGTCGATATAAAATATGGAGTGTAAATCCTGCGGCGCGCCTCTCGGCAAGGACGAGATCGCTATCTACAAGCGCCTTGTCGACCGCGGCGCTCCCGACGGCGACTGCGTATGCAAAAGCTGTCTCGCCGCGCGGCTGATGGTCCCCGTCGAAGCGATAGACGCGAAGATCGAGCATTTCAAAAGCATAGGCTGCACGCTTTTCAAATGATGAACGGTAAACCGGTCTCCGAAAAACTGTTGTTTTTCGGAGACCGGTTTTTTCGGACCCTTCGCTTGATTCAATATGCAAACTCGACGTCGGCCGTGTATCTCACGGTCATCCCGCAACAGTAATTACTGAAACCTTATATTTCAAAAGGAAACTACGTTGTAAAGGTTGGAAAAGACCGTCGCCGCTTCACACCGCTTTATAGGCGATCTGGGATTGAATCTCCCGTTGTTGTCGCCGACCATAATTCCCGTTTTTACGGCTGCCCCGACGTATTCTTTCGCATAGTCCGAAACGTCCGACCAATCGGCGAAATCGCATTCGCCCTCAGGGCTTATCAAAACTCTATAGGTACGCAGAAACTTGTAAAGGAAGATCGCCGCCTGCTCGCGGGTGACCGGGGCGTTGGGAGCGAACTTGGTTTTACTCACTCCGGACGTCAGTTTTCTCATAGCCGCCCACTTCAAAGCCTCTGTATAATACGCGCCGTCCCTTAAGTCGGCGAACGGAAGGGCGCTCGACTTTTCGGTCCCCGCGGGACACACGTAGGTCCTCAGCGCGTCTCCGTCGAATCCCCACGACCATTCGTAAACCTCGACTGTATATTCGCCCTTTGCGCCCTCGACCGTCAGATCGTACCCGTAAAGCCGGGCGGAAAGCTCGCCGGAGCTTATTCCTCTGACGACGACCGCCGTGCGCGAACCGAGATCGCAGAGCGTAATCTCGAATTCCGAACCGTCCGCCGTTTTCGCCTCGATTTCCGCCCCGTCCGTATTCGCCGTGACTCTTTCGGCCTTTCCTGAAAAGCCGCTTGCGACGCAGCTCCCGCCGCACATAAAGATCGAGCACGGATAAGCCGATGAATCCGGGACCAGCGTAAGGGACGACATTGATTCAAAGCTGACGACGTTATCTTCGTCCTGTTTTACATTATAGGCGTAAAAACCGGAGTCGAAACCGCCGGAGAGAAGTTGATCTCTCGTCGCCCTGTATGTTACTTCCGTCTCGGTCGCGGGACCAAAGCTCGGATCGGGCCAGACAATCGAGACCTGTTCAAGCGTGAACGGATAAGTTCCGTCGACCTTTGTTTCGGTCCCGACGTAACCGCCCGTATAGTCCAAACTGTTGCCTAAGTGATTAAGATCCTTGTCGGTGCCCTGAACGTTCTTCTGATAGTACCTGTACAAGACCGCGACGAACATCGCCCTCGTCATTAATCCGTCGGGCGAAAACTCGGTCTCCGAGGTCCCGGACATCAGCCCCTTTCCGACGCAGTCCGCGACGTAGGATGCGTACCAGGCGTCCCCCGGCACGTCGGTGAACCGGGAATCCCCGGCGTTATCTTCAGCCAGCGCCGCGTAAGTGAACAGTCCCATAAGCAGGAGCGCGGCCAATACCGTACAAACGATTTTTCTCATTTTTATTTTTCTCCTTTCTGATTCCCGGCGGGGACCTTAATCGGTCTGTATCGGTCGGGAAAGCGGTCAATTACCGTAATCGGTCAGAAGCTCAATGTAGCTTTCGGCCCTCTCTTTACAATGTTGATATGCGAGATCTCTTTCGTCTTCAGGTAAGCCCGAATAATCCAGAGAGTCGGCGTAAGACTCAAAGTATGCAATCAGCCTGTCAATATCTTCACGGCGGAAATTGTGGGATTTGAATTCTTCCTTGGTCATTTTTTCGATATCTATAATTCGATATACGTTCTGACCATCGAAGAGAGTCCACGCTAAACGCATGGCGTCCCGCGCTTCATATTCGTCTTCGATAAAAAGTGCGTCGATCTGAGAATTGGTCAACTTACTATCATTATCGTCTGACATCATTGCATAGTAGTTTTCAACGTCTTCACGTTCCAAGCCCAAGTCCCTAACGATATACCACATGGTATTTCGATATGCGCATGAATCTCTGTTTTTGAAGAACTGATCATAATATTGCAGTCTCTCGTGAAGCTCTGCTTCGCGTTCTTTTATAAAGGTTCCTTCAAAGTTAATAGCGTTTCCGTCTAAATTGTCGAAAAAGCATACCGAGCTGTACCCGTACACATAAAACCGATCGAATTCTACCCCTCCTCCCCCGACGCCGGGAATGTTGATCTCATCCCGATCGGTTGTAGCCGGTTCGTCGGTCACGCTCGGATCGTCGGGAGCTCCCGGAACCGGAATTCCCGTGAATCCCTCAAAGTCGTTCGTCGTAACGTCCGGCCTGGGATCGGTTGTATCGGTGGGATCGATCGTATCCGTGGGGTCGCCCGTTACCGGGGCGGTTGCGTCGTCGCTTGTGACGTCCGCCGGGACGACCGGCTTATCTCCGCCGCGATTCAGGCCGAAAACCGCAAGCGCGACGGTCAGAGCTGCGACAAGCGCGATAACGGCCGCAACGGCAAATACGTTTTTGAAGCTCGCCCTTCTGCGGGGTGTGGCGACGATCTTTGCCCTCTTTTTTTCCGCGGCGCAGGCGTCTGCTATTCTGTTCTTCGCCTCGTCCGAGAGACTGACTTTCTCGGACAGCGATCTCAGTCTTTTTTCTATAGAATCCGACATTTCACTTTTCCTCCTCTAATAATACGCGCAGCAGCTCGCGTCCCTTTTTGAGACGCATTTTGACCGCTGACTCGGTACTTTTGACTATCCCGGCGATCTCTTTGACGGAATAGCCCTCGATATAATAAAGGGAGACGGCGACGCGGAACCTTTCGGGCAGATTGTAAAGCGCGTCGAAAAGCTCTGTCTGTTCGGAAGACAGTTCCTCCGCTGCGCATTCGTCGTAAAGCTCCTCGGTGGCCCGATACTTTTCCCTGCGCCGCAGATCGTGGCAACGGTTAACGGCCGTCCTTATGAGACGCGCTTTCAGGTGCTCGCTGTCAAGTTCTTCGCCGGATCCGTCGCGAATCAGCTTGACGAAGACGTCCTGTACCGCGTCCTCCGCGTCAAACCTGCTGCGCAGCTGTGCAAGGCAGACCCGGAAAAGCATATCGCCGTATTTGTCTACGATCTGTTTTATATCCACTTCTTCGTCACCCCCTTTCACCTATAATACGTATGAGAAGGTTAAAAAGTCAATTTGAAAAAAGAAATATACCGAATTTTAGTGTATCATAATCATTTAAAATAAATAACATCTTCGCGCTCCGTTTGTCAACGCGGCCCCTGACCGTCTGTTATTATACCATATATTTCGGTCGCTGTCCGGACTTAGGACAATCGTTTCGATTCAGGGACAGACGGCGATGATCGCGGCGAGAAACAGCCGCTTATCCCGGAGATTGACCGTATAAACCAACGATTGTAATTACCGTCGGCTTCAATCGCATAAAACACCGGTTCGACGCTCGAACGCAGGTC
>JAFSSR010000228.1 GCA_017450885.1 Clostridia bacterium | reverse complement strand
GAGGAAGAATATCCCTTTGTTTGTCGATAATCCGCAGGAATACTCGTCGTCGCCGGTCGCGGTAAGCGTGATCTCGCCTCCGCTTATGGTAAAGGTATTGGAGGCAAACAGCGCTTCTGCCGCGGAAGACGCGACCGTGCCGCCGCTCTGGAGATAATCGCGATTGGACGCGTAGATCCCGTTTTCGCATAACGGGGCGTCGACTGTGACCTTTCCGCCGGTCACAGTGACGTTATTCAAGGCTTTAAGCGCATTTACTATCGCCTGTTTTCCGGCGGTCGACGCAATGACTTTGACGTCGATCTCGCCTTTAGCTATGCTGATATCGTAAGCTTTGACCGCGTCGGTTTTACTATAAAGAATGGGATCGGTCCACAGGTCGAGCTCCGCCTTCAGAACGCCTCCGTCGACGGAGAGCGCGCCGCCGGAATATATCAGACCGTATGCCGAAAGGACCGTGTACATACCTGAGATCTCGCGGTTCGTCGAGAAATCGAGCGTTCCGCCGTTCAAATTAAGGTCTTTCTTTACTTTAACGGCAATGAAATTGCTGTCGACCTTCAGACTGCCCTCGCCTTCGACCGTGAGCGATCCGTCGATCGCCATGATGGCGATCACGTCGTCGTCACAGACAAGACTGTTCTCACCGACGAGCCGGATGGTAAGATCGCCTTTGAAAGCGATCAGGGCGTCGTTAACGTACCTCGGAGCGACTCCCGTGACGCCCTTGACGTTGATAAGCGTGAGGGTGCCGGTGTCCGGATCGTATTCCGCTTTGGCGCCCTCGCCGAGGACGCCGGGGATGTCGGCGCAGTTTACGGACGTGACCTGCACGTCGCCGATCCAGAGATCGTATTCTTCAAGGAATCCCACTCTTTTGAACGAGGAAGGATCGACCGCTCCGGGATCGAGCTTCACCATGCCCTCGGTACCCGCGGCGTCGGTCCAGCCCTTGCCGTGGACAGAGGACGTGATATTAACGCGGTAGGCCGCCGCGGTGTTTCCGTACGCCGTGAAAGATCCGACGTCCGCGCCGATGCTGACAGAGCAGCCGAGCATAGAGTGCAATCCGTAACTGGACGCGGCTTCTCCGCCGGAGAACTCAAAGCGTCCTCCGGACAGAGTCAAGTAGGTTGTCGGAATATAGTATCCGGAGCTGACCGCGTCCGATTTCCCTCCGCGGGCCGTTACAAAGCCGTCGTTTACGGTCAAAGCCGGCGTTACGAGGCCGTAGCTGTCCGCGCCGAACTGGCCGCCGTACGCGCTCGCCGTGCCGCCAAGCGCGGTAAGGACTGCGCCGCCGTTCAACGTGATCTTGCTTCTTGCTTTCATACCGTACGACGAACGCGCGGGACCGCCCGCCGCGGTCAGCGCCCCGCCATTAACGGTAAGACCGGAGCCGCAGAATATGCCGTAGCTTTCGCTGTTAGACGTAAGCGCGGCGGCGCCCGCCTCCACGGATAATTCAAGCGTTCCGCCGCCGGTGATATCGACCGGCGACTCGCTGTAAAAGCCGACGCTATAGTCGCCGCTTTCGATCAGGGCGGCTTTATTTGAGTTTTTGAGAACAAGGTTGAGCGTACCGCCGCCCGTCCATATTATAGCGGCGTTTGCGTTTACGGTACTTGCCGCGACAAGAACATTACTTGTAAACCCGTTTCCGGTCCCGTTGTAATCGAAGCCGTCGAGCGTCAGCGTGTTTGTGCCGGGAGCAAAGCTCCAGCCTTTGCCGGAAAGATTAGCGGACGTTACCTCGGTGTTACCGACGTAAAGGTTGTACGAACCCGTTTCGGCAGCAGCGCCGAAAGGAACGGCGGAAAGGATCATGACAAGAGTCATGACCGCGACGAGGCAGCGTCTGCCCGTCTTTTTTAAGAAAGCGATTGGAATTTTCATGTTTACCTCCGTAAATCACGCCTGAGCTGCAGTTGCCTCGCGGCACTTTGAAGTCGGACGCTTTATCGCTTTAATCAATTATAACACACGCGCGCGCAATAAAACAAGAAGTTTTTTCAATAAAACGCGGCGAATAAAAGACAAAACGGGGAGTTTGTCCAAAACTCCCCGTTTGCGAATTCAGATAAGCTTTACAAATCTCTCGTAGCCCTCGTCCCACATTTCGGTATTTGCGGGATCGTAGCGTTTGATATCGAAGGAGTCGCGCACGACCTGGCGAGCCTCGGCGAGTCCGTTGATCTCGCCCGCCGCCATGAGCTGGACGGCGAGGTTGCCGATGGCGGTCGCCTCGGTGGGGCCGGCGTAGACGGGACGTCCGCACGCCTCGGCGGTGAAGCGGCAGAGTGGCGGCTCCTTGGTGCCGCCGCCGACGATGTTGATGAACGGGGTGCGTCTGCCCATCATTGCGTCCATGTTTTCGACGGTCCAGCGGTACTTGAGCGCGAGGCTCTCGAAGATGCAGCGGACGACCTCGCCCTCGTTTTCGGGGACGTGCTGGCCGGTCTTTTCGCAGAATTCCTTTATGCGGCGGGGCAGGTTGCCGGGCGCCATGAAGGAGGGATCGTCGGGATTGATGAGGCTCTGAAGGGGCTTTGAAGCCATCGCCATATCGGAGAGCTGGTCGTAGGTGAACTGCTTGCCCTCGCGCGCCCACTGGCGCTTGGACTCCTGCTCGAGCCAGAGTCCCATGATGTTGCGCAGGAAGCGGATCTTGCCTTCGGCGCCGCCCTCGTTGGTGAAGCCGCACTTGCACGCCTCCTCGGTGGTGATGGCGTCGTTGAGCTCGGTCCCCATGAGCGACCAGGTGCCGGAGCTGATGTAGATGAACTCGTCGCCCTCGGCGGGAACGGAGACGACCGCCGACGCGGTGTCGTGAGCCGCGACGTGAACGACGTTGGCCTCGGAGATGCCGGTATGCTCCGCAATATCGGGAAGCAGCTTGCCGAGGACGGTGCCGGGCTGCGCGATCTCGGTGAAGATGCCGGTCGGGATGCCCATATCGCGTATGATATCCATCGCCCAGCCGCGGGTCTTGACGTCGAGAAGTCCGCCGGTGGAGGCGACCGAATACTCGGTGACCGCCTTGCCGGTCAGGAAGTAGTTGAGCAGGTCGGGTATGAAGAGCAGCTTGTCGGCGCGGTCGAGGGCGTGAGCATCCTCTTTGAGAAGGGCGGCGAGCTGGAAGATGCTGTTGAAGTCCATAAAGGCTATACCGGTCTCGCCGTAGAGGCGCTTGCGGTCGACCTTGGTAAAGGCGTAGTCCTGGATGCCGACGGTACGGCCGTCGCGGTAGTGGACGGGGTTGCCGAGCAGTCTTCCCTGCCTGTCAAGGAAGCCGAAGTCGACGCCCCAGGTGTCGATACCGATGCTCTTTATATCCTTGTCCTCGGAAAGCGAGCACTTGCGGATCGAGTTTTCGATCTCGAAGAAGATGCGCATGATGTCCCAGTAGAAGGTCCCCGCCATCGTAACGGGGTCGTTGGAGAAACGGTGGTTCTCCTCAAGCGAAAGCTTTTTGCCGTCGAATTTTCCGACTATTCCGCGGCCGCTGGACGCGCCGAGGTCGATAGCCAGCATTTTGTAGTCTGCCATATATTCCTCCGAATTTAATTATTTTTTATTCTCAAAGGGGAACTTTTTGAGGAAAAGTTCCCCTTATACCCTTCAAAACCTTTTTGCGAAAAGGACGGTTTATACCTTGACCTTGAATACTATCTTTTGTACGTCCGAGGTCTCGCCGCCGGCGGAAAGGCCGGGATAGTGCGCCTCGCCGGGATAGAGCACGGCAAAATCGCCCGCTTTCAAATTAAGAACGGTGGGCGCGGCGTCCTTTTCGAGCGCGTACATCTCGTAGTCGGCGGCGGGATCGTATTCTTTTACAAGTTTGCAGCTTTCGGTCGGCGCGACTGCGATACGTTCCCTGCCGGAGACGATATACTGCACGTCGATATAGTCGCGGTGGTTCTCGAACTTACCTTCGGCGTACTCCGACGACTTGTAGCGGTTGACCACCGCGCGGACGCGCCCGTCTATCGGATACGCGCCGATCTCAAGCGCCGGGTCGGAATACTTCTCCGCGTTATCGAGCGCGGTCATCAGCCAGCCGATATCCTTGTAGTTATCTTTATCTTTGATATTTGCGAAGATCATTTGAAAATGTGCTCCTTTTCCTCTTCGGTGAGGACGTAATCGTATTTCGATTCAATAACGCCTCGGACGAACAAAGCGATAAACAGGACGAGGACCACCGCTTTCGCCGCCGTCGGGACTAAATAGACGCGTGTTATGTAGCCCCAGCTTCCGTCACATTTGGCCATGATCAACGCCATGAACACGTTGTATACCATCGCGAAGGACTCTATCCCGGTAAGTATCACGGGAATCAGATAGAACTTCAGCCCCTTCTTTCTGACCAGCACGAGGGCCAGAACGTACAGTGCGGCGATGAGGACGGTCAGCACGGTCGGGAAAACAGACGACAAGGCGGAGAGGAAATACAGAAATACCGGCGTGACGACAACTCCGAACATGCTCGCTATGCCGAAAATGCCTTCCGCGACGTCCGGGAGATCGTCAATGCCGCAGCACCGCGCAATGACAGCCACCACCGCCAAGGCGGTGCAAAATACGGCGGAAACGGCGAGGACGATATAACCGACGGTCTTTAATGTCCTGCCGCCGTTTCTCTTTTGTTCCAATAGATGTCTGTGCATTTCAACTTCCCCTTATAAGTATTTCTTCAAAGCCGCAAGCGCGCAGTCGAAAGCTTCCTCGGGAGAGGCGTAGCGGTTGCCGAGGTTGGAGGTATGCCCCTCCTTTTCAAGTCCCTGCAATCCGCTGAACTCCATAAGGTGCGGTTCAAGCGTAAGAATGAATTCCCCGTCGTACAGTCCGCGTACGGCGTCGAGCGTATCGGGTATGCGCCCGATCCCCTCTCCGGCGGGGACCATCTCCGCCTGCTCGTTCGCGTCCTTTATGTGCATATGCGAAAGTCCGCGCCCGACCGTTCCGAAGGCGTAAGGAAAGGGCTCGACGCCGCAGGAAATATAGTTTGCGTGGTCGAAAACGTTCTTTATCACGCCGCCGAACTCGTTATAGATATCGGCGCAGCGTTCGGGCGTGTCGCCGTATATGCCCTTTTCGTTTTCGTGGCAGAGTGTTATCCCCCGCTCCGACGCGATGCGGACAAATTCGCCGAGGCGGCGCATTACTTCGCCGCGATAGCTCGCGGGGTCCTCGCCGTCCGGCATGAAGAAGCTGAATATGCGCATCCTTTTTGCTTCCAGCACCCCGCAAATATCGCAGAGATGGCGAAACTTTTCAAGGTGGGGGCCGAAATCCTCGTTTATGCCGATCTTGCCGGCGGGAGAGCCGACGGCGGATATGCCGACGCCCGCGCGGTCGAGCTTTTCCTTTACCTCGCGCGCCTTTTCGAGCGTGATATCCGCGACGGGAGTCCCGTCGACTCCGCGGATCTCCAGAAGATCGAGACCGCGCGAGGTCAGCCACTCTATCTGACGATCGATCTCCGGCGACAGCTCGTCGGCGAACGCGCTCAATCTGAATTGTACCATATTTTTTCCTTTATTGCAAGTATTCGGGGTATCTCGCCATCAGATTGTCGTGGCTCATCTTGAGGGAGGTTATCACGTTGCGGCGGCTCTCGTCCTGCTCGACAAAGTGCCACTCGACGCCCGCCTTTGCGCTCTCCTCGATGATGGTGTCGAAATTCATGTTGCCCTCAAGCACCTCCGCCGCCTTCGGGACGTCGTTCACGACGGTCAGATCCTTTAAGTGGGTGGCGAAGATCTTGTCCCCGTGCTCGCGGATGAAACGGCCGCAGTCCACTCCGCCGTAGTGCGCCCACGCCGTGTCAAAGGTGAGACGCAGTCCCGCGGGGCAGTTCTCAAGCAGCATATCCATTCCCGTCTTGCCGTTGTCGAAACGCTCGAACTCGAACCAGTGATTGTGATAGCAGAAATGCTTGCCGTATTTGTCGATCTTCTCAATGGCGGGACCGTAGGTCTCGGCGAACAGCTTGTAGCCGTCAAAATTGCGCATCGGGCGGGGCATTCCGCCTATGCCGATGCCGTCGCAGCCGAATTTGTCGTGTATCTCAAGCACGCTCTCGGTGTCGTTGATGATCGCCTGATCGTCCCAGTGGGTGAGCCCGATCGTAAGCCCGTTCTTCTTCGCCTCGGACAGTATCTCCTCGTTGGTGATCTCGTCCGCCTGACCGGAGATCTGAACGTACTTGTAGCCCATCTTCGCGATCTCGTACATCGCCTTCGCAAACAGCTTGGGCGTCGCGCCGTACGCGCGCAGCGTGTAAAACTGCGCGCCGAGTTTCATCTTTTCCATCGTTTTTGCCTTTCGTTTATGATTGAAAATAAATATAATCTTTTCTTTCGAGGGGAACTTTTCAGAGAAAAGCTTCCCCTCGTGCTCCCTTCAAAAGCTTTCACGACACGGTCTTTTAACGCGCTGTCAAGGCGGTAAAGGGGCAGTCACGCTCCGCAGGAGCGCGACGATCGGCGTTAGAGCAAAATCGCCCTTGAAAGCTTGCTTTCAGATGCGATTTTGCTTTCACGCCTGTCGCACGAACGGCAAAGCCGTTCGCGCGGAAGCCCCTTTACCGCCGCGAAAGAACGGCGGCGCGGGAGCGCGGATGAAAAGTTTTTGGGGTAGCCCGTCAGGAACGGATCAAGGCGCGGTTTTG
>JAFSSR010000008.1 GCA_017450885.1 Clostridia bacterium | reverse complement strand
GATGACGAGATAATACCCGTCGACGCTCCACCCGCCGTTTTGCTCGATCACGGGGATAGTCTCTTGTTCAAAAGCGTCGCACCGCGAACATTCACGGACCTTTATCCCGGTCTCTTCAGTAGTAGCCGGCTTGGTCACGGTCCAGTCGCCCCAGTTATGACCGAGAGCGTTTACCTCGCGGGTCTCGAGAGTGAAGCCGCATCTTGTGCATGAGCGCGTTTCGACGCCAGCTTCCGTGCAGGAAGGCTCTGTCGTTACCGCCCAAGTCCCTTCGTCGTGACCGAGCGCCGGAGTCGGTTCGGAATACTCGTCGCCGCAGACCGTACATTTGTATGTGACCGATCCGGGCTGCGTGCAGGTCGCCGCGGTCTCAGAATACAATTCATATGTATGTTCGCCCGTCGGTTCCGTGATCAGCGGACCGGCGACCGTTCCGCAGACAGAGCAGGTGAAGTAAGTCTCGCCCGGATCTCCGCAGGTGGCGGGATGTCCGGAGGCGACCCAGGTATGCTGACCGTTCGCCGGGACCGTCTCCGTCGTCGTCAGAGCGCAGACCGTGCACATATAGGTCTTCGATCCGGCGTCGCCGCAGGTCTCGGGAACGTAAGAAACAAGCTGAAAGTCGTGATTTAAGTGCTGTACCCAGACGGCGTAAAGCGTCTTGCTTGAATAGAACACATAGGAGTTGTTCGGATAATACTCCGCCTGAACGGCGTTTGAGGCGCTTGCCCAGCCGATAAACTGATATCCGACGCGCGTGGGGGCCGATCCGCCGATATTAAGGCTTACGCCCTCGACGCCGGTTATCATTCCCGGACCGCCGGTGCCTCCGTTCGCGTTAAAGGATATGATAATGTTTTTCGGTGCGGTCGACTCCCATTGAGCGTAGAAGATATAGGAATCAGAGTTGACCAGCTGCGAGACCACGGTCCCTGCGGCTATTGATATTCCCGAACCGTCCGGCATCGTGTTCCAGCCCTTGAAAGTGTATCCCGAACGCGAGATGCCCGCCTGAGCCGCCGTCTTGATGGTATAGTTTTCATACTTATACATTTTCCCGTACGCGATCTCAAGCTGATCGGTCCTTCCCCCGCTGCCGCCGTTCGCGTCATAAGTAATGGTCGGCTCCCACGCGGCATAGAATTCTACAGCCGGGTCGCCGTTCGTATCGGTGGTGGTGTGGAAGGATGACCAGGGCATCTTTCCGCCTGTAGGCGGGATGGTCAAATTCTGGCTTGCGGTCTCGGTGGTAAATATGGAAGTGTTCATATTAACCGTTCCGCCGCTGTTGTTGAGCAGCAGGAAGGCGTAGCCGTTGTTGCTGATATAAGCGAGTCTGCACCCCTGCTTAACGGGAGCGGGGACTCCGTGCTCGCCGTCCGGAAATCCGAAATTACCGTAAAGCGTCTTGGGATTTTGATAATTGGTTCCGTCATAATTCGCGACGTATGATTTGTAAAGCCCCGTCCCGGTCGACGGGAAGACTCCTCCGTCCGCGTTGTAGAATATCTTAAATCCCCAGATAGCGTAAAGCGTGACGTTCGCGTTTTCGGTGTATCTATCGTAATAAGCCGTTCCGATACCACGGCTTGTTTTAGAGTTATACGAGGTGTTCCACTCTATAAAAACGCGCTGATCGTCGAACGTCTGCTTTCCGGGAGCCATCCTGTAATTCTCGTATATCGCCTGCTTATTGCAGGAAAGGGCGAGGTCCGAATCCGGATACTTGTACAGCACCTTGCTCGCGGTGCCCCATCCCTCCGGGCCGGGCTTGAGCGTAACGGTATAGGAATAACTTGCGTAAAGCCTGCTCCCGTCCTTTACGAAAACGGGATCGCCCGCCTCGAACGCAAGGTCGCCTTTATCCGCCTGCTCGCGGCTGTATGCCCATCCGCGGAAGACCATCCCGTCCTTTTCCGGTTCCGCGCCGGAAAGAGATACCCTGTCTCCTTCATAAGAGACGATCTTATCGACAGAAGACGATCCCCCGTTCAGATCCAATCTTACCGTCGCGCGATCTGACGCGTCGGCGAAAAGCGGCGCGGCTGATAAACAGATCAGAAGAGATAGAATAAACGCTAAAGCTTTTTTCATTGCGCGATCCTCGCATAAAATATTTTTCCATATAACATTATAAACTATTTTTATGTAAATTGCAACAAAAAACGCGTTACTCTTTCCGAATTTCCAATTTATTAAACAAATCAGGCGGCGTTTATACTGAAAAATAGTAATTATTTATCTAAATATCCCGAAAGGGATATAAATTTTGCCTATACCGAGGTATATTATTCATGTATTGGACAAAACAAACGGAGTGTGGTATGATAGTCCCATCGCAAAGCAAAGGAGAAAAACATGACGCTCAAAACAAGATCCGCAGGCTTCGGATACGACCTCGATAAGGGATCGGTCAGACAGTACGACGACCGAATGTGTTGACGGAGAACATATCACGAAAAATAATCCGAACATATCCGAAGATCTCAAAATATAATTACAAACAGGAGAAAACGATCATGAAAAAGATAATATCCGTAATCCTCATACTCACCCTTTCCGCTCTCGCCCTTTTCGCTTTCGCAAGCTGCGGCGAAAAGAAGGACCAGCCCTCGAACGACACCGGTAAAAACGACGCCCCGAAAGAGATCAAGATAGCCGTCCCGAACGACACAACGAACGAAGCGCGCGCGCTTCTGCTCCTTGAAGCGAACGGCCTTATCAAGCTCAAGGAAGACGCGGGCATCACCGCCACCATCAGAGACATCGCCGAAAATCCGCACAACATCACCTTCTCCGAGGTCGAAGCCGCGCAGCTCCCCAACGTACTTAAAGACGTAGACTACGCGGTCATCAATTCCAACTTCGCGATCGCAGCCGGCCTCAATCCCGTAAAGGACGCGCTGATCATAGAGGGTTCCTATTCGGCTTACAGCAACATCCTCGCGGTCAAAGAGGGCAATGAAAACACCGATAAGATCAAAGCTCTCACAGCGGCTCTCCTCAGCAAGCAGGTCGCAGAGTTCATAGCGGAAAAATACGCCGGCTCGGTCGTCAGCGTTGTTGAAGGCCCGACCGACGGCTACGACGCATCTGTCGACTATGAAGCGCTCGCGGGGACCACCATCACGGTAGCCGCTTCCCCCACGCCTCACGCCGAGATACTCGCGGTCGCAAAGGACATTCTCGCCGCAAAGAACATAACCCTTGAAATTACCGAGTTTGAAGACTACGTTCAGCCCAACAACGTGGTGGACAGCGGAGAGATAGACGCAAACTATTTCCAGCACGTTCCCTACCTCAACGATTTCAACGACGAGAACAACACCCACATCGTCTCTGTCGCAGAGATCCACGTCGAGCCTCTCGGACTCTACGGCGGACAGCAGACCACCCTCGATCCGCTGAAGTAAGCGGATTTACAAGTCCAGAATAATATTGATATAAACACAGGTTCAGCTACCGCCCTTATTTCCTCCGGCGGCGGCTGAATTTGTGCGTAGAACAAGGAGTTACCGGATATCCTTCCGGCAAAATACAGATGATCGAGATAAAAAACCTTTCAAAGACCTTTGTCACGCCGGACAACACGGTCGAAGCGTTGAAGAACATCAACCTGTCCGTCAACGACGGCGAGATATACGGCATAATCGGAATGAGCGGAGCCGGAAAAAGCACACTTGTCCGCTGTATAAATATGCTCGAAAAGCCGACCTCCGGCACCGTGATCGTCAACGGAGTCGATCTCGGTTCCCTTTCCGACCGCGAGCTCCGCAAGGAGAGAAGCAAGATAACGATGATCTTTCAGGGATTTAATCTGCTTATGCAGCGCAACTGCCTGAAAAACATCTGCTTTCCGCTTGAGATCGCGGGAGTCAAGAAAGCCGAGGCAAAAAAGCGCGCGGAGGAGCTTCTCGAGATCGTTGGACTTCCCGACAAAGCAAAAAACTATCCCGCGCAGCTCTCCGGCGGTCAGCAGCAGCGTATCGCCATAGCGCGCGCGCTCGCAACGGAGCCTAAAGTGCTGCTCTGCGACGAGGCGACGAGCGCGCTCGACCCCAACACGACCGCGCAGATACTCGACCTCATCAGAGACATAAACAAAAGGCTGGGCATAACGGTCATCGTCATCACGCATCAGATGAGCGTGGTCGAGAGCATTTGCGAAAGGGTCGCGATAATGGACAACGGCGAGGTCGCGGAGGAAGGAAAGGTCTCGGAGATATTCTCTCATCCGAAATCTCTCGTTGCAAAGAGGCTGGTGTTCCCGGACTCCGCGGAGACCGCGGAGCTGGCGGGAGACGAAAAGCTGATCCGCATTATATTCAACGGGCACAACTCTTCGGCGCGCCCGCTTATAGCGGAAATGGCGCTGAAGGAGGGCATCACGGCAAACATCTGCTACGCGTCCACCAAGACCATTTCCGGCGATCTGTACGGAAACATGATAATCGGGATACCGAACGACGAGGAGACGGTCAAGCGCGCGATGGCTTTTCTTAAAGAAGAAAACGTCACGGCGGAGGAGGTATAAAAATGTACATCATCGCTGATATTTTTTCATCCGAAGCCGTGAGCGAGGCTCTCGACATACTCAAAAACGACATTCCGAAAGCGGCGTGGGAGACCTTCTACGTCACCGCGCTCGCCTCCCTTTTCTCGCTGATACTCGGTCTCCCTCTCGGAGTACTTCTCGTCACCGGCTCAAAGGGCGGCATCCGCCCGCTTCCCGCTCCGATAATGCGCATACTTGACGTTATAATTAATATATTAAGGTCTATTCCCTTCCTAATACTGATGATAATGGTCTTCCCACTGACCAGACTGATCGCCGGCAGCGTGGTGGGCACGGTCCCGTCTATCGTTCCGCTTGTCATCGCGGCGTTTCCGTTTGTCGCGCGGCTCGTGGAGAGCAGTCTGCGCGAGGTGGATCCGGAGATAATCGAGACCGCTCAAAGCATGGGAGCGTCCCCGTGGAAGATAGTCACGCGCGTGATGATCCCTGAGTGTATGCCTTCTCTCATCTCCAATTTCACTATAGCCGTCACAACTATTTTAAGCTATACTGCGATGTCGGGAATTATCGGAGGAGGCGGACTCGGAAAGATAGCGATCAATTACGGCTATTACAGGTATAAGCACCTCGTTATGATCTTCGCGGTCATCATCCTCGTGCTGATGGTACAGATAATCCAGACCGCCGGGACGTTCGCCGCAAAGAAAATAGACAAGCGCACGAGACATTGAAAACCTCCCGTATCCACGGTAAAATGTGACCTAAATATTATGTTTTTGTAAATTGTTTAATTTTACTTATTCTATTTTTGTATTAACTATTGCATTTTTCGGTCTTTAGTGTTAGAATTACTGTGTAAAATTTTATGTATGCGGATCCGTCCGCGTATGAGATAATTCAAACAAGGAGTTTTTTTATGAAGAAAATTGCAGTTCTTATTTGCGTTTTCATGCTTGTTGCAATGGTCCTTCCTTTCAGCGCGTCCGCTTCTTCCTGGAGGATCATCGAAAACGATACCGTAGAAATGCAGAAGCAGGCTCCCACCATCGACGGTACCATCAATTCCGGCGAAGGCTGGTCCAAGCCCGCAAAGTTCAACGAGGACACCGTAGGTTATTTCGGTCTTCCCAACCAGATGCTTACCGGTTCCGCCGATCTTTACTTCGCCTACACCGACGACGGCCTCTACTTCGCCGTTGAATACACCGAGGTCGGATCCGCATACTGCGTCAAGATGTTCGACGCGGATGGAAACAACGACCACACCGTCGTTTATCAGGATCCCAACGCCGGCGATTACGAAGCGACCGAAGGCGGCTTCCCGTCGACCACTCCGGACGGCACCGCCGTCAACTACTACGTAGTTCCCGGCGAAAACACCACGTCCGCTCCCGAGGGAGTAAATCCCGGCGCGGCTTACTGGGTATCCTTCTATGATCAGTATTACACTGACAACGCCGTGATCTATTCCGAGGGTGAGGACAGCGGCTCCTACGCCAACGATGCCATGTGGGACGGCGACGAGTTCGCGCTCAGCTTGGACCCCCTCGGCATTTTCACCGATCATGAGACCGCTCTCAACAACGCAAAGAACGAAACGGACGCCGACGTTAAGGTCAATCCCATCCTCTACTCCATCGCGATCTTTGCGGGGAACAACGTTAAGGTCGCTCGCTGCGCTTCCTCCAACAACGCCGAGATCACCGATCAGGTCACCGCGGCGGGCAGCATCAGCGGAAACAAGTTCATAGTCGAGGTCCTCTTCCCGTGGTCGCTTATCGTCGATGATTCCAACGCCCTCGCTTCCGAAATCGGCATAGATCACAACTTCACGGTAGACGAAGTCAAGGCAGACGGCGTCACCCATCACGCAAGCGTTACTTACTTCGACCGTTACTTCGACGAAGAGGCCGGTTACACCGACACCTGCGGACGCTTTATCGTAGTTCCCGAAAAGACGACCGTCGGTACCAACGGCAACGAGTCCTCCGGCACCAACTTCGGCGCTATGGGCCTCAAGCTCGCAACCGTTCCCGCGCAGGACGAACCTACCGATGATTCCTCCGACGACAGCAGCAACGCCGCATCCGACGACTCCGGTAATTCCGACACCGGCAACGGAAACGTCACCACCAAGGCCGGCGAAACCGCCAAGCCCGGAAGCGTCACCACCAAGGCTCAGAACACCGGCAACAAGACGAACGGCGGCGGAAAAGGCTCCGCTCAGACCTTTGACGCGGGTATTGCCGTAGCGGTCGGTCTCCTTGCCACCTCCGGAATAGGCATCGCATATTCCAGAAAGCGCAAATAATAACCGAAACGATCCCAAAGCCGCGGTTGACCGCGGCTTTGATTTTGAGTAATAATAAAAGGAGAATTGAAATGGATTGCATTTTTTGTAAGATAGCAGAGGGAGCCATTCCCTCCTCTAAAGTTTACGAGGACGACGATATGCTCGCGTTCCGCGATATCAATCCCCAGGCTCCCGTGCACGTTCTGGTGATACCTAAAAAGCATATCGCATCCGCCGACGAGATAAACGAGACAAACAGCGCGGCAGTCGCAAAAATATTTGAGAAGATACCTCATATCGCCAAGCTCGGCGGAGCGGTCAACGGCTACCGTATCATTTCAAACTGCGGTCCCGACGCCTGCCAGTCCGTCCCCCATCTCCACTTCCATATTCTCGGCGGCAAGCAGCTCCCCGAATCGATGGGATGATACGGCAGACCCATACCGCGGTCCACACCGGAAGGCCGCTTGAATATTATACGCACATTTCGGGCAAGGAGTACGGATACGATGACGAGCGCGAAGATCCGTTCGCCGTTCTGCGCCCGAAGGACGAGACGCCGGGAAAGCTTTATCCTTTCTACGTTGTCTTCCACTCCGCCGGGCACGATATGCAGTCGACTCTCGACTGCATGACAACGCCCGGAGACCACGATATCTACCACACTCCGGACGACTGCTTCGCCATGGTGCCCGACTGCAGGCTCCACCTGACGACCGACTGGTGGTGGGGCGGAAGAGACGCCCACAAAAAGGGCCCTTGTGAAAACGGAACGCAGCTTAATCCCGTGGAAAAACGCGTGCTCTGCGAGATCGAATGGGCGATGAAAAACTTCCCTGTCGACCCGGAGCGCGTGTACGCCGTCGGCAACTCGATGGGCGGGAGCGGCGCTCTCGGGATCGCTTTCCGCCGCGGCGATCTGTTTGCCGCGATCAAAGCCAACGTCCCGGCGGGGGTGCGTCACGCCGCCGACCGCTGCTGTTTCGACTGCGAACGGCCGGAGGGATTTGAAATTCCGGATCCCCCCGTCGTGATAGACTATTCCGCGCAAAACGACGACTGGTCCGACGGACACGAGGTCCTGTATCGGGCGGCAAGAGATCACAAGTACGCCCTTATGGGCTTTTTCGGTCCCTTCGGACATGAAAACGACGACAGCAAGATCAACGCGGTAAACGATCTTGTCCATTCTTTCGACATAAGAACGGTCGCTCTGCATGAGGCATATCCCGTTTTTTGCGGCGCGACTACCGACGACCCCATCCCCTGGCCGGACGGCAAAGAGCGGACCGACGCGGGACAGGTCAACGCGTTTTTCCGCTGGAAGGTCATAGAGGACAGCGCAGACCGGTTTGAGATCGAGCTGAGACTCCTCTCCCCCGCCGAGTGGAAAACACGCGTCCGGCTCCCGGAGAGCTCGACCGCCGAAGTGTATTTCAGGCGTTTACAGCGCTTCAAATTTACCCCTGACAGCCCGTTCGCTTTTACCTATAACGGAAAAGAGATGAAAGGAATGACCGACAAAAACGGTGTTCCGGCAGCGGGAGCGCTTGAGATCACGCAAAAACCAAAGAGTCTGATAATCAAAAAATAATAAATTATACAGATGGGGCTGTAGCAAAACGAAAAAATGCTACAGTCCCTTTTTCTATGCTGCCGACCGTGAGAACACGGCAAATTAAAGCGAAAAAGATGTGGAAAACTCAAAAAGCAGTAAAAACGATAAGGCGTCCGTCTGAAAAGGCGCACACCGGAATCAAGATATTCGGTTGTCTTC
>JAFSSR010000227.1 GCA_017450885.1 Clostridia bacterium | reverse complement strand
TAGGCTGGTTCACCGCAAGGGAAAGCGGAACAAAGATACTCAACTCCAACGGCTCGATAGCCAACGCCATCCCCGGCTATACGACCTCCAACGGATTTGCGCTCAACAGAGATACGGTGCTGTACGCTCACTGGGAAAAGATACCTATGCTCACACTTGATCCCAATACCGGAGATGCCGCCGACCAGCCTCAGATATTCCGTATACTCGATAATGAAGTCACCTCGCTGAACGGTTATTCCGCACCGGAAAAAACAGGTTTCCTGCTTGACGGGTGGTATACCGATCCCACGGCGGGCGATAAAGTTCTCGATGCAAACGGAAACATAGTCGCGGAGGTCATCGGATATACCGGCGGTGGTCGCTTCGCCATGGTCGAGGATAAGACGCTCTACGCCCATTGGTACGAGCTGCCTTCGATCATCCTCGATCCCAATGCCGAAGGACTTGATACGGCGGAATATCCTATAGCGGACGACACGATTTCAGTGCTTGAGGGTTACATAGCTCCCGACAGGGGAGAAGGATATGATCTTCTCGGTTGGTACACGGCTGCGGAGGACGGAGTAAAGGTCCTCAACGCCGACGGAACGATAGCCGCCGCGGTAGAGGGATATACAGACGGTACGCACTTTGTGATAAGAGAGGATAAGACTCTCTACGCGCACTGGTATAAGTATCCCGTGCTGATACTTGACGCCAATACGGAAGTCGCGGATCCTTCCGAGTATCCTATATTGAACAGTACCACCTCGCAGCTTGCAGGATATTATCCGCCGTACAGACCGAAGTATGAACTTCTCGGCTGGTATACCGAAGCGGAAGGCGGGCAGAAGGTCCTGAACGCCGACGGTTCGATAGCCGGCGCGGTAGAAGGATATACCGACGGCACGTATTTCACCATAACCGAAGACAAGACGGTTTATGCACACTGGAAAAAGATCACCGGCATAATACTTGTAGCCAACGGCGTCTCTACGGAGTATGAGATAGGTGATTTCCACTCGCAGTATACGTGGCCGTGGCGTGAAGGATACGAGTTCGACGGTTGGTATACGGTTGCCAATTTGGAAGGGAAGCGTGCCAAAGTCCTCGACACAAACGGATATCCTATTGCCGACAACATTGAAGGCTACGTAGAAAACGGAGAGATTTTGCCGGGTATCACGCTTTACGCAAAGTGGGTACAGCCGGGCACAGTCATAGCGGAAAACTGGAATCCGGAGAGAGACAGCAACGGTGAGCTTAATATCAAGTGGAAGTTCTCACAAACTATTGACTGGGATGCCGGGCAGTATATTGAAGTAAGTATGTATCTGAACAACAATCAGATCGATAAGCAGAATATCATATCGTTCAGCAATACCGAAGCAGGACTGAATCTTTATTCCAATGCGTCGTCATTCCATATGTACTATCCGAGAAAGAGCGATACCGCCGTCCCGTCGCAGTACAGACCGACGACGATCTCCCTTACCGTGAGCGGCGTGAGACTGTACAATTACAACTACAATAACTGCCAGCTCGTAGTACAGTTCCATAAAGACGGTATCTATATTAACGATCCCGCAACCGGAGAAATGCTGCCTGTCAGGTCCTGGGTAATGAAGGGCAACATTCCCGCGCAATATGAGAATAACGTCAGTCTGGTTACGTCAAGCAATACCATCTGGTTCGGAAGCGTAGAAGGCAACAACAGATCTAACGCTCATTCCTACAGGTTCCGCATTATGAATGAACCTATCTACGGATAATGTGTTTTTGCCTTATGATTTTACGAAAGGAGGCGTCATATGAACGCTGTAAAGAAAAAACTGAATAGCCGACGGGGCGCCTCCGTCATATTCGCTCTGCTGTTCCTTATGGTTGCGGCTATGGTCAGCGTCGTTATACTTGACGCCTCGGTCACGACTACCAAGCGTCTCCGCGACGATACCGACTGGGAGCAGGACAACCTGACGCTTACGTCCGCCGGAAAGCTGGTGCGCGAATGTCTCGCGAATACGTCCTGCACGGTTGTGACCACCACAAATAACGAGACCAAGGTCTCGACCGTCGCGGTCACGGCGGAAGGACCTCTCGGCGATATTGCCGGAAACGCGCTTCAAAAGGTCAACGATTTCTCCGACGCGTATTCGGGCAGCTTCAAGGTCACGCCGGACGACGATTCCGGCGTGTTCAGAGAGGTGACGGTCAGCTTTACCGTTCTTCCCGACCAGGCGGAGCTCGCGGGCATCGACGGCGAAAATCACCGCAAGGACAGCTATAAGGTCAGCGCGGCGCTTACGCTCGAGGGGAGCGAACAAAAGCTCTTTATAACCGCGTATCGCTCCATAACTCAGAGCCCGCCCGAGACAAACGACGGCGTGAATACGATCAAGACGGACAACGTGGAATGGACCTCGGTAGTCCTGTCCACAAAGGAGGGCGGAGAATGAAAAAACTGCGTTCCGGTAAAGGCGAAACGATCACGGAAACTCTGGTCGCTCTGCTGATAATCGCCGCTGTATTCGTCTTTCTCGCCGCGGCGATAGTTACCGCCGCCCGCGTAAACGAGTCATTCAAGCAGAAGGACGTGACCTTCATTATTGACGGCGAGCCCGAGAATATGGGCAGCGTCACCGTCAATATAACGCACACGGTCGACGGCGAAGAAAAGACCATCGGTCTGACCGCGGCGAAATATCACGTAAACAGCGGCAACAGAGAAAAAGGGTACGACTATTATGAATATCAAGCAACTGTTCCGACGCCTTAAGGAAAAGGCGCGCGACCGCCGCGGCTTTACTCTCGGCGAGACGATGGCGGCGACCGTCATACTCCTGCTGCTCAGCGGGGCGATGGCCACGGGCGTTGCGCTTGCTACCTCGCAGTTCGGAAAGTCGATGGTGCGTTCCGAGTCGAAGGTGCTTTACTCGACTCTGCAGAACGTGGTCAAAAACGAGCTCGCGAATACAAAGACGGTCGTTCTGGGATCGTCCAATGCGGACGGATCGTATCAGGTGACGCAGTTCTTCAGTCAGAACTACGCCGCGCACGATTCGCTCAGCCATTTTGTCATCCTGCCCGAAGGCTCCGAATACGGGGAGCTTGCGCTCGGCTCCGACACCGAAACGAACAAGCTGCTCAGCAGCTCGGCTTATACGTACGGACTCGGCGCCAGCGTGGAGGTCGGGTACTTCAGGACCGCCGGCTATTTCAGGGTAAATCTTACCATTTGGTCGCAGGACGGAGATAGGCTGATAAGCGAGCCCTTCGACGTCATCCCGCTGAACAACGTGGAAATAGCCTCGGATGGGTGACCTGTATAAGCGGATCTACGATACGGTGCGTAAGATCCCGCGCGGGAAAGTCGCCTATTACGGGCAGATCGCCTGGCTCTGCGATCTTCCGGTGGGAGCGCGCGTCGTAGGCTACGCTATGGCGGCGTGCAGAGAGCCCGACGTCCCCTGCCACAGAGTCGTGGATAAGCAGGGAAGGACAAAGACCGCCTTCGACGTTATAGAGCCGGGTTTCCAGCGTACCGTCCTCGAAAGCGAGGGCGTGGTCTTCCTTCCGGACGGGAGAGTGGACCTCGAACGGTCGCTCTGGAACGGAAAATGAATAAAAACATCGCAGTCCGCGTGACTGCGATGTTTTTATCTGCCTTTATAATATATATCTAATGATATATAACAACAGAAATATTATAACGGATCATTCGTTTCTTTGCTTTTCCTTTCCGCGGAGTCGACGCTTTTCCCGAAGACGAAAAACCTCTGATAGAGGAACTCGGTGACGAAATTGATAACCATATTGATGGCTG
>JAFSSR010000027.1 GCA_017450885.1 Clostridia bacterium | reverse complement strand
ATTCGCTCGACGCGCAGTCGCGCGCCGACACGCCATCGGGAACCCCCAAGCCTCGGTAAACTCGGCTCGGGGAACCCCTACCTCGTCGGCGTCGCACAGTCCACCGGACTGTCCTCCTTCCGAAAACGCCTCGCAAAGCTCGACGTTTTCTCCCTCCTTTTCGAATCCCATCACTCACCCCAGAAAAAGCGAGGAGTCCGAAAGGACTCCTCGTTTTTTCTCTTAAGGGGTGAGTGATGGGATTCGAAAAGGAGAGAGAAAACGTCGAGCTTTGCGAGGCGTTTTCGGAAGGAAGACAGTCCGGTGGACTGTGCGACGCCGACGAGGTAGGGGTTCCCCGAGCCGAGTTTACCGAGGCTTGGGGGTTCCCGATGGCGTGTCGGCGCGCGACTGCGCGTCGAGCGAATCCCATCACGCGAATTTGCCGTGCCCGCCGCGGATAATGAAGCCGGGCATCAATTTATATTCTTTACCCTCTCCCCTGCGTTTCTATCTTCTCGATATACACGTCGTCCGGCGCCGCGACGACCGTTACAAATTGCGGGCGGGACATATCGCTTCCGATCAGAGTGGTGAATGTGCCGTCGTTGCGCATTATCTTATATCCGATCTCATAGGTATACACCGCCGTGCCGTCGCCGTTCGACTGCGATCCGGTCAGCTTCAGCTTTATATCGTATATCCGCTGAGGCGTGAAAGGCCCGTGCTTTTCATGCTCTGCGTAATAATCGCCGCCGAAGAGCGAATTGTACGTATCCTCGTCCCCCGCCTGTATCGCGGCGAAATAGTAGGACATCAGTTCGACTCCTATCCCGTACTTGAGATAGTCGTCGTCGAGTATCGTAACGCTCTCGCCGAGCTCGTTCTGATAGGTGATATACCAGCCGAGCTCCGCGTAATCGGGCTCCGAGGCGATATCGTCCGCCGTAATGTCCCAGTCCGGCTCGCAGAATTCGTATTCAGGCGAAAGCTCTTTTTTCGCCGCCGCCGACAGGATAAAATACAGTACCGCCGCCGCCGCGAGCAGTAACGCCGCCGAGACTGCGGCTGTTATGAGTATGCGTTTTCTTCCGGCGTTCGCGTTTTTTCTCTCGTTGTTTATTTTCATATACGGTCTCCGTCTTTTTCTCCATATTATTCTACCACCTGAGAGCCGTTTTGTAAACAACCCTACGAAATTTGTCCCGCGCGATTTTTTTGTCGAATATCCCTTGCAACAAATCGACTATCATGATATAATAAATCAAATTTAGAGACGAAATACGGAGAAAGGCAAGGTACACCACATGGCTTACTTTTACGAAGAACCCTCAAGAACTTTCAGCGAATATCTCCTCGTACCCGGATATTCCTCTTCCGAATGTACTCCCGCAAACGTAAGTCTGCGTACCCCCCTGGTCAAATTCAAGCGCGGTGAAGAGCCCTCGCTTTCTCTCAACATCCCGCTCGTTTCGGCTATCATGCAGTCGGTCTCAGACGACCGTATGGCGATCGCACTCGCGACGGAGGGCGGTATCTCCTTTATCTACGGCTCGCAGACCATCGAGAATGAAGCGGCTATGGTGTCGCGCGTAAAGAACTACAAGGCGGGCTTTGTCGACTCCGACTCCAACCTGCGCGTGGACAACACCCTCGCCGACGTCCTCGCCCTCAAGGAAAAGACCGGGCACTCGACCGTAGCCGTGACCGACGACGGCACGTCGAACGGCAAGCTGCTCGGTATAGTCACAAGCCGTGACTACCGCGTCAGCCGCATGGATCCGTCCATGAAGGTCGCGGACTTCATGACCCCGATCGAGAAGATCATCTACGCCGAGGAAGGTACCAGCCTCAAGATCGCAAACGACATAATCTGGGACAACAAGCTCAATTCCCTGCCCATCCTCGACAAGAACGGACATCTCCGTTATTTCGTATTCCGCAAGGACTACGACTCTCACAAAGAAAACCCGCTCGAATTGCTGGACGCCTCCAAGAGATACATGGTCGGAGCCGGTATCAACACCCGCGACTACGAGGAGAGAGTCCCCGCTTTGATCGCCGCGGGAGCAGACGTGCTCTGCATAGATTCCTCGGAGGGATACTCCGAATGGCAGCTCCGCACCCTCAAATTCATACGCGAAAAATACGGCGACACCGTAAAGGTGGGAGCCGGCAACGTGGTCGACGGCGAGGGCTTCCGCTTCCTCGCGGAAGCAGGCGCAGACTTCGTAAAGATAGGCATAGGCGGCGGCTCGATATGTATCACCCGCGAGCAGAAGGGCATCGGGCGCGGACAGGCTTCCGCGGTCATCGACGTGGCAAAGGCGCGCGACGAATACTTCAAGGAGACCGGCGTATACGTGCCGATCTGCTCCGACGGCGGTATCGTTTACGACTACCATATCACTCTCGCGCTCGCGATGGGCGCCGACTTCATAATGCTCGGACGGTATTTCTCGCGTTTCGACGAGAGCCCGACGAACAAGGTGGTCATCAACGGCAATTACATGAAGGAATACTGGGGCGAGGGTTCCTCCCGCGCCCGCAACTGGCAGAGATACGATATGGGCGGCGGAGCCAAGCTCTCCTTCGAGGAAGGCGTCGACAGCTACGTTCCCTACGCCGGTCCGCTCAAGGACAACGTCGCGCTCACGCTCGCCAAGGTCCGCTCGACCATGTGCAACTGCGGCGCCCTTACCATCTCCGAGCTGCAGCAGAAGGCGAAGGTCACCGTGGTCTCCTCCACCTCGATAGTCGAGGGCGGCGCGCACGACGTCGTGCTCAAGGACAACGGCGGCGGACCGATAAAATAAGTGTTGAAAGTTCAAAGATCGAAGTTCAAAGATGAGCACGGCGCCGAAACAGTCGTTTCGGCGCCGTGCTTTTTCTATGGCAGGCGGATCGAGGCTTGCGCCGTTCAGCCCTGTGACTGGAACTGCTGTCTCGCCTCGTTGATCTTCTGCTGATCGGCGCACTCGGTCTGATACCAGCCGAGCGAGCTCATCTTTGCGTAGATCTCGTTCTGCATACAGATCGTGTCGTTGAGCGCGGTGCTGAACGCGCCGTGGACGTCCGGAGTCTCCGACTCCACCGCCCCGTGGAGCATCAGATCGCAGGCTCCCTTTACGTTTCCGAGTATAGTTGACATTATGAGCTTGTCTTCCATCGTCTTGCCTCCTTACGAATTGAGAAGTGAGAAGAATTTCAGGTAGCTTTCGCCGTGCTTCTTTGCAAGAGAGTTGACGAAATTACGCAGATCGGGGTCCTGAAGCTGATTTGCAAACTGGGTGCAGCTCTTCTGCATCTCGCTTTCGTGACCGAGCGCGTCTTTGATATAGAGCAGTTCTTTGTTGGTCATACCGTTACCTCGCTTTCATTTTGATACTTTTATTGTTGACGGCGAGGCAAAAAAATATTCCGCAAAAACAAGTTTTGCGGAATATTTTTCACACTACTCTCCGGGATATGCCTCTTTTATCCGCGGATCGGGATCGAACCTCGTGTAGACCAGATCCTTGCACCGCGCGAGCATCTCGCGCAGGTTGTTCAGGTACATGACTCCGTATCCGCGCAGATCGGCGGCGACGCCGTAGGCGTCAAGTCCGACAGCCTTCGCGTCGAATACCGCACGGTTGAGGTGGAAGTCCTGCGTCACGACTATCACGCGGGAAAAGCCGTAGACGTTCTTTGCCCGCCACATCGTATCGTAGGTCGAAAGTCCGTAGCCGTCAAGCCCGATCTTTTCCGACGGGACTCCGTTCTCGACGGCGAGCTCGCGCATCTTTCCGACCTCGTCGTAGTCCTCGTTAAGATGGTCGCCGGACAAAAACAGTACCTCCGACGCGCCTTTGGTGAAAAGCTCCGATCCGACCTTGACGCGGTCGAAAAGCATATCGCTCGGTCTGCCGCTCGGATGCACCAAGCACCCCAGAACGATTATCGCGTCGACGTTTTCGAGCTTCGCCGCCTCATCGAGCGTCAGGACCCGGTCCTTTGTCGAACTCTTTACGTATATTTCGGAAAAAGCGAGAAAGGCTCCTCCGGCGAGGGCGAGTATGATTATTATCAGCAGTATCCTTTTGACAATCTTGTTCATTTTGAGATCAGGCAAGGGTTATCCCGTCCGTGGAAACGTAATTGTAGGTTATTCCGAGTTCGTCGTACTGACCGAATACTCCGGTGACGATGACCTCGTCCCCGTTTTTCGGGAAATCGTCGGGATAATTGTGCTCTCCCTCCCACACGAACTCTATGCCCTGCGCGCAGCAGGCCGTGGCGTCGGCGATCACGACGTAGTAATAGTAATTGCCGGTACCCTCAAAATAGCTGGCGTTGAACTGCCCTTTCATACGGACGGTCTTGCCTATGTATTTTTCCGGCTCGCTGAGCATATTGGACACCTCGGAATAGACCATGGTGCTGTTCATCTTCGTGAGATCGACGTCGATCGCGTCGGAAGAGGTATTCGCAGGTTTCGCGGTTTCAGCGGGCTTTTGCGTATCCGCGGACTTTTGCGTATCCGCGGGCTTTTGCGTATCCGCGGTTTTTGAAGTGTCGGCGTCGGGCTCTTTTTTGCCGCCGCAGCTCACACAACATAAGACGGTAACCAGACAAAGCAAAACGATCAATATCTTTTTCATTGTTAAACTCTCCTTTTGATCAATCCCGCGGCTGTAAACGCCGCGAAGCCGACGATATCGACGGCGACGATGGTAGATCCGACCGGCGTTCCGTACATCACCGACACCATTATTCCGAGGGCGGTGCAGGCGACCGAGAAAACCGCCGAGCAGATGATGACCGAGCGGAAGCTCTTGAATACTCTCATCGCGGACAGTGCGGGGAAAATGACCAGCGCGGAGATCAGAAGCGATCCGACAAGGTTCATGGCGAGTACGATTATCACCGCGACGATCACGGCGATGATAAGATTATACAAACCGGCTTTCAGCCCGCTGGCGCGGGCGAAAGCCTCGTCGAACGTAACGGCGAACAGCCTGTTGTAGAACAGTATGAACAGCACGATAACGACCGCGGAGAGACCGACCGAAAGCCATACGTCGAACGGCTTGAGGGTCAGGATCGAGGTCGATCCGAAAAGCGTGCTGCATACGTCGCCCGCGAGGTTTGTCCTCGAGGACGTGGACGGAGCGATGTTCATTATCAGATATCCTATGCCCAACGCTCCGACCGAGATCATGGCGATCGAAGCGTCGCCCTTGATCTTGGCGTTGGTCCCCGTGCGGAGGAGCAGCACGGCGCAGATGACCGTCACCGGCAGGGTGAGCAGCATATTGTTGGTCAGCTTCATTACCGTTGCGATGGTCATGGCGCCGAACGCTACGTGGGACAGTCCGTCGCCGATGAACGAGAAACGCTTGAGTACGAGCGTCACGCCGAAAAGCGAGGAACAGAGCGCGATCAGAACGCCGACCACCAGCGCGCGAATGACGAAATCGCGCTGGAGATATTCTCCGAGCTTGGCAAAATCAGCCGATATATCCGCGATCATAATCATCACGCCTCGCCCCCTTCCGTTGCAGAAAACCCGCGCGAAACGGGGCTTGCAAGGTATTCTTCCTTTGTCCCGAAGAAGAGCTCCGCGCCGACGTGGAGTATCTTGTTTGCGTTGTCAAGTCCGGCGGCGACGTCGTGAGTTATCATGATTATCGTGATCCCGTCCTCGCGGTTGAGACGCTTTATAAGCGAATACATCTCCGCCGTCACCCGCGGATCCAGACCCGCGACCGGCTCGTCGAGAAGGAGCATCTTCCGGGTGGCGCAGAGCGCCCTTGCGAGCAGGACGCGCTGCTGCTGTCCGCCCGAAAGCTCGCGGTAGCATCTTTTTGCAAGATGGGTAATATCCATCTTTTCCATGCTCTCCACGGCTATCGCTTTTTCGGCTTTGCCGTACCACGGTCTTCCGCCTATACGCGAAAGACAGCCGGAAAGCACCACCTCCCGCACCGACGCGGGAAAGTCGCGCTGTACGGCGCTCTGCTGGGGGAGATAGCCTATCTCGTCGCGTCTCAATCCATCGCCCGTCTCTATCGTGCCGGAGATGGGAGACTGGAGGCGGAGCAGCGTCCGCATCAGCGTGCTTTTGCCCGAGCCGTTCTCACCGACGATGCAGAGGTAGTCCCCCGCGTCTACGCTGAAATCCAGCCCGCTTATTATCGCCTTGCCCTCATATCCGAGGGTGAGGTCTTTTACAGTCAACTGTGCCATACTGTTCTTCCGTTTTGTTTTTTCAGTTAAGCGCCTGTTCGAGCACTTTGAGATTGTTTTCCATTATCGACAAATACGTCAGTCCGTCGTCCGCTCCGGAGGAGGTTATGCCCTGCATGGAGTCGAGCGTGAGGATATCCATATCCTTTTTTTCGGTATTGGCGATCACCGATTCGGCGATCTTATGCTCCGTTCCCTCAATGACTATAACGTGCTTGAGTCCCAGCTCGTCGAGCTTCTTTGCGAGAAAGACTATCGTCTCGAAGCTCGCCTCCGACTCGGTAGAGCATCCGACGAAAGCCGCGTAATAGTCGATCCCGTAATCGTCAAGCAGATAGCGGAACGGAAATCTGTCTGCGAAGACGAGAGTCTTTTTTTCAGGCGTCAGCAGCTTGTACTGATAACTGAATTCCAAGGTCGCAAGCTGCTCGGAGTATTTGATCCAATTTGCCGTGTAGACTTCCTTCCCCTCCGGGTCGGCCGCGCACAACGCCTCGTTTATACTTTTGCAGATCGTTTCGGCGTTTTTGAGGGAGAGCCAAACGTGTTCGTCGTATTCGGGGCCCTCTTCTTCTCCCTCCTCGTGCTCTTCCTCCGCTTCCATTCCGTCCTTGACTTCTTCTTCCTTGATCTTATCTCCGAGGACGGAGAGGAGGTCGATGACCTTCATATCCTTGTTGCCCGCGGTCGCGAGGACGTCGTCCACCCACTTGTCCGACTCGCCGCCGACGTAGATAAAGATATCGCAGTCGGAGACGGCGACTATATCGTCCGCCGTGGGCTGGAAATTGTGGAGATCGACGCCGTTGTCGATAAGCATCTTTATATCGACCTCCGACGCGCGGTCGCCAACTAAATTGCGGACCCAGTCGTAGATCGGGAAGATGGTGCATACGACCGAGACCTTTTTATCGGCTTTTTCGGTCTTTCCGGCGCACCCGGAAAGCGCGGATAATATCATCAGCGCGGCGAATACAAAAGCCGCGATCTTTGTAATTTGCTTTTTCATTTCTGACCTTTCCTTTTTTAATATATTCCGACGTATAGAACCCGGAAAGATCATTCCGTCAGCTTGACGCATAATGAGATCGGCGTCGAGGCGCGATCCGGACGTTTTTCGCCTTGACGCGCCGTGCGCGCCGCCGCGAAAGCGACGTGCGCCGCGGCGACGAGCAGCACGCAGACCGCTATCTCATCAAGCGTCCTGATGGCGCGGCAGACGGGACATCCGTCGCCCGTACAGTCGTGGTCGGCGCGGTGGGCGATAAGCTGTTCCGAAACCGCCATAGTCAGCAGCGCCGCCGCGAGAAGCAGCCAGGCGACCGCTTTTTTCTTATTTCCGAATTTCATATTTCAACCCTTGCACTTGGCGCAGACTCCGTACAGCACCGTCTTTTTCATATTAACGCTGAAGCCGTCCCTGCCCGCTATATCGCTGAGCATCCTGCCGGTCGCAGCGGGATCCATATGCACGGTGCGCCCGCACTTTTCGCAGGTGAGATGGAGACTGCGGCGGCATTCCTCAGCGTCGACAAAGGAATAGTATATTTCTCTGTGTCCGTCCCTGGTGCTGCGACTGATCTTGCCGTTCTTTTCGAGCCAGGCGAGGTTGCGGTAGACCGCGCTCTGACTGACCCCGCGGTCGGACATCTCCTCGGCTATCTCCTTTGCAGAAAAAGCGCGGTCGTGATTGGTTCTGAGAAATCCGAGCAATTCCCTGCGCTGACCGGTCATATAGCTTGCCATATCACACCTTATATCAAACGAAAGATTTGCGAATTATTCGCAAATCCGATTATATCATTTTACAGACCGGTTGTCAAGCAAAGTTGACAAAAAGATCGAAAAAGTGTATCATTACCTTAAATACAACGTACGGAGAGAATATGAGATACACCACATTGCTTATAGACGCGGACGATACCCTGCTCGATTTCGGATCCGCGGAGCGCGAGGCTTTCATGAAGACCTTTGAGAAGCTGGGAAAGCCTTCGGACGAGGACATGTACAAGCTTTACAGCGCGATCAACCTCTCGCTCTGGAAGGCGTTCGAACGTGGCGAAATAGAAAAAAGCGCCATTCCGCAAAGGCGCTTTGAGCGGCTTTACGAGGAGGCGCAGATAAGCGGAGATCCGCGCGAGGCGGCTTCCGTTTACGTCGAAACGCTGACCTGCCAGGGACAGCTCATCCCGGGGGCGCGCGAATTTCTTGAAAGAGTCTGCGAAACGCACGATATTTACGCCGTGACGAACGGGATAAAGAGCATACAGCGCGGAAGATTTGCAAAAGCGGACATCGGGCGTTACTTCAAAGGCGTTTTCATTTCGGAAGAAGTCGGGGTCGGAAAGCCCGACAAGCGGTATTTCGACTATGTGCTCGAACACATAGTCGAAAAGGATCCCGAAAAGGTGCTTGTCATAGGCGACTCGCTGACCTCGGACGTGCTCGGAGCCGTAAACGCGGGGCTCGACAGCGTGTGGTTCAACGCGAGAGGAGAAAAAGCGCGTGAAGACATCCTCCCGACCTATACCGTCACGGGTTACGACCGGGTTTTTGAGATAATATAACGCGCGGCATAAAATACCGCCGCGGAGGGCTTGCGCCTTCCGCGGCGGTATTCTGTTTTAATAGATCACTATCTTTACGTATTCCGTTTTATCGCCCGCCTTGATCGCTAAACGGTATTCGCCGTTCGGCGATCCTTTCTTGGGTCTGAGCTTGACGGGATCGGAGATCATGATATCCGCTCCGTTTCCGTCGGAGTCGTCAAACCCGGCAAAAACGGTAGACAGCGGGATGGCTTTGTAGTCGTAATCGCTGTCCTCGAGGGTGACGCGGACGGTCGCCGCCGGTTCGCCGTTGCGCTCCGCCCTGACTATCATGGTGAGCAGATCGGGCACGTCGCCTCTCTTGAATACGAAGGTCGGCTTTTCGCCGGATTCGTCCGTAACGGAGAGCGCCCACTTGTCCTGTGAGGAAAGTGTGTACGCGATGCCCTCGCTTGCGGCGTCGAATTTTTCTCCGGTCCTTATATGCAGACCATCAACGCTCGGATAGATCACCGCGCGGAGAGTGGCGTCCACCACCGCGCTGCCGTAATAGTTGTAAATGTCGATACGCACCGTTCCCTCGCGGGAGAGCAGACCCGTGTTGGTAAGCGGGACCGGGACCACGATGCTCCCGGAGCCGGGAGCCGCGGGATAGACCCTGCCTCCGATGGAGGCGACCGTCCCGTTGGGGAAGCTGCCGCGCGCAAGCTCGATGAGTATGAGCCCGCATCCCGCCGCCGCTGTCCTGCTGTTTGCGTCGAGGACGTAGGAAACGGTCACTCCGCTCTGGTCGGAGGTGACCATGACCTGCGACTCGTTCTTGATGCCGACGGTATACTCGACTTTCTTGAAGTTGCGCGAGAAATCGAGCTCCGAGCCCTCTGTCTTTCCGGGGTATATATGCCCGACGGACATGGTGAACTCGCCCTCGTACCTGATCTTTTCGTCCGGCAGCACCGCCGAAAAATCGACGGTCAGCGTGATCTTTTCGCGGAGGAGCGCCTTGGGATCAGAGGACGGCTTTTCCCCCTCCGCGTAATCGCCGAATTTGGTCTTTCCGTCCTTCATCAGCGTGAAAAGATGCAGTGGGACGGCTATCACGTCTGGAGCCTTGAGTCCCGAGGCGTCGGGCTGCGCCGCCTCCTTCACCTCCTCGGTGCCGTTGACCTCGTAGCTGTAATAAGCCGGGTGCGCGGGATCGGAGAAAGAGATAAGCGTTATCACCGTTCCGCGCGGGAAAGCGCCGGTGATCTGCGCGCGCACGTTGGGATAGAGATTGAAATAATAAGCGTCTTCAAAGGATACGGTAAAGCATCCGCCGGGATATATTTCGATCGGACCGTATTCGAGTGAAGCGGTCCCGGCGCCGTCCGCGCTCTTTCCGTACTCGGGAAGTCCGTTATATTCCCTCCCCGGAGCGTAACGCAGATACTCGTTCTCGCCGGTGGAATTGATAATGAGCGATCCGTCGCCCGTGCTTACGTCCGGCTTATAGTATTCCGCGGCGTCGCCTCCCAGCTTGTACCAGCCCGCCCCGATCGCGCTCTTTGCGGCGTGCTCGTTCTGTTCGGGGGTGAAGCCCTCTATTTCATATCTGACAAGCCCGGAGTTGACGGCGAGCAGATCGGGCATGGTGATGACGAGCGGCGTTTTTTCGCTCAATCCGTTGGGTACTCCCCTGACCGTGACGCGCGACTCGTCGGGAAGCGTGAGGTACAGGTCGTTATCGGTTATTGACGCCGTGCCGTACAGTTCAAATACCGGCACGCGGACCGCGGGCTCGTCAACGCTGCGTTCCGTCCCCTCGTAAATGCCTGAGCCGAGGACCGCCGTGTTCTTTTCTATCGAGCCGCCCCCCAGAGACAGGGTCGCCGCGTTGCCTATATACACTCCGCCGCCCTGTCCCGCGGGATAGGGGAGCTCCACGGCGAGCATACAGGAATTGCCGCTTATGACGCCGCCGGTCATCTCCATATATCCGACGCGGACTTCTTCCGCGTTTTCGGGAGTCTGAGCCGGAGGATCCTCCGTCTCGGTTACGTTGTCGAGCGTGAGGGTATTGTATATATACGCTCCGCCGCCGAACAGCGCTTTATTATCCTTTATCTCGCCTTCCGTAAAGACGAAGACACCGTCGATTATGTAAACGCCGCCGCCGAACGCCGCGTAGTTTTTCTCTATCACGCCGCCCGACATCGTAAATCTGCCTTTTGCGTGGACGGTCACCGCGCCGCCCGTATAAAGCACGGGCGCCGGATCAGCCGTCTTTTCGTCGAGGGTCAGTTGGTTCCCGGAAAGAACGGAGTCGGCTTTCATTTCAAATTCGCCGTACACCGAAACGAGCGAGCTCAACGCCGGGAACGCGCTTCCGTCGACGATCAGCTTCTTCCCTTCCGCCCCCGAAAGGGTCAGCTTCGCCCCTTCGGCGATTTCAAAGAAAGAGCCCGAAAACTCCTCCCCGCGCGTAAAGGTCCTTGCGGCGTAATCCGCCGTATCCTTCGCGTCGCGTCCGACAGTCAGCGCGACCGACTTCCCCGCGGGTATCGCTACCGTCTCAGTGAACGGTACGTCGCAGACGACCGTTATCAAGGTCTCGCTCCCGTCGTCTGGGACCGCCTCGACCGCCTCTTTGAGAGATGCGAACGCCGCGCTTCCTATATACGCCACCTTTGCCGCGAGCGGCTTGAGGATCAGCTTATTACCGTCCGGCAGCAGCTCAAAGGCTTCGTTTACCGCATCGGACAGCTCAAACCTTCCCGTCTCCGGGAGCTTGCCATCCGCATAGACTGCGAGCGCGGCCCCGTCGTCCGGCTCGCCGGGCGTGAGAGTTACCGTACCGGGCACGATGCCGGAAACGGGCCGGACCGAGATGCTTCTGCCCTTTGAAAGGAAGACGTCGTTCTCCCCCTTCCTGCCGGTTCCGGGGATGATCGCGTTCGCGAGCTCGAATGCGCCGGAGCAGTAGACCGCGCCGCCGTTTTCCTCGGCGGTATTGTCGTTGATCGTTCCGGCGGTCATCGTCAGGCTTCCGGAATAGAGATATACTCCTCCCCCGTTTTTCGCCTTATTGAAACGAATATTCGCCCCGTTCAAGATCTCGACGCTTCCGCCGTAGATCATGATCGCTCCGCCTGCGGAGGCGACATTTCCGGAAACGGTCGCGCCGTCAACGGTGAGCGATCCGCCTGAGGTAACGAATACCGTGCCCTGATACATAAGAGAGCTGTTGTTGTTGACGCAATCGGTCACGGTCAGATGAGAGCCGAAGACGGCCTTTCCGTCAACACGAACGGCGGGCATAACGGCGTCCGCGCCCCCTCCGGAAATGACCAGCCCGTCGCCCCCGACGCCTATGTTGAGCGCGGCGTCGCGGGAGACCTCGATAAGAGTTCCGCTCAAATAATTCTCGGCGCGCTTGATCGTATGCTTGCCTTCGGAAATAAGCGAGACTTGCTTTTTGCCTCCGATCTTGATTGTCTTATCGACGGTGACGTCGGAGATAAGCACGACCGTCTCGGGGACCGTCCCGGAAGCGGCTGCGAAAGCCTCGTCGAGCGAAGCGTAGTTCCTTGCGCCTATGCGGGCGACCGGCTCCTTTACGGGATCGTCGGGATCGCCCGACTCGGTCTTTTCAGCCACCCTGACCGTCTTCCCGTCGGTTTCGACGTTAGCCGTCCCGCCCGGATAACGGACGGTAAATCTGGACGCCTGTCTGTCGGTTATCGAGACGTCGGCATAGGACGCCTCGGCAATAACGTCTCCCTTCTCGCACGACTCAAGGCTTACCGGGAAGTAACCGGAGCCGGTCAGCTCGCCGACGACGTATATCCTTCCTCCGACCGGAAGGGTGATAAGATCGTTTTTAGCAAACGAAACGGACCCGGAAAGGCGCAGTCCCGACGCTTTGTCGGAAACGTTGACTGCGCATCGATTGCCGGAAAAGCTGCCGCCCGAAATGGCGCAAACTCCCGACATTATATCTATCGCGGTCCCGCAGTTCCTGAACGAGACCTCTCCCCTTACGTTGAAAGTCCCTCCGTTGACCGCGGCGAAGGTGCGGTCGGACCCGCAGGTAAACACCGTGTTGCTGGAGACCGTGAGCGTCCCGCCGGCGTCGATCTCGAAAACCGGTCCGATGAGCGCGGCGGACGCCGAGACGGTGTGCGCGCCGTTCGACAAAAGGATAAGATTGCGAGTGACTTTTATGGTCGATCCGACCGTAACGTCGCTCTTGACCACTATCATATCGCCGGTCTGCGCGTCGGCAAACGCCGACTCCAGATCGCCGTATCCCGTACCGTTGAGCGTGACCGGAGAGTCCGCGGCGACCGCGGCCGGGAAGCAGACGCAGGAGAGGATAAAGCAGACGGCAAGAATAAGAGAAAAGCTCTTTTTGACTTTGTTCATCATCTCTCTCCTTTCAATGCTCGGGATTTTCGTGTATCTCGCCCGGGTTTTCCCCTGTATCCGTCGGGATGTCGAAGCGCTCGGCGTCCGTTCCGGAGGGCGCCGCGCCGTCCGTCTTTTCCACCTTGACGGCGTCCGCTCCGGGAGAGGAAAGATCCGAATTGACGTCTTCTTTAAAGAAATATATCTCCGCGGAGGTGCCCGCGGCAAGGGAGAGGACGCAGGAGCTGCCGTCTCTGCCCGCCTTGATATACGGATCGGACATATCTGCCGTCAGCCTCTTCTCGTCCCAGACGACCTTTACCGTGATCTCTTCGTTCGCGAGTATGACCAGCTTGCCGCAGACGCTCCCCGCCTGATCGGTAAAGCTCCAGCTCCATGACGGGATAACGGTGAACGTACCGTTTAGGACGACGTTTTCCGGCGTGCTTGTCACGCATACCTCCACCGGCTTGTTCATATACTCTTCCGGCAGGTCGATCCTGACCTTGCCGGCGGCCACAGTCCCGGAGATAAGCGACTCCTCGTCTTTTTTGATCTTACAGTCGCGGGTGATATCGTCGTCGCCGGATCTGACGGTGACGGAATAGCTTTCTATCGCGCGGTCGGAGATGCGGAGCTCGTCGGCAAAATTGCGGACCTCGAACTCGATGTGATCGTAAACGGAAAAGCTCTTACCCTCCTCGGTCAGCAGGTCGCTTGCGAAATAAAATCTCCCCGTGTTGTCGTAGACCGGTTTTTCCGGCGAGCGGACGATAAGAAAGACTATCAGCGCGCAGATGAGCACCCCGGCGACGAAAGCGAGAATGACGAGCAGATTTTTCCACCTGACTTCCTTGCGGGGTCTCCTGAATTTGCCCGACGTCTCATCCTGCTCCGGGATCGCGTCTTCGTATTCATCGGCGTAGAGATCGGAGCCGCCGTCGTCGAAGCCGGATGCGCCGGCATCCCCGAAAACGAGCCCGCCGTCCTCCGTTTCGCTTTCCGCCCCGTCCTCTTCGAGGAACTCGCCTTCTTCAAATAAATTCTTATCGAATTTCAATCTATAGCCCTCCGTTTCCGGTCATAAACAAATCAAGGCGCCTTCGCCGCGAAGCGCGTACAAAGACACCTTGATTATATCATATTTTATCCGATTTTACAATTAGTTGATAAAAAATATCAGTTGATGACTATATTGTCGTCCATATAGGGGGAGATGATGTTTATCGCGGTCTTGCCCTTGTTGACCACAAGTCTGTTGCCGTCGGCGTCGGACAGCTTCATCGGCCCGTCGACGTCGCTCTTTTCCCAGGTTATCGGTATGTACTTCCCGCCGGTGAAATAGTATCCTTTTCCGGTTCCGGTAGTCTGGATGTTGATGTGGTTCTTCTCATCTCCGGTATTGGCGTGCTTCATGACGAGGATTATCACGTTGGTAAAAGCGAGCTGTTCATTGTTGGTCCCGTCGACGTGCTTTTCATGCTGGAACTGATAACGCAGATATTTCCCGGTCGCCTCGTCGTATTCGTACTCCGGATAGTGGGCGGGACGGTAGGTCATCTTGACGTATTTGCCCGACTCGCCGTTCAGCTCGACCTTGTATCCCGGGTCGATCAGCTGCACCGGCTGGACAAGTCCGCTCTTTATCTCGGTGCGATAGTTGTACCGTTCGATCCCCTTTACGATAAGCTCGCCCGTGGACATGAGCGAATGCTCGTAGCCCATGTTGGTCCTTCTCCACTGATCGCGGTAGTAGCAGAGATTTGTGACGTTTATTCCCGTCCGGGAGTCGGTGCGGACGCCGTCAAGATGGTCGATCTTGCGCTTCGGTATCTCGGAATACGCCTCCTCGCTCCCGCCGGCGTGAACGTAGATCGCGTCGTAGTTCTGGGACATATCTATAAAGTATTTACGCGAGGAACGTATGGATCCGATAACGCCGAGAGAGGCGTAGTCCTGCTTCAGCAGCAGAAGGCGCGTGATCCCGCCTTCAGCGAGGATCTCGTACGTGATGTCGAACTGCGATACCCCCTCTTGCGGGCAGGCAGTGCGGATGTTGTTGATCATTACGCTGACCGGGCGCTGTCCGGCAAGGTCCGCGCCGAGCTCTTCGCCCGTGAGCGGATTGGTATACTGAGGCGCGGTCTCGCCCTCCACGGCGGTAAATACGATATTCGACGCGTGGGCGTAGGTGGGTTCGGGAAACTTTTCGGGCTCTGTTTCGGGAGCGGACTCGGTGGTCTCCGGCTCCTTCGTCTCTGGAGCGGCGGCCGTCGTCACCTCAGCCGGAGCGGAGTCGGTGGTTTCCGTCTCCGTCTGCTTTTCTCCGCGCTTTGACGAAACGATGAGCGCAATAAGCACGGCGACCAGCGCCACCGCGACTATCGCGGATATTATCGCGTACATACGGGTGCGCTTGCTCGGTTTTCTAAGCTTTTTATTCTTCTCGGTCATGACAGTCCCTTTCTTTACGTCTTCTTGTTAAATCAGCGATCAAAAGCCGAGCATGGCGGTCCCCGCCGCCTCAAGGGCTTCCCTCTTTGCATCCGCGTCGCCTTTGTCGCGTCCGACGGCGGAGAGGTAGATCTTGATCTTCGGCTCCGTTCCGGAGGGACGGACGATAACGCTTCCGCCGTCTTCGAGATCAAAGCCGAGCACGTTCGACTTGGGAAGAGTAAGAACGCTCTTTTCTCCGGTGCGGAGATCGACCGCGCAGGAGAGCTTGTAGTCCTTTACGCGCACGACCCTGATACCGGCTATTTCGGCGGGATGATCGCCGCGGAGCTTATCCATTATGCCGTTGATCTGTTCCATGCCGGAAATACCCTCGCAGTAGAAATTCTTCTGCGAGCAGAGATAATATCCGTGTTCGGCGTATAAATCGTCAGCGTAATCGAGGAGCGACTTGCCCTGCGTCTTGCAGTACGCCGCCATTTCGCAGATAAGCATCGAAGCGACGACGCCGTCCTTGTCGCGGACGTAGCTTCCCGCAAGATATCCGTAGCTCTCTTCAAAGCCGAAGATATAGCGGTCCTCCTCGCCGTCCTTTTCAAGTATGGCGATCTGCTCGCCTATGAATTTGAAGCCGGTGAGCACGTCGATAAGCCTTACCCCGTGCTTTTCCGCTATGCGGGCGGCGAGATCGGTGGTGACTATGGTCTTTACCGCGACCGGATCGCGCGGAAGAGTCCCGTTCGCCTTTCTGCGTCCGGCGATGTAGTCGAGCAGCATCGCGCCGACCTCGTTTCCGGTCATGAGAATATACTCGTCTCCGCGGCGTACCGCTATGCCTACGCGGTCGCAGTCGGGGTCGGTGGCGAGCAGCAGATCCGGCTTGACCGTCTTTGCGAGCTCGAGCGCGCGCTCGAACGCCTGACGGAATTCCGGGTTGGGGAAAGGAACGGTCGGGAACGTCCCGTCCGGCTTTTCCTGCTCGGGGACGACTGTCACGTCGGTGACGCCCACCCTCTCGAGGATGCGGCGGACCGGCTTGTTGCCCGTTCCGTGAAGGGGGGTATATATGACTTTAAGCCCGGAGAGGTCGAGATCCTTTTCGACCCGCTGTTTTTCCACGCAGGAGAGGTAATCGTCGATCACCTCGTCGGATATATACTCGATGTTCCCCTTTTTCATCTCGGCGTCGAAATCGGCGTGTTTCACGCCGTCGAACACGTCGACGGAATTCATGATGTTCAGCACGTATTCAGCCGCCTCGAGCCCGAGCTGACAGCCGTCGGGACCGTAGACCTTGTATCCGTTGTACTTGGACGGATTGTGGCTGGCGGTGATGACTATGCCCGCGTCGCAGCCCAGCCTGCGCACGGCGTAGGAAAGCATCGGGGTGGGCATCAGCTCACGGTAGATATAGACGCGGATGCCGTTTGCGGCGAGCACTCCCGCGGCGGTACGCGCGAAAAGATCCGACTTTATACGGCTGTCGTAAGCGATAGCCACGCTGCCGTTTTTATTCGTGGAGTTGACGTAGGCGGCAAGCCCTTGGGTCGCCTTGCCGATGGTATATATATTCAGCCTGTTGGTGCCGGCTCCGATAACGCCGCGCAGTCCGCCCGTTCCGAATTCGAGATCCTGCCAGAAACACTCCTTTATCTCGTCCTCGTTGCCCGCCATGGCCTTGAGCTCGGCGGCGACGTCGGGATCGGCGACGGCACGGTCCAGCCAGCGTCCGTATTCTTCTTTCAGCATATTACAGCGCCCTCCGTAATTATTTATAGATTGCTTTTATTCAATGATACTCTAATTTGCTTTCATTGTCAATATTCTTCCCCCGAATGAAAGCCATAATTAACGAAAAAATACGCGATTTTTGATTTTTTATGATATATATCGCTATTGACAAGTATTTGAAGATAATATATAATTGACTGGAATGAATATATAAAAAGAGGTGCGTTATGGTCAAGCCCTTAAAGCCCTGTGCCCCGGCAAAAGTCATAGCCGATCTTCGAGATCTTGTCCGCTCCAACGCGGAGTGCTTCGGCGACAAGCCGCAGTATTTTTATAAAGATAAATCCACAAAGGTATACAAAGAATTTACCTATAACGATATGTACGACCACGTCAACGCCATAGGTACCGCATTTTCGGTCCTCGGCGTTATGGGCAAGCATATCGCCGTTATAGGAGAGACCTGGCCCGACTATGTGTCTACATATTACGCGACCGTTCTCGGCGGCGGCGTCATCGTCCCGCTCGACCGCGAGCTTGCGCTCGACGAGATAGTCAATTTCTGCAACCTCGCGGAGATAGAGGCGATCGTTTACACCGAAGCCTTCAACAATAAGCTCACCCCTCTTGCCGACCGTATGACCGGCATGAAGTATTTTATCCCGATGAACGAGGGAGAAAAGTCGACCTCCGAGAAGGTCAAGACGCTCGACGAGGTCCTTGAGATCGGACGCGAAGAGATCCGCTGCGGCAACAGGACCTTCCTCGACTGCGAGGTCGAGCCCGATACGCTCGCCGCCATACTCTTCACCTCCGGCACCACCGGAACAAGCAAGGGCGTTATGCTCACCCACGGCAATCTGACCGCCGCCATCAACGCCTCGACCCAGACTACTCCGTACGATTACAACTCTGTTTTCGTTTCGGTGCTCCCCATCCACCACACTTACGAAATGACCTGCCAGCATTTCGCGGCGAGCAACGACGGCGCGGCGATCTACATCAACGACAGCCTGAAGAACGTGCTCCGCAATTTTGCAAAGTTCAAGCCGAACGCGCTGGCGCTCGTCCCGCTGTTTGTCGAGACCATGCATAAGCGCATCTGGTCCGAGATAGACAAGCGCGGTATGCGCAAGAAGGTCCGCGCCGCCATGAAGCTCAGCAACGCGCTCCTGAAGGTCGGAATAGACAAGAGAGACAAATTCTTCGGTCAGATAACCGGCGCTTTCGGCGGCGAGCTGCGCAGCATCATCTGCGGCGGCGCGCCCATCTCCCCCGACATAATCAAGGACTTTGAAGCGTTCGGGATAACCGTCCTCGAGGGATACGGCATAACCGAATGCGCTCCGCTGGTCGCCGTCAACCGTCCGGGAGAGATCAGATATCACTCGGTGGGACGCGCCGTCCCCGGCTGCGAAGTCAGGATAGACAAAAACGATCCGAACGACGAGACCGGCGAGATCTGCGTCAAGGGCGCGAACGTCATGATCGGCTACTACAAGAACGAGGAAGCCACCCGCGAAGCCTTTACCGACGACGGCTGGTTCCGTACCGGCGACATCGGATATATAGATAAGGACGGCTATATCTTCATAACCGGGCGCAAAAAGAACGTCATAATCCTTTCCAACGGCAAAAACGTATTCCCCGAGGAAGTGGAGAGCTACCTCTACAAGTGCGAGCTCATCAAAGAGTGCGTCGTCATCGGTCGTGAAAACGCCAACGGCGAGGTGGTGATCACGGCTCTCGTATATCCCGACGACGAGAGACGCGGCGATATGACCGACGAGCAGGTCCGCGACGCGATCAAAGCCGAGATCAACGAGATCAACCGCGCCCTCCCCTCGTTCAAGCAGGTCCGCGAGGTCGAGCTGCGCAGCGAGGAGTTCGAAAAGACGACCTCCAAAAAGATCAAGCGCTTCCTCCTGAAGTGATCTGAAATAAAAAACGAAAATCCAGCATACACACCCGAAATACTTAATAAGAAACGGAGAAAAACCATGAACGAAATGTTTGACAAAGTTAAAGACATCCTTATGGACGAGATGCAGGTCGCGGAAGATCTCATCACTCCCGAAGCCGAGCTTGTTAACGATCTGGGCGTAAACTCTCTCGAGCTCGCCGATCTCATCCTTCTCTGCGAGGAGAAATTCGACATCGAGATCAACGACGACGACATCCACAAATTCATCACCGTCGGTGACGTTGTAAACTATCTCAATCAGGTGACCGGAAACTGACCCCTTTGAAATCATCACGGGAGCTTAAAAATGAAGGTAGTTTTACCACTTTTTATTATAGTCATCGTAGGACTTGCGGCGTATCTCATACAAAAAGCGATAAGGAGCTCGAAGGAGACCGAGCTTTCCGGTCCGGAGGCTTACGGTCAGGAGTGCGAGCGCCTGGTTTACGGTCTTATGCGTTCCAATCTCCCGTCAAAAAGCGTCTTTCAGAACCTCTATTTCCCTGTCGCAAAGGACGGAAGGACTCTTTGGACGGAGACCGACACCGTATGCGTCACACGCGGCGGCGTTATAGCCGTCGAGGTCAAGGGCGCGAAGGGCGTTATCGAAGATCCGCCCGAGGGCGACTGGACGCAGCGCTACGGCGAGAAGGTGCTTTCCTTCCACAATCCGTATGAGCAGAACAAGGGACACGTCATCGCTGTAAAAAAGGCGCTTGCGCGCGACGGTATCTCCGGCGTGCCGGTTTATAACGTCGTTGTTTTCACCGACCGCAACGCCCGCTTTACCAACAAGTATCCCTGGCTCATGCACGCCGAGAAGGCCGTCGATTTCGCCACCCTGCTCGACGACAAGCCGGTCCTCGACAAAAAGATGATAAAGGCGGTCCGCGAGGCTCTGAGCGATTACACCGAACGCCGCGCGCCCACCGCCGCCATGCAGTACAGGTGACGCCATGACCGTTCGTTTTAAGAAACTGAACGACCGCGCGGTCGTACCGACATACGGCTCGCCTTCATCCGCCGGCGCCGATCTCTACAGCGCCGAGGTAAACGACGTGACTATAGATCCGGGCAATACCGCGCTCATCCACACCGGTATCGCCTGCGAGATCCCGGAAGGATACGTCGGTCTGATCTTTGCCCGCAGCGGACTTGCCACCAAGCGCGGGCTTGCCCCGGCGAACAAGGTCGGGGTCATAGACTCCGATTACCGCGGAGAGCTTATGGTCTCGCTGTACAATCAGTCGCCCGACATTCAGACCGTCGAGCGCCGCGAGCGCATAGCTCAACTTGCGATAGTTCCATATCTGCGCGCCGAATTCGAGGAAGCGGACGAACTGTCCGACACCGAACGCGGCGAGGGCGGATTTGGTTCCACGGGAAGAAAATAAACAAGGATTTCAATATTCGGAAGGTTAATGATGAACAAGATCGGATTTGATAACGACGCTTATATCAAGCGTCAGTCCGAGCAGATCGGAAAAAGGATCTCGGAATTCGGAGGCAAGCTCTATCTCGAATTCGGCGGAAAGCTGTTTGACGACTACCATGCCTCCCGCGTGCTGCCGGGATTTCAGCCGGACAGTAAGCTCCAGATGCTCCTCAAGCTCAAGGACAAGGCGGAGATAGTCATTGTAATCAACTCCGATCACATCGAGAACAACAAGGTCAGAGGCGATATCGGCATCACTTACGACGTCGACGTCCTCCGTCTCATCGACGCCTTCCGCGGGATAGGACTCTACGTCGGGAGCGTCTGCATCACCCACTTCCGCGGGCAGGCGGGCGCGGTGGCGTTCAAGAAAAAGCTCGAGAGCTTCGGGCTCAAAGTCTTTATGCACTACCCGATAGAGGGTTATCCCTATGACGTAAAGCATATCGTCAGCGACGACGGCTTCGGAAAGAACGAGTATATCGAGACCAGCCGTCCGCTCGTCGTTGTGACCGCTCCGGGTCCCGGAAGCGGAAAGATGGCTACCTGCCTTTCCCAGCTGTATCACGAAAACAAGCGCGGGATAGACGCCGGGTACGCCAAATTCGAGACCTTCCCCATCTGGAACATACCCCTAAAGCATCCCGTGAACCTCGCGTACGAGGCGGCGACCGCCGACCTCGACGACGTCAATATGATCGACCCGTATCATCTCGACGCCTACGGGATAACGACCGTCAACTACAACCGCGACGTGGAGGTCTTCCCGGTACTCAACGCCATCTTCGAGAAGATAAGCGGAAAGAGCCCGTACAAATCTCCCACGGACATGGGCGTCAATATGGCGGGCTACTGCATTATCGACGACGAGGCTTGCAGAAAGGCTTCCAACGACGAGATAATCCGCAGATACTTCAAAACGCTCTGCCAGCGCAAAAAAGGCATGATCTCGGAGTCCGCCGTAAACAAGGTGGAAAACCTCATGCGCCAGGCTCAGATCACCGTCGACGACCGTCCGGTGGTAGCAGGCGCCCTCCAGCGCTCGCAGGAGACCGAGGGTCAGCCCGCGGTCGCAATAGAGCTTCCCGACGGAAGGATCGTCACCGGCAAGACCACTCCCCTTCTCGGAGCCGCGTCCGCCGCGCTTCTCAACGCGATCAAGATATACTCCGGCATAGAGAAGCCGATAAAGCTGATCGACCCGAAGATAATCGAGCCTATCCAGACCTTAAAGGTCAAGACCCTCGGAAATCACAATCCGCGTCTCCATTCCGACGAAACGCTTATCGCGCTTTCCATCTCGGCGAATTCCAACAGCGCGGCGGAGGAAGCGTACGGCAAGCTCGAATGTCTGCGCGGATGCGAGGCGCATTCCACCGTCATCCTGTCTCAGGTCGACGACGATATTTACCGCAAGCTGGGGATCAACCTGACCTGCGAGCCGGTATATCTGACCAAAAAGCTTTTCCACAGATGATTTTAATGTAAATAAATCCGCCCGATCGACGATCGGGCGGTTTTATTTATTCGGCGTCAGGCTCTGTCCGTCAGTTTGTATACGGCGTAATCTATCGCCGCCAGCGCCGCGGCGTATATCGCGCCGTAGCCGAGATATGCCGACTGGTGGATGGATTTAAGATAGTAGTAGGTCGGGGTAAAAAGCTGTATCCATCTGATTTCAGCCATATTGAAGAATATCGGGCTGACGGCTATGAGCGCGACGATCAGCAGCGGAGTGACGGCGCCGAGCCGTCCAAGCTTTCCGCAGAGCCGTCTTACAAGGATGCAGAACGACGAGACCGCAAAACAGAATATCAGCATCGCGGCGATCTCTCTTCCTGGAGCGGCGGATATCCCCGCGATAAACAGCGCGCAGAGCGCAACGACGGCGACGTCGAAAACGCCGGTGAACTGATAAGCATAGGCAAACGCCGGGCGCTCCGCCCTTTTCAGTCTGTAAAACACCTGAGACTCCTCGTCCTTCATATAGTACATCGCCGAGGCAAGACCCGCGAGCACTACGGTGACGGAGAGCAGTCCGCGTACGGGGAGCATGATAAGGTCGAGCGACACGTCGTCAGTCGGCTCGCCGCTGTCAAGATAGGAAAACTCGAAGATATCGTCGGAGCCGTACGCGTCGTCAAAGTAGAAGCGAAGCTCTTCCTCGCTCATCCCGGCGAGTTCTGGGCAGTTCTCATAGGCAAAATCGCGCATCAGCGCATAGCTGATATAGGACGACATCACCCCGGATAGCTTCTCGCGCGCAAGCTCGAGAGCGATGGTCTCCTCCCTTTCGACTATCCTTACGCAGGAGTGACCTTCTTTTAGGTCGACGACAAAGGCGGATATCTTTCCCGCCATATCGTCTTCCAGTATCCAGGCTCCGTCCGCTTCGCCGTAAAGCACCTTGTTTTCGGCTTCCTTTGGAGTCTTGCACAATATGAACCGTTCTACCCCGCCCGCGTCGTTCACCAGCTTTTCGATCACCTCCGAGGCGATGGGGTCAGCCGGATCCTCCGCCGCGAGCGCGACGGTGACTATTCCGCTCTGTCCGCGGGAGATAAGCTCCACGGCGAGCACCATCACCGGGACGGCGAGCAGGATCAGCAGGAAGCTGATCTTTTTGAAAAGACGTTTATTCAGGAGGATGGAGCGGACGACCGCTCTTTTCAGGTAGTTCATACGCCGCCTCCTTCCGCCGCTATGTTCCTCTTACGCAGTAAAACGGAGAGAAGGAAGAAAACAGCGAAGTATGCCGCAAGCAGTATCAGCCCGGTAGTATGGACCTTTCCCGCGACGAACGAGGCAAGGAAGGTCTTTGCCGCGCCGGACGGAAGCAGCGCTCCGACTTTTTGCACTCCCTCGGGGAAGAAATACGACGGATAGAGGCATCCGGTAACGTAACCCATCCCCACGGCGACAAGAAACTGCAAAAGCACGCCGCTTATTACGCCGTCGGTTATCTCGTAAAGGAAGAACTGCATGGCAGAGACGGTGAGCACCGGAAGGATAAAGGCGGCGGCGGCGCGGATAACGCTCTCGCGGTCAAGCGCCCGCCCGATACCGTCGGGAAACAGTCCAACCATCGCTATCGCGGCGGCGAGCACCACCGAAACGGTGGTGAGCATAAAGAGAAAGTACGCCGCGAACTCTCCCGCGACCTGCGTGAAAGCTCCCGTCCCTTTCGAGCCGAGAACGCGGGAAAGCGGTCTTCTTCTCGAAGCGAAGACGGTACAGCAGGTGATCCCCCACAAAAGAAGGAAAAGAATGAGTATTCCGTAGATTATCGAGTCGTCCGAGCTCTCGGCTCCGTTGAAGCCGATCTCGTTCACCGAATATACAAGCGAGCGGACAAGGATATAATCGACGAATTTGAGAACGAGCAGATCGTCGAGACGGAGCGCCTCGCTCTCCTCCGTCCCCGCGGCTCTCGCCGCGTGGATAAATCCCCTCGTCCCCTTTTGAGAGTTGAAGACGACAAGCGCCGCCGCTTTGAGAATATCGTTTGTTATCTTTGTGCCGAAATCGACCGTACCCGCCGAGGAAACGTAGGTCAGCTTGCCGAGATCGCCGTCCACCGCCTTTTCAAAGAAGCGTTCGGGAACGATAAGGAAGGCGGCGAGCTCGCCTTTGTTCAGCATCCGGCGCGCTTCCGACTCCTCTAAAGTCAGAAATTCGACCGAAAAGCGAGTGGAGTCGAAATTCTGCGCCGCGGCAAGGCCCATCTGGAGGTACGAATCGGAAAGATCTCCCGTAAAGCCTATGCGGACCGGCTGTTTCTGTTCGTCGGAGCCGTTCGCCTCAAGCAAATTTCCGAGGATAAAGCCCATCGCTCCGCAAAGCACGGCGGAGAGAAGGAAAACAGCCAAAAACAGCTTGAAAAACCGCTTGCACTGCAGACGGAAATAACGAAGTCCCCGGCTCATAGATTGCTCACCAGGCGGGAGAGATCGCCGTCGTAGTCGTACCTCACAAGGACGCCGTCCTTCATGATGTAGCATTCGTCGCAGAGGGACAGCTCCATCTCGTCGTGGGTGGTAAGGATAAGCGCTCCGCCTTTGCTCTTATAATCGGCGAGATAGGCGAGTATGTTTTCCTTGCACTCGATATCGAGCGCAGCGCAGGGCTCGTCGAGCAGGAGCACCGGAGGATGCTCGAACATTGCGCACCCTATGGAAAGCCGCTTTTTCATACCTCCGGAAAGGCGGCTGACCTGAGTTTTCAGAAAGCTCCCGACGCCGAGCATCGAAAGGACTCCGCCGTCCAATTCCCGTTCCATATCCCCGCGGGAGTACCACAAAAGGAGATTATCGCGGGCGGAAAGCTCTTCGATAAGAGGAGTCCCCTGCGGGACGTAACCGACGTTTCTGCGTAAAAGAGCGGGCGAGCCGAAAAGCTCGTGTCCGTCGATCTTAAAGCTGCCCTCTCCCTTCTGAACGCCGGCGAGGATGGAGAGCAGCGTCGATTTGCCGCATCCGTTTTTGCCGAGGACGCCGACACATTTGCCCGACCGCGAGGAAAACGATATATCCTTAAGTATCTCTTTTTTACCGTAGGATTTCTTTATACCTTTGATCTCAATTTTCATGATCAGATCCGAAATTAAAATTTCCGGCGGCGCAAGTGATTTCCGCCGCCGGAGACTGTTGAACCTGTTGTTCGTAATATTTAATCCAAAATGTCGTCCATACCGAAGCCAGACGGATTTACAAGCCCGCTGATGAGATCCGAGGGGACCCCGGCGTCGGTCAGACGGTCGAGCAGCTTCTGGGAGTCTATGCCTCCGATCCACTTCTGAAAACTCTCTTCGTCGTCAAGGTCGGCTTTGACCACAGAGGAAGCCGAGGGAGCCGCGACCTTATGGGTCGCGCTGTCCTTGTATTCCATTTTGAGAGTGACCAGCGGAGAACCCGCCATCGTGAGCGAAACGTCGATCTTGCCGGAATGATCTCCCGTGTCGAAGTTCAGCTTTATTGCGAGGGCGCCGCCGAGAGAGCCTAATGTGTCTCCCAAAAGCTTTTCTGAAAAGCTTATCGACAGTTCGCCTTTGATCTCGTTGGAGTTGACGTTGTCCCAGACAAAGTCCTTTGCGGTCACGGTAACGATGTTCTCGCCGTCCTCGCCGAACACCTCGTATTTGGCGTTGACCTTTCCGCCCTTGTCGCTGCCGGTACCGGATAAGAACGTGTTCCCTTCAATGGAAAGCTCGATACCGAAATCGTCTCCGTCATGGGCAATCGCAAATCTCAAAATCTCAACGTCACGGACAGAGATCACACGACCTATAACGTTGTCCTTGTCGTCGATGTAGTCGCTTACGGCTATTAAGGTCGCGCTCTGGTCTTCTTCAATATACTTCAAAGACTCATCGAGAGAAGCGAGGATCTCGTCTATCTCGTCCTTGAACTGGGAATAGAAGGTGTCAAAATCACCGAGCTCGTCGGAGAATTTTGCGAAACCGTCATAGAAGCCTTTTATAAGATCCTTTACGTCCGAGTCGTCGCGCAGGGTGGAAAGGGCATCCTTCGCCATTTCGATCGCCTGCTTTTCCGTGACAAAGTAGGTGAGCACGGTGCACTTTTCGGTATAGCCTTTTGCGGTGAGCTCGCCGCTCTCTTTTGAGACGTCCTCAACGTGGTCGAGCACGATATCTATATATCTCTTTAAAACCTTGCTGATCTTTTCTCCGTCAAAGGCCTGCGCCATGTCGTCCATCATGGAAAGATCGAGCTCTCCGTCCGGCAGATACATATCTTTGATCATATCTATGGTGGAGCCGTATCCGCTTTCCTTGACCATACGATCCATAAGATCCTTGATATTTACGCCGAGATACTTATCGTTAAGTCCGGGAACACCGATCGTCAGCAGCTCGGAAGCGGCGTCAAGGTAAATATCGAGAGTCAGGATCTCCGAACCGTTGAGAAGAAGACTGGTATAGGCCCCGATTCCGTCGTCGCCCAAAGCGGCGGACGCGTCGATACCGATGCCGTCGATCCAGGAGAGATCCATTTCGGATGAAGCGAGAGAAGATTTAAAAAGCGGTCCGAGCTCAACGGTGGCGGTGGCGGACATTTCAAAACTGTCCTTTACCTTCTGAGCTATATCGTCCAAACGCTCGACCGCGGGATCGACGACTTCATCAACAAAGTTTCTTTCTACGCTGCGGACCATCTTCTCGGGAGAAGAGAACATACGCTTGATAGACGAGAAATTAACAATGACAAGGGTGGCAAGAATAGCCACGACAAGAAGAATGCTTACAAGAATTATAGGCTTCTTGCTCTTCTTTTTTATTACGGGCTGAGAAAAAACAGGGGCGTACTGCGGCTGCGGAGCGTACTGCGGCTGCTGCGGAGCGGCGTACTGCGGCTGCTGCGGAGCGGCGTACTGCGGCTCCTGAGGAGCGGCGTACTGGGGCTGCTGCGGAGCGGCGTACTGGGGCTGCTGCGGAGCGGCGTACTGAGGCTGCTGCGGAGCGGCGTACTGAGGCTGGGGATCAGCTTCCGCTTGAGGTGCGGCGGCAGTTTCCGGCTCCTGTACGGGCTCGGACTGCTCGACCGGTTTTTCGATGCGCTCTCCGCAGTTCGGGCAGAAGAGATCGCCCTCGCCGAGAGGCGCGCTGCATTTAGGACAGTTCATAATGACCTCCGATCTGTTGATATAATTGTATATGGAAAGAAAACTACTTGTATAGATAATCTATTTTAACATATAAATAATGATTATTCAATAGCTATCCCGCATTTTTTTACCGTTGGGATCTTTTTCACGTTTCTGTCACGGAAATGACCGCATCTGACACGTCCGCGTGACCCTGTGACGCGGCTGGGGTAATAGTAGGTATCTTAGTTTTTGAACTCTTTGAAGAGCTTCTCGAAGCTCTCCCGGAGCTTGTCGAAATGCCTGATCGCGGCTTCCGGCTCGTCCGCTTTGAGCTTGGACGCCGCGTTGAACCAGCGGGCTATCTCGGTCTGATTATAGCCGAGAGCGTTCCTGTCGAAAAGCTCGTAGACCGAAGAGTACAGTCCGAAATGTCTTCCCGCGCTGATGGAGCGCATAAAGTCGAAATACTTCTGCACCACCTCGGCGCGCGACCCGTAATAGCCGTCGATGAACTCACGTATCATGGTCTCATATTCGCCGCGGGTCAGGTCGGGATCCCACATAAGGCGGGATATCAGATAACTGCGAAGCTCTCCGAACTCCAGTCCTCCCCTGTGGCTGTCCGCCTCGAAAAAGGCTCCGATCACGCCGTTTTCGCGGTAGCTGACAAAGTTATCGTATATGGCATCAAAGTTCATGAACGGCGCGTAGTCGCAGTTGAAATCGGCGACGTAATCCCATATGAAAAGCTGATCGGTGACTGCGTGCCAGCCTTTGAGCTGGTCGAGGAATTCAGCGTTCGCCGGGCATCCCCCGTAGGGGTGGGCGCCGCAGAAATCGTAGGCGCAGAGCTCTATCACCACGTTGTCGCGTGGGAGGGTGACGGCAGGCTTTGAGGAATACATATAGGCGAGCGTGATGATCTTTACGTCAGGGAAATCATCCCTGATATCGTCCGCGAGCTCGTTGATAAAGCGGATCAGCGTGCCGGCCTCGCTTCCCTCCGCTCGGTTGACAGCGGCGCAGTTCTTACAGCGGCAGCAATAATTGTTGTCGTTCTGCGATACGCAGACAAAACGGCTCTCCGGGTATCTTTCAAGCATCCCGCGCACGTTCATCTTCGCGACAGCGAGATTTTCAGGATCGGTGAGGCAGGGCTGACGGTACAGGTCTTTTCCTATGTAGAACAAACGGGTCATGGTGTGTACGAAGCCGCCGTTTCCACCGGCGAACTCCTCGCATCCGCCCTCCTCTTTCGAGAAGGACCGCATATAAAATCCGTTGATCTTGCGCTTCGCCGCAAACGCCCCTTTGAAGGTGTCGTACGCGTAGATATCGCGGTATGTCATATCGCTGCTCTGGAGGTCCTTTATCCCCTCCGGCAGGTCTATCCGCTCCGCTTTATATACGACCTCGCAGTCGGAGGCAAAGAAGCGGTATCCCGCGTATTTTTCAAGAAATTCATAGACTCCGTAGAGGGTGCCGCGCTTCGGGCTTCCAGAAATATAGAGCCTTCCGCCGTCGGTCGCGATAAGCAGGGCGTCGCCCTCTCCGGGATCGTAATCAAAGGGATATCCGGCGGCTGTCGCGCCTATGAGTATCTCGTTTTCATACCTCCCGGTATCGGGAGAAAGCGGGAGCTCGACGCCGGTCGCAAATTTGAGATATTTTACAAGCTCCTTTGCGGCGTAAAGCTCGTTTTCGTGTCCCGTTTCCTCTCCGTAATCGTGGTAAACCACGGTGAATTTCGAGAGATCGGTCCCGCAAACGGTGAACTTCTTTACGGGAGGAAGTCCGGGCTCGGCGTCCTTTGTGTAATAAACGAAGCTTTTCTCTTTTGCCTTCAGCTTCTCACCGTACACCTTTTCGGTGCCCGCGGGGATGATCAGCCTGTCTCCGTCTGCAAAGTCGGATATGACGGACAGGATATCCTCCTCCGCCCAGATGCCGCCGGGGGCGACGGCAAGAACGCCGTCCCCGCAGTAAACGGAGATCTCCGAAAAATCGACGCCGTTTTCGTACAACCGTACGCTGTCCGGGCGCGAGGTCCTGCCGTATCGGATCTCGTATTCGTACTTTTCCCCGTCGTCCCGGACGCGCAGAGAGTACCCGGTCAGCTCGGCTATCCCGTCGCGCAGTTTTTCGGCGGCTTCCTTGACCGCGCTCTTGTTCTCCGCTTCCGACGGGTAAACGATAACGAAATCCGAAATGCCGCGGCCGCCTATCTCGGCGGTCTTTATAGTATGCGCGACGGAATAGCGGTATGCGTCATCCGCCCTGAAAACGCCGGATCTCAGGACTTTTTCGTAGTTTGCGCAGAAATACTCGACTGCTTGCACGGTCGCATCGGGACTGCCGCCGAGTATCACGAGCTTGCCGTCCGACGAGGCGATAAGGTATTCTTCCGAGCGCAGACCTCCTTTAAATCTCTCGGACTGATCGCGCGAAGTCGCGCCGACAAGGATCTCGACGCGGTCGGACCTCTCGGACTTGCGGTCGGTGACAAGTTCAACGTCGTCCGATCCGTAAACGTCCTTTAAGTACAGCCTCAACTTGATCGCGGCGGAGGTCTCGCCCTCGTCTCCGTCCGACGGACGGACTATCGTAACGGCAGGCGTCCCGTCCCGGATCAGCGCAAGATCGGGCTCTTTTCCGCACGACGACAAGACCGCCGTAAATATAATGGCGGCTATGATCAGCAATATGACTTTAAGGCTTTTCTTCATACCAATAAACGCGTCCCGGACGAATTGTTTTCTATAATTTGATTATATTAAAGTAAAGCGGATTTGTCAAGCGTATTGACGGGCGGCGCGCCTTTTGATATAATAGACTTATGAAAATAAAGTATATTATTTGTTTTTTTATAATACTGTCGTTCGCCGTCGGGCTGTCGTCATGCTCGTTTATCGTAATAAACGGCGGAGACGACACCGAGGCTCCTGCGCCGGACACGTCGTCCGCGGTCACCGACACGGAGAGCGAGAGCTTTGTCCGGGTACCCGACGGGGCGAAGGAGGCAAAGAAAAAAGCCGACGCCCTCGTCGCCGCGCTCCCCTCGCATAAGTTTGCAAATGACAGCCTCTCGATCGCCGCCGCGCCGGGGATCGACCTTGCCCCCGCCGATCCCGCCGACGAATACGAGGACGCGCTGATCGAGCGCAACAAGACGGTCGAAGCGAAGTACGGTATAAACGTCCTGCAGATAGAGACCCCGCTGGATCTGATGCTTTCGGACGCGTATTCCGCATATCTTTCCGGGTCGTTCTACGCCGACGCCATGCTCATACCGCAAAAGGCGGTCGGAGAGTTCTTGCAGAAGGGATTTCTTCTCAATTCGCAGAGCATCCCGCACGTCGATTTTAACAAGGAATACTTCGACGCGGACGCGATGTCGCAGGCTTCGGCGGGCTACGCTTCTCCGGTCATAGCCGGCTCGGCGACAAAGGATATCGGCTCGTATTACTGCGTTTACGTCAACACCGCGCTGCTCGGCGAAGAAGGAGAAAAAGAGCTCCGCGAGACGGTCAAAAACGGGTCGTGGACCTGGGACGAGCTGATCGGGACAGCCAGAGCCGTTTCCGCCCTCAACGGAAACGTCGGTATGATCGGCTCGGGAACGGAAGGCATACTTGTCGACACGGTGTATCTGTCCTCAGGTCAGCATTATCTCGACACCGGGTATCAGAAGATCCCCGCGATGGCGTTTGAGACCGAAACGACGCTAAAGATCATCGGTCTGCTCCGTACGATGTACGATTCTGGCGCCGTCTTTGACAGCGGAGCCGGGAGCGGAAGCGAAATTGATGAATTCAGAAAAGGAAACGTCCTCTTCCACGCCGACACGGTAAACAATATGTCCGAAGTCGCGCGGATGGGCGCCGGGTGGACCGTACTGCCGGTCCCGAAGCTCGACCCGGAGCAGGAGACCTATCTCGCATATTGCTCTCCCGACGCGCCGGTAATGGTCGTGCCGGCGGGAAATCCCGACACGGCTGACGCCGGGTACGCGATTGAAGCCCTCAACGCCGCGTCATACGGATACCTCGACCGGTGCTATTACAACAGGCTTGTCCGCACGTCGGTCAACAACTCCCGCACTCTCGATATGATCGACTATATCGGCGGCGTCAAGGCGGGACGCGGCGTATATGACTTCACGTCAATGTACGGCGGCGTCTTCGACAGGCTGGCGTTCAACACCTCGGAGACAGTCCGGGAGCTCGCAGTAAAGGGGGGCGATATTGCCGTCGCCGCCTATAATTCGCGCTACGATATGAACTGGCGTTTCGTCAACGCCTTCCCGATGTCAAAGGATCGGTAACACGCCTCGCAAAGTAAAAAAGACCGTACGAGTACGGTCTTTTTTACTTTTACTTCTCGGCGAGCTTCAGCCGCGTCCGCAGCCGCAGCCGCAATCGTCGTCGGTGTTGCCGCGGCAGCCGCATCCGGAGCTGCGTCCGGAGCATCCGTTGCGGCGGTTGCAGCCGGTGTTGTTATCTCTCCCGCCGCAGCCGCAGGTACCGTTGCCCCAGTGATCGGCATGTATGGCGATGACGGAGAGTACCGCCGCCGCGATCGCAGAACCAAACATGAACATTTTGATTATTCCCTTCTTTTGACGTTATTCCGGGCGGCTTAAGCCTACCCTTATCAATATATTCATAACGTCACGATTTGGGGAATGGGAAACGGATCGGGAAAGGCTGCAGGATTAACCGACCATCAGTTTTTCCACGTAGTTTTTGAAAATAACCGCTGCTTGAGCGCGCGTAGCGCTTGTTTTGGGAGACACCGTAGTCTCGGACGTACCGGATATCAATCCTTCCGCAACCGCCCACTTGATCGCGGTGACCGCCCACTTGCTGATCTGTCCTTTGTCTGCAAATCTTTTCAGATCGTCGCGTTTGGAGGTATCAAATCCGCGCGAGATGGAATATGCATAGAAGAACAGTGCAAGCTGTTCCCTTGTGACGGGAGAATTGGGCGAGAATGTCGTCGCGCTCGTACCACCTGTGATCTTTTCATCCACGGCCCATTGTACAGCCTTGGCATACCAGTTTTTAGTCTGGACATCCGAAAACTTACCGGAATACGCATAGTCGCTCAAACGCACGCCGGCTACTCTTGCAAGTATCTGAACAAACATACCGCGTGTCAGAGCTGTACCCGGGGAGAACGTTGATTTACTTGTACCGGTTATGTATCCGTTTGCGTTGCACCATAGGGCTGCGGTCGTGTACCAACTCTTTGAAGGTACGTCGGAGAATACATTGAAATACGTCCCTTTCGGGAATGTTACAATCTCCTCGTGACCGCATCTTGTACAAACTCGTTTTGCCTCTCCATCCTCTTCGGCGGTAGACTGTCTTGTTATTTCCCATCCGTCAAAGCTGTGCCCCAACGCAGCCACTATTTTTTGCGCTTTGATCACAGTACCGCATGCCGAGCAATGAGATCCTTCGGTCAGTCCTGTTTTGGTGCAGGTCGCAGATACAGCGCGGTCTTTGACCACAGTATGTCCTTCAAGGCAGGTATTTACCGATAACGCATAATAGCCTTTGTTTCCCGACAATTTGAGATAATACGTGCCCGGGTCAAGCTCGATCTGCTTAACGACCGCTTTCCCGGAATTGTATGTATCAAAACCCAGCAACTTCATATCACGCGATGAATACAGATTGAAATACAGTTTTGTGCTGCTTTCGGATAACAAGTAGAATTCGACATTCATTTTTGAAAGAACGTCAAACTTGAACCAGTCAACATCCGAACCGGATGAAAGATCCAACTCGTGCTTTTTATTCAAAGCGAGATCATACGCAGTTTCTTTTGTTTCTCCGCCTATATCGGAAATACAAGTTATTATAAACTGATATGTTGATGTCCTTGAATCTGTATTATTCAGCAAAAGATAATAGGTAGTATTCTGAGCCAGTTTTATATCTATTGACAGTTTGTCAATGTTACTGTAGCTCATTGTCTTTTGCGCTATTTGTTCTCCATTTTCATCATATAGCGTCATGTTCTGATATGACTTGTTACTCGACGAAAAATTGATGTTATAATTTGCATTGTAGTTCGCGGTGGTAAACTTTACCCAATCATAGTCTGATGTACCGTCAAACGACGATTTGTATTCGGTGTCAATATTTACCTTGATCGCATTCTCTCTTTGATCCGGATATTCGTCGGCCTTTGTTATGATCTCAAACGTATAAAATGACGTTCTCGAATCGGTATTGTTAAATACAAGGTAGTATGTCGTGTCAGGATCAAGCTTTTTATCCATCGTAAGCTTGTCAATGTTATTGTAGCTCATTATCTTTTGAGCTATTTGCTCGCCCTTTTCATCGTATAGCGTCATGTTCTGATATGACTTGTTACTCGACGAAAAATTGAAATGGTAATATGCATCATAGCTTGCCGTTTTGAACTTCACCCAGTCGTAATCCGTTGTACCGTCAAAAGATGACGCCATTTCAACATCTCTGTCGACGCTGTATGCCAAGGACTTCTCGTCGCCTAATCCGTCAATACGCTCAATACAATTAAGCACATACCCACCGGTTCCGGAACTTGTCGAAGAAAAACACAAATAGTATTTTGCCCCTTCTTTAAGGCGAACGTCTCGCGAACCCTTGTTGTTGCTGCTTACGCTGAAATCCAAAACATTTCTTAACGGATTATCGCCGGCACCTTCAACGTATTCATACAAATTGAAATACAGAGTCGAAGACTGAATGCTTTCAAGCTGATAATAGTAAAATGACGGTACGTCGTCAGCTACAAAGGATAACCAGTCTTTATCGCCGGCTGCGTCGATAGCGGAAACGATATTTCCGCTGGGTTCGATATCTACCGCCTGACGCCATGTATTACCGCCTATATCGTTGAGCTTTGACGCTTTAATGGTGTAATTACCGTCAACGGTGGAATAAACGGAAATATAGTAGGTCTTTCCTTCTTGAAATTTAAGAGAAATAGACGCGGAATATCCGCATTTTACGTCGAAAGAAGTCAATCTCTCGTCATATTGGTCAAAAACCGAAACGGTCATTTTACCGACGAAAAGATTAAGAAACGAGTCGGCAATGCCTACTCCGGTACGTGCTTCTATACTCTGATTTCTAAGGTCAAATTTATAATACTGCGTCTCGGTTGCCGTGATCTTGTACCATGTAGTGCTAAGATATGAGATAGATGAATAGTACAACTGATCAAGTGTCAAATCCTGAGCGTCATTTGGGATCGCATTGACGTTCAAAGGCATTAAAATGATAACCATCGCCAAACATAAAATCGCGGATAATATTCTTTTTTTCATGTTTTCCCCCAAAAGAAAAAGTGTGGTTTAGGAAATTATACCACACTTTGTAATATTTGTAAAGAAAAAAGCAAAAATTTATTAATAAAGTGTTAAGACAAAAACTGAAAATAAGGTTTCATCCACCCAGAATTAAAAACCATTCTGTTATTCTGCACCATGTTTGCTAAACCGTCTTTTTATACATTTTAAAACCGAGGCAGTGATAATGTACGAAGCTATCACTCCTAAAAGCGCGCCGCCGGAGTCGAGCGCGATATCCGCTATCTCGCCGCTCCTTCCGGGGACGAAGAGCTGATGGAGCTCGTCGCTCGCCGCGAACAAGGCGGCGCTCAACACCGACGCGGGGATGAGAAATCCGCCTTTATCGGTAAAGCCGTAATACGCCTGACAGAAAAGGGCT
>JAFSSR010000026.1 GCA_017450885.1 Clostridia bacterium | reverse complement strand
TCTTTAATTAAAAAGTTTTATCTTGATTTACGCGTTTAAAGGATTTTTGACGAGATCTCTTCGCACTGTGTATCTCTACACTTTGCGTGCTTTGTATCTCTTTGTTGTTCAATTTTCAAGGATCTGTCCGCTGCCTCCCCTCTGGGCGACAGCTTGTCTATTATAGCACCCGACTTTTTAAATGTCAAGTGTTTTTTAAAAGTTTTTTCAAAAAAATCAATGAAATTTGGATTTATATAAAATATTTACAATAATAATATCGCTTACACGCGAAACGGTCGACCTAAATATGGAAAACGATCAATTATTCTCCATATCGGTCCCTTTGTTTTCGTAATAATTCTCGATGGCTTTCTTGACCGCTTCCTCGGCGAGGACCGAACAGTGGATCTTATGAGCGGGCAGTCCGTCGAGCGCCTCCGCCACCGCTTTGTTGGTAAGCTGCAGCGCCTCGTCCACCGTCTTCCCTTTAATCATCTCGGTCGCCATAGACGACGAGGCTATCGCCGAGCCGCATCCGAAGGTCTTGAACTTGACGTCCTCTATGACGCCGTCGTCGTTGATCTTCATATACATCTTCATGATATCTCCGCAGACGGCGTTTCCGACCTCGCCTACGGCGTTTGCGTCCTCTATCTCCCCGACGTTGCGCGGGTGCATGAAATGATCCATCACCTTTTCGGAATACATTTTACATCCTCCTTGCATCGTAAAGCGGGCTCATATCGCGCAGTCTTGCGACGATGCCCGGCATTTTTTCAAGAATATAATCTACGTCCTCTTCCGTGTTCTCGTGAGAGAGCGAGAAACGGAGAGAGCCGTGCGCGATCTCGACCGGAACTCCTATCGACAAGAGCACGTGAGAAGGCTCGAGCGAAGCGGACGAGCAAGCCGAGCCGGTGGACAGGCAGATCCCGGCGGCGTCGCTCAACAGGAGAAGGCTTTCGCCTTCGACGAACTCAAAGGACATATTCAAGTTACCGGGAAGCCTATGCTCCATGCCGCCGTTGATGCGCGAGTAACCGATTTCGGAGAGTCCGGCGGCGAGACGGTCGCGCATCTTCGCCACCCTCTCGTTGTCATCGAGCCTTGCGACCGCGATCTCAAGCGCCTTCGCCATGCCCACGATATACGGAACGTTTTCGGTCCCGGCGCGCTTGCCGCGCTCCTGCGCTCCTCCGTCTATGAGATTGCGCACTACAGCGCCCTTTTTGATATACAGTCCGCCTACCCCCTTGGGCGCGTTGAACTTGTGTCCCGAGAAAGAGAACATATCGACGCCGAGATCGTGAAGATCGACGGGTATGTGTCCCGCCGCCTGAACTCCGTCGGAGAAGAACACGACGCCGTGCGCGTGTGCGGCGGAGGCGATCTCTTTTATCGGGTTGATCGAGCCGATCTCGTTATTGGCAGCCATGACGCATATCAGCACCGTATCAGCCCTGATCTCCTTCTCGACGTCCTCCGGGTATACTATCCCGTCGTGGCGGGGCTTGACGTATGTGATATCATACCCTTGTTTTGCGAGAGCGCGAACGGAATGGAGCACCGCGTGATGCTCGTAGGAGGAGACTATTATATGCTTTCCCTTTTTGGACTTGGCAAGAGCCGTTCCTTTGATTGCCCAGTTGTCCGACTCCGAACCGCAGGAGGTAAAATACAGCTCCTCCGGCAGGCAGCCGAGGCATACCGCTATGCGCCTCCTCGCGTCCTCAAGCGTTTCCTTTGCTTCCTGACCGCGCGAATACAGTCCGGATGGGTTGCCCCAAACGCCGGTCATAACTCTTTCTATCTCTTCTGCGACCTCCGGCAGGACCGGAGTGGTAGCGGCGTTATCAACGTAAACTTTTTTATCCATACTTTTTCCTTTTACAAAAGTCCGGAGCGGCGAAACGCCGCTCCCGCTATGTTCGTTTCCGTTATATTATACTCGGATCAAAACCTACTGTCAAGGTATGTTTTAAAAAATTCGTTAAAATTTTTTTGACTCCTCCACCGCGAGAGCGTCGCACCGCTCGTTATACGGATGGCCGGCGTGCCCTTTTATCCAAACGAAAGCGACCTTATGTATTTTAAGAAGCGCGAGCAGCCTTTCCCACAGGTCGGGATTTGCCGCGGGCTTTTTATCCGGCTTGATCCATCCCGCCGCCTGCCACTTTTTTGCCCATCCGAGGTTGACGGCGTCGACCAGATACTTCGAGTCGGAAGTGACCGTCACGTCGCAGGGCTCGGTAAGCGCCTCCAGCCCGCGGATGGCTCCGAGCAGCTCCATACGGTTGTTGGTCGTCTCGGCTTCTCCGCCGGAAATGACCTTTTCGTATTTCTTATAAACCACTATCGTTCCGAAGCCGCCGGGACCCGGGTTTCCGCTGCAGGCGCCGTCGGAATAAATATCAACGTGTTTCATGATCCCTCTTTACGATGCCGAAAGGCGGCGTCCGGCAGTCCGCCGGAAACGCCGCCTCCATGCACAACTTAAATTATTCTTCTTTTTTCGCTTCGCCTTTTCCGTCGACAAAGTCGGCGTCGACCGTAACGCGCCTGACCTCCGGATCGGACGGGAGAGAGTACATCAGCCCGAGCATAAGCTCCTCCATGATCGATCGGAGCCCGCGCGCGCCGGTATTGCGCTCGATCGCTTTCTTTGCGATATGTTCAAGCGCCTCGTCGGTAAAGCTGAGCTCGATATCGTCCATCCCGATCAGCTTGCAGTACTGCTTTACAAGAGCGTTTTTCGGCTCTTTCAGGATCCTGACGAGCGCCTCGGCGTCGAGATCATCGAGCGATACGATGACCGGAAGACGTCCGACAAGCTCGGGGATAAGGCCGTACTTCATTATATCGTGGGGAGTGACGTTCTTATACGGCGACTGGGTGGATTTATCCTTTTTTGACTTGACCTCGCCGGAAAAGCCGATCCCCTGCTTTCCGAGACGAGCCTCGATAAGCTGCGATACGCCGTCAAAAGCGCCGCCGCAAATAAAGAGGATGTTCTCGGTATTGATCTGTATAAAATCCTGGTTGGGATGCTTTCGGCCTCCCTGCGGAGGAACGTTTGAAACGGTACCCTCGAGGATCTTCAAAAGCGCCTGCTGAACGCCCTCGCCCGAAACGTCGCGGGTTATCGAGCGGTTCTCGCTCCGGCGGGAAATCTTGTCGATCTCGTCGATATAGATGATACCGCGCTCGGCTCGCTCGACGTCAAAGTCCGCCGCCTGGATGAGCCGCAGAAGGATGTTCTCGACGTCCTCGCCGACGTAGCCCGCCTCCGTAAGAGTGGTAGCGTCGGCTATGGCGAACGGGACCTTCAGGGTATGGGCGAGAGTCTGGGCGAGATAGGTCTTTCCGACGCCGGTGGGACCGAGGAGCAGAACGTTGCTCTTTTGTATCTCAACGCCGTCGTCCTCCGCCTTTTTGTCACGCAGAAGGATGCGCTTGTAGTGGTTATAGACAGCGACGGAAAGCGCCTTTTTTGCGTCGTCCTGCCCTATGACGTACTCGTCAAGCGAAGCCTTGATCTCGACGGGCTTCGGCAGAGTCTCATAGGTCAGTTTGTCGCCGCCCCCCTTTTTGCCTTTATTTCTGCGCGGAGACGGGTCCGCGTCAAAAAGCAGATCGGAGCAGGCGTCTATACACTCGCTGCAGATATACGTTCCGGGCTGGATCGGGGACGGGATGAGGAATTCGACCTCGTGCTCTCCCCTGCCGCAGAACGAGCAGCGAACGCCTGATTTGTTATTGTTGTTATCGTTGGGCATTGACTGTATCCTTTTCAGAATAATTACTGTCTTTTATCGAGAACGCGGTCGATCAGACCGTACTCAAGCGCCTCCTGCGCGGTGAGGAAGTTGTCGCGCTCTGTATCGCGCGCGACCTCTTCGACGCTCTTCCCGCTGTTGGCGGCGAGGATGGAGTTGAGTTTTTCGCGCGTGCGAAGGATGTGGTCGGCGTGGATCTTGATATCGGAAGCCTGACCCTGCATCCCGCCGAGAGGCTGATGGATCATGATCTCGCTGTTGGGAAGCGCTATACGCTTGCCCTTTGTTCCGGACGAGAGCAGGAACGCTCCCATGCTCGCCGCCATCCCGACGCAGATGGTGGAGACGTCGCACTTTATAAAATTCATAGTGTCGTAGATCGCCATACCCGCGCTGACGGATCCGCCGGGGCTGTTGATATAGAACGAGATGTCCTTATCGGGGTCCTGCGACTCGAGGAACAGAAGCTGCGCCACGACAAGCGAGGCGGTGACGTCGTTTACCTCGTCGGAAAGGAATACTATTCTGTCATTCAAAAGACGGGAGTAGATGTCGTATGCCCGCTCACCTCTGTTGGTGGTTTCAATTACGGTTGGAACAAGTGCCATTGCGGTCCCTCCTATTATTTAATATGTATCTTTACTTAATATTATTGCGGGCATTGCTGCCCGCAATAATAAGCTGACCGGAAATTATTTATCCGACTCTTCTTTTTTGGCGGTCTTTGCGGCTGTCGTCTTCTTTGCCGCGGGTTTCTTCGCGGGCTTCTTCGCGGGCTCTTCAGCCTTCTCTTCGGCCTTGTCGTCCGCCTTCTTCGCGGCGGGCTTCTTTGCGGGAGCCTTCTTTGCGGCAGCCTTCTTTTCAGCCGGCTTTTCCTCGGTCTCCTTCTTTTCCGCCGTCTTCTTTGCGGCGGGCTTCTTCGCGGCGGCCTTCTTGGGAGCCGTGACCTTTGCGGATTTTCTGACGAGCTCTATCGCGCGGCGGACCTTGAGGTCGTCGGCGACCGACTCTTCGGTAACGAGTTCCTTAACGCGGTCGGCTTCCATACCGTAAGCCTTTGCGATATTGGCGATCTCCTCCTCGATCTCGCTGTCTGCGATCTCTATACCCTCAAGCTCAGCGATCTTTTCGAGCGCGAGGCGGGTCTTGACCTGACGCTCTGCGCGGGGCTTCATCTGCTCGCGCAGGGACTTGAGATCCATGCCGGTATACTTGAAGTAGGTGTTGAGGTCGAGGCCCTGCATACGAAGCTGGGTGTCGTAATCGCGGACGAGGTTTTCTGCCTCGGTCTCGATCATAGCCTCGGGAATACTGCCCTCGACCATATTGGAAAGCTGCTCCGCGAGTATCTCTTCGACCGCGGCGTCATTTTCCTTCGCCGCCTTCTCTTCCAGTTTTGCCTTTACGTCGGCTTTATATTCAGCAAGAGTGTCAAATTCCGAAACGTCCTTTGCGAACTCGTCGTCAGCCTCGGGAAGCTCGTCGTATTTGATCGCCTTGATCTTGCACTTGAAGGTGGCGTCCTTGCCCTTGAGCTCTTCGGCGTGATACTCCGCCGGGAAGGTGACGTTTACGTCGAACTCGTCGCCCGTGTTATGACCGATGACCTGATCCTCGAAGCCGGGGATAAAGGTGCCGGAACCGAGCTTGAGGTCGTGATCCTCGCCCTTGCCGCCCTTGAAAGCGACCCCGTCGACAAACCCCTCGTAGTCGATAACGGCGACGTCGTCCTTCTGCGCGGGACGGTCGGTCACTTCGATCTCGCGGGCGTTGCGGCGGCGGACGGCGTCGATCTCGGCGTCAACGTCCGCGTCGGCGACCTTGCGGGGCTCGTACTCGGCGGTAAGTCCTTTATAGTCCTTGATCTCGACCGCGGGATAAATATAGACCTTTGCCTTGACGGACGCTCCGTCCTCATTTACGGAGGTCACGTCGTACTCCGGACGGCTGACCGTGCGGAGAGCGGCCTCTTTGACAGCCGCTTCGTATGCTTCGGGAACGGTGGCCTCAAGAGCGTCTTCCCAAAATACTCCCTTGCCGTACAGCTTCTCGATCATTCCGCGGGGCGCTTTGCCGCGGCGGAAGCCGGGAACGTTGAGCTTGCCGACGTTCTTTTTATACGAGTCGGCGCACGCCTTGGCGAAGCTCTCCTTTTCTACAGTGAACTCAATCTCAACCTGATTTGTTCCAAGTTCGTTCACCTTAACCAATGCCATTTTTTCTTCTCCTTCGGATGTTTTGAATTGAAATGATATATATTTATATTGAATATCATATCTATTTTACATATTTCGCAAACATTGTCAAGACATTGACGAAATATTTATTTCATTTATCGTCTCAAGTGAGCTCTAAAGGCTTGAAATCGAGGAAATCGGCGGCGGTCTGGGTGAATATCATACCGTCGTACTCAAAGCTGCCCGGCATATCGTACACCCCGTGGATGTGACCGTAGCAGCAACGCTTAACTCCGTGCGACTTCATGACCTCGATAAGCTCCGGGCAAACGAAATCGGCAAAAACGGGAGGAAAGTGCAAAAAAGCGACGATCTCCCTTCCCTCGCGGATCTTCTCGCCCGCGGCAAGGCTCATTTCAAGTCTGCCAGCCTCGCGCGCGACTATCTTTTGATAATCCGTCTCCGCCGGGGCGTTCTTTTTCTCGTAATACCATCCGCGCGATCCGCATACGGTGAAACGCTCGGCGTTATACGCGTTGTTGTGCAGAAAACGAATGGTAGAAAGCCGGTTTTCCAAGCAGAACGTCTCGAGCTTACGCATGGTGCTCCACCAGTAGTCGTGATTTCCGCGCAAAAGTATCTTGTTCCCGTTCAGCCTTTCAAGGAATTCAAGATCGGGCAGAGCTTCGTCCAAAGACATCGCCCAGGAGACGTCTCCTCCGATGATAACGGTGTCGTTTTGCCCTACCGTTTTCTCCCACGCCGCCTTTATCTTTTTTTCGTGACCCGACCAGCGCGAACCGAAAACGTCCATCGGCTTTTTGACGGAAAATGAAAGGTGCGTATCGCTTAAAACGAAAACCGCCATTTTGACCTCCGATGAATAATCTCCGCCGCGCGGGAAATGATAACTACGAAACGGCAAGCGCCGGGAAAGGATGAACGATATGTTTGAAAATTCAAAAAAGCATTCCGAAGGAAAGCCTATAAAGGGGATCGCCTGCAACGTGGGAAACTGCGCGTACAACGACGGCGAATGTCACTGTACAGCGCAGAAGGTGTCCGTGGGTCCAAGCTACGCAAAATCCTGTACGGACACGGTATGCGCCACCTTCATCCCCGAAGCCGAGGGCTGATCCGAATAAAGGAACCGGTCTTCCGGGTCCTTTTTTATATTCCCATTTCGGAATAGACTTCGCCGAGCATATCCGCGGGATCTATCACGCGATCGAAGCGGACTTCCTTTTTGCGAAGCGAAGCGAGTCCGGCGGGGATGGCGACGCCGCTTTTCTTTTCCAGCTCGTCGAGAGCCGCGAACTCGTCTTCGGGCGCCGGTCCGCCGATCGAGCGAAGGACGTTCGACGCGAACTTATACGGGCTGGCGGTGGACGCTACGACCATGGGCGTGCGGTCGCCTGTAGTTTCGATATACTCGCGCGCGCAGCTCAACGCCACCGCGGTATGGGTATCACAGAGGTATCCGTCTTCCTTGAAGGAGCGGGCGATAGCGGCGGCGGTCTTCTCCTCGTCGGCGAACAGTCCGCAGAAGGAGGCGTCGAGCTTCTCTTTTACGTCGGGCTCGACGGAATACGCCCCCTCGGTCGAGAGCTTCTTCATATATCCCGCCGTCCTTTCGCTGCCCGCGAGCAGGTAAAGGAGACGTTCGAGATTGCTGGAAATAAGGATGTCCATAGACGGCGACATGGTCGTATAGAACGCGCGGTTGCGGTCGTATCTTCCGGTCCTGAAGAAATCAGATAGGATGTTGTTCTTATTCGAGGCGCAGATGAACTTGCCGACGGGAAGCCCCATTTCACGCGCGAGATAAGCGGCGAAAATATTGCCGAAGTTGCCGGTGGGAACGCAGACGTTCATCTTTTCTCCGAGAGCAAGCTCTCCGCGGGAGACGAGGTCGCAGTACGCGGATACATAGTACGCTATCTGCGGAGCGAGTCTGCCCCAGTTTATTGAATTCGCGCTTGAGAGGAAGCAGCCTCCGGCGTCGATCTTTTTTGCCGCCTCGGTATCGGAAAAGATGCGCTTTACGCCGTTTTGCGCGTCGTCGAAATTGCCCCTGACCGCCGTGACAAAAACGTTATCGCCCGCCTGCGTCGCCATCTGGAGCTTCTGGATACGGCTGACTCCGTCGACGGGGTAAAAAACCGATATCCTGACGCCCGGAACGTCGCGGTAGCCCTCGAGAGCCGCCTTGCCGGTATCGCCGGAGGTGGCGACAAGGATGAAAGCGGTGCGCTTCTCGCCCGTCTTTTCAAGAGCGCGGGAGAGGAGGCGCGGCATTATCTGAAGCGCCATATCCTTGAAAGCGCTTGTCGGACCGTGCCAGAGCTCGAGTACGGATATCCCGTCTTCCGGCTTTACGAGCGGCGCGGCGCCGCCCGGAAATCTGTCTTCGCCGTAGACCTCGACGCAGTCGGAAAGCAGTTCGTCGTAAGTGTAGTCGGTGAGATAGAGCGAAAGTATATAAGCCGCGCGGCGGGCGTAATCCTCTTTGCAGAGCTCCTTTATCTTGTCAAGGGAGAGCGAAGGGATCGACTCCGGCATAAACAGACCGCCGTCGGAAGCAAGTCCCTGCTTTATGGCGTACGCCGCGCTTATCCCCTCTTTTTGTCCTCTCGTGCTGAAGTATTTCATTTTCTTTTCCTCAATATTCGATTTTATTTGCTTTTAAGAAATTGCTTGCGTTGGTATAGAATATTTTTTCGATCTGCGTTTCGGAAAGCCCCTTTGAAGCCAGCTTGCCGCGAAGGACCTGGATACAATCCATATTCTCCGTGTCCGGACGGCGGCAGGTGCGTCCGTCGAAGTCGCATCCGAGGCAGACGCCGTCCGGATCGAGCGAGAAATAGCGGAGTATATGCCCGACCGCGTCGTCCAGTCCGCCCGACATCCCGAGATGGGTGGGCTCAAGGCTCACCCCGGCAACTCCTCCCGACGCGCAAACGTCGAGATACATATCGTCGGTCAGATTGCGGCGGTGATCCCAAAGCGCGCGTGAGTTGGAATGAGAAGCGACGAATGGTCTGCCCGCGGCTTTTGCCATTTCGCGAACGTCATAAAACGATTTATCGGAGGCGTGCGAAACGTCCGGAACGATACCGAGCTCAAAACAGCGTGAAACGACTTCTCTCCCGAAACCGGTCAGCCCGATATCGGTGTCGTGCGCTCCGCCGAGCTCGTTTATCCCCGACCACATAAGCGTAAATATTCTGACTCCCTTGCGCGCAAGTACGTCGAGGCGGGAGATATCTCCGCAGAGAAGGCTTCCGCCCTCCACGGCGAGAATATGTCTCGTACCGGCGAGCTCTTTTTCCGCCTTGCCGCAAACTGCGAGAAAGCGCGAATAGCACTGCTCGCCCGAAAGGTCTTTTCTCGACCAGACTGCCGTCACCGGGATATACTCGTCGAAATGCCGGAGCAGGCCGGAATTGATATCCAGACCGCCGCACGAAAGATCCAGCCCGGCGTCGTACGCTTCGCCCACCGTGTCACAGTGGAGGTCGATCACTCTCATCATGTCTCGTCTCCGAAAGCGTTGATAAGTTGTTCTATTCTGTGTTTTCTTTTATTATCGGGGTCGAGATAGACCTCGATGATATCAAAACGCGGCTGTTTTTTTGAGGGATAGAGCCGCAGATACTGCTTTGCCGCGTAAACTATATGACGTCTCTTTTCCCTGTTGACCGCAAGCGCGGGCCTGCCGTATACAGCCAGCGCCGGAGTCTCCGTGCGGGTCTTTACCTCGCAGAAAACAAGATACTTTCCGCGCTTGGCTATGATATCTATCTCGCCGGAGCGCATCTCGACGTTACGGCCGACGACGCGGTATCCGTGAAGGCGGAGCCATCTGGCGGCGTAACGCTCTCCGCGCGCGCCCGTGCGGTTCTTCGCCCCTTTTTTCTTTGCGAGCTTCATTTGTCAAGAAACTTCAGGAAGCTCGCGCGGTGGACGGGACAGGGTCCGAGCTTCCGCACCGCGTCCATATGCTCCCGCGTAGGATAACCCTTATGCTTTGCGAAGCCGTAACCGGGATACAGGGCGTCGAGCTCGAGACATTGACGGTCCCTTGAAACCTTTGCGAGAATGGATGCCGCGGCGATCGACGGAGAAATGGCGTCCCCCTTGATTATCGGGACCGCCTTGACCGTAAACCCGCGGACCACGTTGCCGTCGACTAGCACGAGATCGGGCGCGGGATCGAGCATGGCGACCGCGCGGCGCATGGCGAGCTGGGCGGCGTTAAGTATGTTGATCTCGTCGATCTCGCCGGGAGAAGCGGAGGCGATCCCGAAGCTCACCGCCTGTTCTCTTATGATATCGAACAGCTTTTCCCTTTTCTTTTCGCTTATCTTTTTCGAATCGTTGAGCCCGTCGACGTCGAGTCCGCGCGGAAGTATGACGGCTGCGGCGAATACGTCGCCGGCAAGCGGTCCTCTGCCCGCCTCGTCCGTCCCGCATATCACGGCGTATCCTTCGGACGCGTACTTTTCCTCAAGCTCATATGTCAGCTTCATCATAAGCCGCCTCGAGTGTTATTCTTCCTATGCTCCCCGCGCGGAATTCGGCGAGCAGCATATTGCAGGTGCGCTCGTAATCTACCTCTCCGCCGGAGACGAGAAATCCGCGCTTGCGGCCGATCTCCTCGACCAGCTCCCAATCCTCAAGAGCGGAATAGCGGCTCATATCGCCCAGCTTGTATCTTTCGGACAGCTTTTCCGGATAGAGCTCGCGAAGTCTTGAACAGAGGGCGGTCGCGATGCGCTCGGTATCGAGTATGTCGTCCTTGATCGCCTTGATCGCGGCGAGATTTTCCCCGGTCCGCTCGTCGTCGAACTTGGGCCAGAGCACGCCAGGCATATCGAGAAGATCTATCCCGATCTTTGTCGTCACCCACTGTTTCGAGGTGGTGACTCCGGGACGGTCCTCCGCTTTGGCTTTTGCCGACCCGGAAAGGCGGTTGATGAGCGAGGATTTGCCGACGTTGGGGATGCCGACGACCATCGCCTTCAGCGTTCTTCCGGACATGCCCTTGTCGCTGTATTTTGAGGTCTTCTCGGCGAGTATTTCGCCGACTGACGGCGCGAGCTTATTGATTCCGGCGCCGCTCTTGCAGTCGATGAACAGGCAGCTCTTTCCGTTGTTTTCAAAGACCCGTCTCCACGCCTCGTTCTGAGCGGGGTCGGAAAGATCTCCTTTGGCAAAGACGGTCAGCATCGGCTTTTTGCCGCAGAGCCGTCTGATCTCAGGGTTTTTGGAGCTGATCGGGACGCGCGCGTCGCGCATCTCTATAACTATATCGACGTACGGCAGACACTCGGTGATGAGCCGCCTTGTCTTCGCCATATGTCCCGGAAACCATTGAATTTGTGTGGAAGGCATAGGCTCTCCTTAAAACGTCCTGAAGTTTTTGAAGGGAAAAAGTCTGAAAATAACGTGTCCGATTATGCACCGCTGATCGACCGGTCCGATATCGCGGCTGTCGGTGGAGTTCCAGCGGTTGTCGCCCATCACGAAAACGTGGCCCTCCGGAACGGTGTAAGGATATTCGATACCCGCGTTATAGTAAGTCCGCTCGATACCCTTATAGACCGCATAGTCTTCGTAAAGGAGCTTTCCGTCGACCGTCACCTCGCCCGTCGACCGGTCGTAGTCGACCGTCTGCCCGGAGGTCGCGATTATGCGTTTGACGTACGGCTTTTCGTATGTCGTCTTCTGCGATTCAAAAACTATTATATCCCCCTGCTTTGGAGTGTAGAACAGATCGCTGATTATAAGCAGATCGTCCTGCTGGAGGGTCTCGTTCATCGAGCTGCCTATGACGGGAGAATGGCGGCCGATGCAGACAAGGACGGTCATAACGATGGCGACCGAGACGGCGAACAGCTCCACCCATTCCAAAAGGTTGGCAATGAATCCCTTTTTCTCTTTTTCTTTTTTCGATCTATCCTGCTTTGACTGCTCCGCGGCGTCGGCGGCCGGAGTGACGTTCAGATCATTATCCATCATATGCTCCTTTGCGCATAGTAAGTCATTTTAGCAAATACACATCTATTTTACTATAAATAATATAAATTTACAAGACTTAATAACGACTGCCCGAAAGATTTTTTGTAAATATTTCGTAAAATTGAAATTGGGGGTTGATTTTTCAGACAATATCTGCTATAATGCTCTCGTTATGCGACTTGATACGCATAACACGGATAGTCCTCTGCGATGCTCTGCACGAAAATCCGTAGAATATTAAGGAGGAGCCAAAACAATGGATCTGATCAAGGCTTTTACAAACGAGCAGTTGAAAGAGAGCGTGCCCCAGTTCTCTATCGGTGACACCGTCCGTGTCCACAACAGAATAAAAGAGGGCAACAGAGAGAGAGTCCAGATGTACGACGGCATCGTCATCGGCAAAAACGGCGGCGGCATCTCCGAGACCTTCACCGTCCGTAAGATCTCTTACGGCGTAGGCGTCGAGAAGACCTTCCCCATCCACTCTCCCAACGTGGAAAAAGTCGAAATCCTCCGCCGCGGTAAGATCAGAAGAGCAAAGCTCTACTATCTGCGCGGAAGAGTCGGCAAGAGCTCCAAGGTCAAGGAACTCATCCAGAACTGATCCAAAAGATAAAACGTCCGGTTTTCCGGACGTTTTTTCTTTTTGCCCTCGGTTTTGCAGATGGTATGAACGACCATCTGCCTGGTCTGAATCCGGTCCATATCATATTGACAATCATATGACTGCGTGCTATAATCTGATAAACGCGATAAAGGAGGCGTGAGATATGGCAAGGCAGGTGTGTGTGATCGCCGCTACCGCGGCGCTGATGATCGACGTTATAACAATGAGAGAATTCCTCAAAAACCGCAAGAGAAAGCCGGGAGAGAACGAGGCGTTCTTCTCACCGTATTTCTC
>JAFSSR010000226.1 GCA_017450885.1 Clostridia bacterium | reverse complement strand
GTGCGATGTACTCGCCGTACAGACCGGTGTAATACGCTATTGCGGCGTCGAACAATTCGGAGTATGAAGCGCCGAACGCCTTTTCCGGGAGAACGCCGTTCAGATAGGCGTCTATCACGGCGTCCGCGCCGTAGACTGCGGCGAGGTATTCGTACATTACCGCCGCCTCGGGATAGGAAAGCGCGTTGCCGTCGGCGTCCTTTTCCCCCGCGGACATCCCGCGCTTGTACGCCACAGACTTGTCGTACATAACTCTTTCCTGACTGCGTTCTATCTTTCCGAAAAGGAGAAGCGAGCTTATGCCGTACGCGCGGAAATACGCCCCCTGATCGTCGTAATCCTTTGCTTCCGGGGAGCGGAACTTCTGATACAGGTTCATGACGCTGCGGTGGAATACCATATCGTTTGCGTCCGCCTCCTTTGAACTGACCTCCTCGAAGAAGTCGAGATAGGCGTCAAATCCGCCGGAAATATAGTCGACGGGGGCGTATACTGTCGCTGCCGGGTAGGTGAAATGTTCCGCGATCCCCTCGTTCAGCCATCCGAAACGGTCGGACGATAGCGGCTCCTCAAAAAGCAGATGCATCGTCTCGTGCCAGACGGCGTCTTTACGCGCGAGAAATATCTCGTTCCTATACGGATAGGCGCACGATGAGTTTGTCATCGGGTCGAGCGTCGTTATCCTGATCTGCTCCGTAAAGCGTTCTTCGGCTATCGCGGCGGCTTTGGGCGCTTCGCGGCGTATACGGTCGAGGACGAGATCTATACCGGCGAAATAGTCGCAGATGAAGGAATAGAGCTCGTCGGGGTCGACCGTCCAGCTACCCACGGTGACGTAAACGGAGAAGTTTTGGACTTTAAGAACGCAGTCGAAAGTCTTTGCTTTTCCGATCTTAAGGTCGGCTGCCGCGGCGCTCTTTTCCGGAAGGGCGGGGAGGACGGTCAGCCCGACGCTCTCAGCCCAGGCGGGAAGATACGGAGCCGTGTCCTTTGCCTTGCGGAAAGCGGCGAAGCCATTGTTTTTGATGATGAATCTCGCCAGGCTCCGCGCTGTGGCGCGGGCCGCCCGGACGGTATTTTCATCGGAGATAAGCGGAGAAAGATGTGCGGCGGAGCAGGAGGCGGTAAGGTCGTGCCCGCCCTCGTTGTAATACTCCGCCAGCCGTATGCCGTCCTCTTCTTCAAAAACGTATTCTGCAAACCCGGCGCGCTGCCATTCCGAGGATAAGCCGAACGCCGCGCCTAAAAGCGCCGGGCGGTACCCCCTGTTTTCCATGTCGGAAAGGGAACAAAAGACTTGCGCGCCGACCGCTTCGGGCAGTCCTCCGAGGGTCTCGCCCACGATATACAACGTGACCGTCTGCGGCTCGGTTCCGGCGTAGATCCCCGCCATTTCAAGCTCGCAAAGGATATCCTTTGCATATCCGCGCAGTGCCGCCTCGTCGAATATCCGGTCCTCCATCTGGACGGACAGCGTTTCAAAGTTGAGCGCGTGCGTGCGGAAGGCCGCCGTATAGTCCGACTCGCGGTCGTGACTATCCTCTGTTATCTCTGCGGTATCGGCGATTTTGTACCTTTCCGGATCCTGACTTTCCGTACGTGCGCCTTCCACGCATCCGGAAAGTGAAAGAAACAGATAAATGAGCGCCAACAAAGCCGGGAATAATCCGACTTTTCGGTTTTGTATTTTCATTGACAAACCTCCGATTAGAATATAAACGTTCGCGCGCGCGTGACGTCCGAACGTTTTTCGTTATCACATCGTCTGCTGTGAGATCGCGGTTATATTGCAGATCGCCCAGTCGTGCGCCGACGCGTTGATGACGCTGCCGCAGTACTCGCAGCGTGCGCTTGCGTTGATGTCAAGCGGCGCGCCGCAGGAGGGGCAGACCGTACGTCCGAGTTCGTCTTTTTTCAGCCCGCCTCCGGTCTTTATGCCGGTGGTGCGGGAGAGATCCCACTCGTAGGTCATGAACTTCTCGCGGTCGGGCGAGCCGGAAACGACCTTTCCGGTGTCGTCCTTTACGGTGTAGTCGATCATCCGCGCCTGCAGCTTGACTATAAGATGATCGTTCACGCCGTCCTGCCTGAAGCCGCGGAACTCGACCATCTGGACCGAAACGCGCTCGATGCGGTTGGTGAGCCCGTCGGCCTTCTTCTGCGCAGCCTGCCGCTCAAACTGAGTGAACAGCGCGTCGGTGAAGTAGGGACGGAGCGGTTCTATATCCCTTGCGGTCCAGCAGTTCTGCATCTGCACGAACAGATTGGAGATCTTCTCGCGCAGATCTGCCTCGTTGAAATCGGGATCGAGCTCGCGGTAGGCGCCCATCGGTCTCAGGGCGCTCTGCGCGGTCTCCCTGTTGCCGATGTTGACGCCTCTGACGTTCCCGCCGCGGCCGCCGCCTGCGCCGTTCTTGTTCTTGATTATCAATAGGGCGATAACTATAACGACTATGATTATCGTTATAACAGTAGAGCCCGTTCCGCCGCCCAGAAAGATGAACGACGAAGAGCCGGAAGAATAGTCGCCGCCGTAATCGTATCCTCCGTCGTAGTCTCCCCCGCCGAAATCTCCGAAGTCGGCGTCGCCGCCGAAGTCGCCGAAGTCCGCCCTCGCCGCGATCGTGAAAGCGCAGACTATCAGCAGGAGCGCGGCGATCAAAGATAACAGTTTTTTCATGATCTTTACCCTAAAAAATGTATCCGCATTCTATTAAAATGCGGATACACGTTGTATTGTGATGATTATTTCTCTTCCTCGGCGTCTCTCTTTGCCTGCTCGATGATCTTCTGCGCGTTCATCGCCGGGACTTCCTCGTATCTTACGAAATAGAGAGTGTAGCTGCCCTTGCCCTGGGTCATGGCGCGGAGGGCGATGGTGTAGTCGGTCATCTCGGAGAAGGGGACCTCCGCCTCGAGGACCTGATAGCCCTTCTTGCCTTCCATCGCGCTCATGCCGAGGACGCGGCCGCGGCGCTTGTTGAGGTCGCCCATCGCGTCGCCGAGCATATCGGCGGGAACGTAGACCTTGAGGGTGCCGACCGGCTCAAGGATGACCGGGTTGGCTATAGGCATGGCGGCCTTGTACGCAAGGTTTGCGGCAAGCTTGAACGCCATTTCCGAAGAGTCGACGTCGTGATAGGAGCCGTCGTAAAGGTCAGCGGAGAGGTTGACCATCGGGAAGCCGGCGAGGATACCCTTCTGCATGGCTTCCTGGAGACCCTTCTCGACCGCCGGGAAGTATCCCTTCGGGACAGCGCCGCCGACGACCGATTCGGTAAAGGTGAGGCCCTCGGTGCCTTCCGGTCCGGGACCGAAGGTGATGCGGACGTCGCCGTACTGACCGTGACCGCCGGACTGCTTCTTGTGCTTGCCCTGTACCTGGACGCCCTTCTTCTTTATAGCCTCGCGGTAAGCGATCTTGGGCTCGGTGAGGTCTACGGAGACCTTGGAACGGGATTCGAGGCGGGCGGAAAGAATGGAGAGCTGCATATCGCCCATGCCGGTGACGACCAGCTGGTTGGTCTCGGGATCGTTCTTGAATTTGAGGGTCTTGTCCTCTTCAAGCAGCCTGTTGACGCCGGTGGAGATCTTGTCCTCGTCGCCCTTGGACTTCGGGGTGATGGCTCTGGAGTAGAAGCCCTCGGGAAACTGGATCTTTGAGATCTCGGCGTCGCCCGAGCCGGAGGTAAGGGTATCGTTGGTGCCGGTGTTGGTCAGCTTGGGGATCATACCGATGTCGCCGCAGGCGAGCGAGTCGACCTCGACCTGCTTCTTACCGCAGACGGTGTAGATGTGAGCCATCTTCTCGCTTGCGCCGGTCTGGACGTTGCGGAGAGTCATGGTGTTGTTGAGCTCGCCGGTCATGACCTTGAAGAAGGTCTGCTTGCCGAACTGGTCGGCGATCGTCTTGAAGACGAAGAGGTTGACGTCGTTTGTGCCCTCGATGGGGAGATCCTTGGTCTCGCCGCCGACGGTGATCTTCTCGTTCTTTTTCGAGGTGTGACGCGGGAAGGAGTCGACGATGATGTCGAGCAGCTCCTCGATGCTCCACAGCTTGGTGGAGGAACCGCAGATGACCGGAACGATGGAACCGTTGATTATACCGGTGTGGAGAGCCTCGACCGCCTCGTCGCGGGTGATCTCTTCCTCTGCGAAGAACTTCTCCATCAGCTCGTCGCTGGTCTCTGCGAGAGACTCGAGAAGCATATTCTTATAATCGGCGGCGACGTCCGCAAAGTCGGCGGGGATCTCGCCGGCGGTGTGGTGACCGGTCTTGTCGTAGACGAAGGTCTTCATGTCGATGAGGTTGAGGAAGCCCTCGATGTTTCCGCCTACGCGCATTGGTAGGAAGAGCGGGCAAACGGTGTGACCGAACTTCTCGCGCAGCTCGTCGAACAGCTTGGTGAAGTGAGCTTCCGGATCGTCGAACTTGTTGATAAAGAATATCTTCGGGATGCCCGCGTCGGTCGCGTAATCCCACGCCAGCTCCGCGCCGACCTGAACGCCGGAACGCGCGTCGATGACGATGATAGCCGCGTCCGCTACTCTGACCGCCTGGAATACTTCGCCGGAGAAATCGAGAAATCCGGGAGCGTCCAGAACGTTGATCTTGGTGTTCTTATAAACAACGGGAGCGGTGGCAAGAGAGATGGAAAATCCGCGCTTGATCTCTTCGGGATCATAGTCGAGCACGGTGTTTCCGTCGGTGGGGGTGCCGAGGCGGTCGGTCGCCTTGGTCATATAAAGCATAGCCTCCGCAAGAGAGGTCTTACCGCTTCCGCCGTGACCGAGGAACGCCACGTTGCGGATCTGGTTGGTGTTGAACTTTGCCATGTGTTTCGAACTCCTTTATGTAATAGTATCTTTATTTTAAACAAGACTACCATAATATTATACAATATCGGCGGACTAATTGCAAGGGAAAAACGGCAATTTACTTTTCGTGATATGATATAAAAAATACAATAATTTTTGTGTACAATTCACAAAAAGAAAAGGACCCCGCGTAAAGGGCCCTTTAAAACGAGGCGTTCATATTTTTTCTCTGACAGCCTTTAACAGCTTGACGAGAGTATTGCGCTCCTCGTCGGTGAGGCCGGATATCGCCTGCTTCTCGAACGAGATGAACGCTTCTCTCGAGGCGTCGTCGATCTGTCTTCCGAGGTCGGTCAGGTAGACGCGGGTCTGGCGCAGGTCGACGGGATCTGCCTCGCGGCGTACGTTTCCGCCCGCCTCCAGCTTGGCGAGGCTGAGGCTGACCGTGGGCGGCTTGAGGTGGGTCAGACGGGCGAGCTCAAGCTGGGTGCGTCCGTCCTTCTGCGCCAAATGGAATATTATGTGCCTGTAGCTCCCCGATATGGAGCCCTCGTTGTGCTCGCGCATCTTGTTAAGAAAGAGCCTTGAGACCTCGTTGATAAGCACAAGCGGAGTCTCTTCGGCGCGGGGAACGAAGATCTCGTCCTTATCCGCGCTGTCTTTGCCGTTTACGATTTCCTGTTCGCTGCTCTTGACGGCGGTTTTTCTTTTGCGGGAATAGACCGGCGCTTCCTCCGGGATCTTTACTTCCGCTTCCTGTTTATTCTCATCCATCGTTTTTCTCCTGTTTATAGATTCCGGGCGGGTGAAAGCTCCCGGGAAAAGGGGATTTAAAGTCTATTAGTTTGTTAACTAATATTATATACAAGGGCGTTGTATTTGTCAATACTCTTCCGTTATACTTTGTAAAAAGATATAATCCGCCGTACGCGGCGGGGGATCAACCGTCCGTATGCCGGGGGATCACCCCTTCGCAGTCGAACTGCGGGATAAAGCTCTCTTCCGCGGCGCCGCCCTCCTGGATGAAGGCGTTTTCTATCCCGAGGCCGCAGGCGAAGTCGATAAGCGCGTCGTATTCGCGCGAGGTCACGCGTCGGTCGAGCGGACGCTCCATCCCGTCCGGCGGGGTGTACTGGCTCATTATCGAATACCAGATCCCGTTTCCGTAGCGGGAGTAGAGATATTTCAGCGCGTTCCGCGAGTCCTCAAGGCATCCGGGCAGTAAGAGATGGCGCACGAGCACGCCCTTTATCATCATTCCGTCTTCATCGAAGACACATTCCGGACGCAGTACGACCATCGCGTCGACAGCCGCCTTCGCGACCTCGGGATAGTCCGGCGCGGCGGAGTATTTTTGCGCGATATCCTCGTCAAGGTACTTGAGATCGGGCATCCAGACGTCGATAAGCCCGCCGAGAGTCTTTATCGCCTCGACGGTCTCGTAGCCGGAGCAGTTGCAGACAAGGGGGAGGGCAAGGCCGTTATCTTTCGCCTCCCGTATCGCCCGTGCGACGTCGGGGATGTAACAGTCCGGGGTGACGAGATCGATGTTGTGCGCGCCTTTTTCGGCGAGCTCGAAAAATATCTCAACGAGCCGTTCGCGCGTGATCTCCGCTCCTGCCTCGCCGTGCGAGATGGCGCGGTTCTGGCAGTACACGCAGCCGAGCTGACAGCCGGAGAAAAAGACCGTCCCGGCTCCGCGCTCCCCGGAAAGACACGGCTCCTCCCACATGTGGAGCGCAGCGCGCGCGACCTTTATCCTGTCCGTCGCGCCGCAAAAGCCCGGCGTCTTTGTCCGGTCAGCTCCGCACCTTCGCGGACATATCGTGCAGTTGTCGTAAGAGATCGTATCCATCCCCGCCTACCGTAAAAATGTGATAAATATATTATACTTGATTTTGCCGGGATTTTTTGAACTAATTTTAAATTTTTGAGTTCAAATCGGTATCAATACTTGAATAAGCTGTGTTTGGATGATATAATTAAAAGATCAAAGACCGGAGTGTAACAGATATGTTCAGGATAATCGAAAGGAAAGAACTCAATCCCGGCACGGTAAAGATGACGGTAGAGGCTCCCCGCGTCGCCGCGAAGGCGAAGCCGGGGCAGTTCGTCATCATACGCGCCGACGAGTTCGGCGAAAGGATACCGCTCACCATCGCGGCAAGCGACAAGGAGAACGGCGGCGTTACCGTCATATTCCAGACGGTCGGCGCCTCGACGATGAAGATAGCGGCGAAAAAGGAAGGGGAATACCTGTCCGATCTCGTCGGACCGCTCGGACGCGCGTCGGAGCTCGACGGCTATAAAAAGGTCGCCGTCGTGGGCGGCGGGCTCGGCTGCGCCATCGCCTATCCGCAGGCGAAATATCTCGCCTCGGTCGGCACGGAGGTGGACCTCATCGCCGGATTTCGCACGAAGGACCTGATAATCCTTGAGAACGAGATGAAAGCCTGCGGCAACCTTGTCGTCGTGACCGACGACGGCTCCAACGGCAATAAGGGACTGGTCACCGACGCGCTGCGCCGCCTGATCGAGGAGGGCGCTGACTACGACCTGGTCATAGCCATCGGGCCGCCGATAATGATGAAATTCGTCTGCCTGCTGACAAAGGAGTACGGCATAAAGACGGTCGTTTCGATGAATCCGATAATGATAGACGGAACGGGGATGTGCGGCGGATGCCGCGTAAGCGTCGGCGGCGAGACCAAGTTCGCCTGCGTGGACGGACCCGATTTCGACGGTCACGAGGTCGATTTCGATCTCCTTATGCGGCGCAACAACGGCTACCGCGCCGAGGAGACCGCCGCAAGGGAGAAGACCTGCAATCTCTTCAAAACGGAGGGTAGGACCGATGCCTAATATGCAGAAAGAAAAGACCCCGATGCGCGAGCAGGCGCCCGGCGTCCGCAGCGCCAATTTTACCGAGGTCGCGCTGGGGTATACGTACGATGAAGCCGTAAACGAGGCGGCGCGTTGTCTCAACTGCAAAAAGCCGCTCTGTATAGAGGGCTGCCCCGTCGGGGTAAAGATCCCCGATTTCATCTCGCTGCTCGCCGGCGGCGACGTCGACGGCGCGTATAAAAAGATCAAAGAGACAAACGCCCTTCCGGCGGTCTGCGGGCGGGTCTGCCCGCAGGAAAAGCAGTGCGAGAGCAGGTGCGTCCGCGGTATCAAGGGCGAGCCGGTCGCCATCGGACGGCTGGAGCGCTTCTGCGCCGACAACGCCTCCGCCGCGGCGAAGGAGGACGCCGCCGTCCCGGAAAAGAACGGTATGAAGATCGCCGTCGTCGGCTCCGGGCCATCCTCGCTAACCTGCGCGGGCGACCTTGCAAAGCTGGGCTATGACGTTCATCTTTTCGAGGCGCTGCATAAGCCGGGCGGAGTGCTGGTCTACGGCATACCCGAGTTCCGTCTGCCCAAATCCATAGTCGCCGACGAGATAGCGGCGATCGAAAAGCTGGGCGTCGCCGTCGAGTGCGACGTCGTCGTCGGCCGCGCGCTGACCGTCGACGAGCTTTTCGACGAAGGATATAAGGCGGTCTTCGTCGGCTCCGGAGCCGGACTGCCGTCCTTCATGGGCATCCCGGGCGAAAACTCCAACGGCGTTTTTTCGGCGAACGAGTTCCTCACCCGCGTCAATCTTATGAAAGCGTACGACCCCGCCTACGACACGCCGATAAAGCGGGGCGGCACGGTCATAGTGGTCGGCGGCGGCAACGTCGCGATGGACGCCGCGCGGTGCGCCAAGCGGCTCGGCGGCGACGTGAAGATAGTCTACCGCCGCGGCGAGGCGGAGATGCCGGCGCGATCCGAGGAGATCCACCACGCAAAGGAGGAGGGGATAGGGTTCCTCACCCTCAATAACCCCGTAAAGATCAACGCCGACGAAAAGGGTAATACCGTTTCGGTCACCTGTATCCGTATGGAGCTCGGAGAGCCGGACGAGCAGGGCAGACGCCGCCCCGTCCCGATAGAGGGGAGCGAATACGACCTCGAGGCGGGTACGGTCATCATGG
>JAFSSR010000225.1 GCA_017450885.1 Clostridia bacterium | reverse complement strand
TATCTACCTTATAAGCGCCCTTCGTCGCGAAGCGATGAGGGGAGCTGTCGCGCGAACAGCGCGACTGAGGGGAGCAAATCCCCGCCGCCTTCGAGGTCGCCGCACCCGAACGCCATTTCAACCGGTAGGGGCGGGGTTCCATCCCCGCCCTAAAGGATACAGTCAGCAACCGACTTCGTTTTCACGCTCCGCGAGCGCCTCGCAATGACAGCGTTTGAGCGTGAAACGGTATTCGCCGGTGCCTAAACATTTTGTCCCTCGCTTAACAAAGCGCGGCCCCATACGGAGCCGCACTTCGATCTATCTTATGCCGGAGGCGCGCGCGACACCTGTTTACTTCCTGTGCCTTGAACGTCCCCGGCGCGCGCCGACCGGTCGGAGTTTTCATTCAGGCGTCTACTTTCAGTATATCCCGAAACGCCCCCGGTGACACCGCGCCGGCGGCTGCGGGCGTATCTTCGCGGCGGAAAAACCCGCCGCAAGCGGTCAAAAACAAGGAATTTCACCCCGAAAAAGGAGTTAAAATACGATGATCAAAATTTCACCCTCAATACTTTCCTGCGACTTCGCCAATATGCAGAGCGAGCTCGAAAGGATCGAAAAGGCGGGCGCCGACTACGCCCACATCGACGTGATGGACGGTATGTTCGTGCCCAATATCACGCTTGGGCCCTGCATAGTAAAGGCGATCCGCCGCACGAGCGGTCTCGTTTTCGACGTGCATCTTATGATCTGCGAGCCGGAGCGTTATATAGAGGAGTTCGCAAAGGCGGGCGCGGATATTATAACCGTCCATTACGAGAGCACCGACGACCCCGCCGCCGTTCTCCGCCGCATACGCGAGCTCGGATGCCGCGCCGGACTTTCGATCAAACCGGCGACCGATCCCGAGGTCGTCCGTCCGCTGCTCGGGCTTTGCGACCTCATCCTCGTCATGACGGTCGAGCCGGGCTTCGGAGGTCAGAGCTTTATGCACGATATGATCCCCCACATAGCCGCCGTCGCGGAGATGACCCGCGAGGCGGGGCTCGACACCGAGATAGAGGTCGACGGCGGTATCTCACCCGCGAACGTACGCCTCGTCCTCGACGCCGGAGCCAACGTCATAGTCGCCGGATCGGCGGTCTTCAAGAGCGAGGATATGGCGGCGACCGTAAAGGCGCTGCGCGGATAAACGCGGCAAAAACCGCCGCCGCGGCGTCCCGGACGGGGAAAAACGCAAAAAATGATAATAAACCTTGATTTTATGGGATTTTCGGCAAAGATATTTTTAAAAACCCCTTGCAAAATAAAATATATCTGTTATAATATTTATAACTGTAAGTATTATAACTGTAAGTATATTCTTCTATAATTTTTTAATACTAACAAAAATTGCCGGGTCATCGGCAACAGGAAAGGAATTACGACCATGCCGGAAATCACCTACAAGATCGTAAAAAAAGTCGGAGTTATCTCCGAAACTCCCCGTGGATGGCAGAAGCAGCTCAACGTCGTTTCCTGGAACGACGGCGAGCCCAAGTACGACGTCCGTGACTGGGCTCCCGACGGCTCCAAGATGAGCAAGGGCATCACCTTCAACGAAGAAGAAGCTCAGCTCCTTCTCGACCTTCTCAAGACCGAGCTCGAGGGCTGAGACCGCTGTCGCAAAACAAAAATAAAACCGCGTTTTTGACGCGGTTTTATTTTTGTTTCGGGGGACGTTCGGTCAGGGTGGTCATCTCCCTCACCACCAGACGGGAAAACTGCGTGGAGCTTTCCCCGCGGGAGATCCGCCGGAGGGCTTCGTTCTCGCCCAGCTCGTAGCACATGGCGACGGCTTCGGGATCGCTGTATTTATGGCAGTATTCGGCGAGCAGCAGCACCCCGCACTCCAGGTTCTGGTCAAAGGTCGCCTCTCCCGTGATCCCGAGCTGTTCGGCGCACCACGCCGCGCTGTCGGCGGGGGTTCCCATCGGCTTGTCGGAGCAGGAGCCGGAGTAGGGCGAGGCGGTCACGGCTTCGGCGGATATCATCCCGAAGACCAGATCGGGCGGCACGTCGTATTTGTCGCAGAGCAGATAGACCTCGTCCTGCATCGCGTCGCTGAGCGGAAGGACGTAGTAGCTCCACGCGGGCAGGCGCGGATCCTCCCCCTCGGGATCGGCGGACGCTTCGACCGCGCCGTCCTCCGGGACGGCATCTCTGTCCGCCGCTTTGGTCTGTAAGTCCGGCTGGGCGGCGCGCGCGCCCATCGCGTCGGCAAGTCCGACGAAAAGGCTCCCCGCGAACAGGAAGGGGAGCAGAGCCGCCAAAAGCAGGGTGTATACGCTCCTCGCGCCGCCCGCGTTTTTTATACGTCCAAACATAAACGTCCCTCTTTCGGAAAATAAGACTTCTATCTTATTATACCGAAAAAGGGACGAATTTTTTGTCGTAAAAGGCCGGTCAATATTTCTTTCTTATGATCTTATCCTTGACCGTTCCGAAAACGAATTTGGGTATCTTCATCATGCGTCCTATTCGGGTCGGCTGCTTGGCAAAACGGTAGAGCCACTCCAAATTGAACTTTATAAAGAACTTCGGGGCGCGGTTGACCGTCCCCGCGAATACGTCGAGACTTCCGCCGAAGCCGCCCATAAGACCGACCTTGATCTCGTCCAGGTGGGCGTTCATCCACTCCTCCTGCTTTGGGACTCCGAGGCAGACGGCGAGAAAATCGGCGTCGGACGCGTTGATCTCTTCGATGACCGCCGCGTCGTCCTTGAAATACCCGTCGCGGGTACCGACTATCAAGGCGTCGGGGTACTTCTCGGTCAGCTTCTCCTTTGCCGTCTCTGCAACGCTTTTGCCGTTCCCGGCGTCCGGCTTGCTCCCGAGAAGGAAGATCCTCCGGCCGTTCTTTCCGGAGTTGCGGATTATCCCCTCGAGCAGCTCGACTCCCGCCACCTTGCCCTTGGGGAGCTTCTTATTCAGTATCTTACCGGCAAGCACCACGCCCGCCCCGTCCGGTATGACAAGGTCCGCCGAGTTGATAAGCTCACGCTTGTCGGGATGCTCGACGCACATCTGCACTATCTCCGCGTTGGGGGTGTGGATGCGTTTAGCCGTCCCGCCCGACGCACGGCGCTCCGCCATAAATCCTTCGCAGATCTCCAGCGCCTCGTCGAGATCGACGGAGTCAAATCCGACTCCGCGTATGTTTATTCTATCCATAAAGTTATCCTTTGATCTGAATGTCTCGTTGTCCTTTATAAAATTATACCATCACCCGCCTTGCTTGTCAATCAAAAAAAGCCTTCCCCACAGGAGAAGGCGTCAGGCGACGGATGAGGGACCCCGGAGGGCAGAAACGAAGTCGGCTTCGCGTAAACGAGGTTTCCTGCGGAAAACGATATTACGCTTCGCGTAAACGATGTTCGCCTGACGGCGAAACGATGTTGCGGCTTCGCCGCAAACGATAAAGGGAAAACGGATTGCCGCAGCCCCTTCGGGGCTTCGCAATGACAGCGTTTGGGCGGGAAAACGTAATTCGGCGCTTCGAATAAACAAAACGCACCCGACACCGTATGGCGGGGTTTTAACCCCGCCGTCTTTATTGTCGCCGCACCCGAACGTTGTGTTATGCGGTGTCGCCTGCGGCGACACATACAAAAAAGCTCCTTCCCCCACCGCAGGTGGGGAGGGGGAGCTCCCGGCGGAGCCGGGTGAAGGGAGGGGAAAACGAAGTCGGCTTCGCCGAACGAGGTTTCCTGCGGAAAACGATGTTACGCTTTGCGTAAACGATGTTCGCCTGACGGCGAAACGATGTTGCGGCTCCGCC
>JAFSSR010000224.1 GCA_017450885.1 Clostridia bacterium | reverse complement strand
GGCGGCGGTTGTTTTTGTGTATCGCTGCCGCGGAGTCCGGGTCCGCCCTTTCGAGCTCGGCGTGCAGGGCGTCGACCTCGAGCTTGTCCAATCCGTCAAAAGCCGAGTCCGGCACGTCCGGCGCAAGTCCTCCCCCGCGCAGCAGCGTATCGAGATAGAGCCCCGTTCCTCCGCAGAGGATGACGGGGCTTCCCTTTCCGGCGATCTCAGCTATCTCGGCATTCGCCCTTGCGACAAAATCGGCGAGCGTGAAGTCCTCGTCCGGATCGACGATATCTATCATGCGGTGCGGGATCTCCCGCATCTCTTCCGCCGTCGGCTTCGCGGTTCCTATATCCATCCCGCGGTAGATCTGCATCGAATCGCAGGATACTATACATCCGCCCTCCCTGCGGGCGAGCTCGAGCGCAAGTCCGCTCTTGCCGGACGCGGTCGGACCGACTATGGCGGTGATCTTTATCTTATCGCCCATACGGCGTCAGTCCCAAAGATCGTTGAACCAATATGAGAAGAGAGTCATCCCTTCTTTGCGGCACTTTTCGCGATATGCGAGCTTTCTCTTTTCAAAGTGCAGATAATTCTCGGTCTGGGTCCGCAGATCGAAGGGATTGTCTATTTTTCTTTCCGCGGTCTCCTCGTCCGACTCGCGGAGAAGGAACGCCGTCTTTTTTAGGATGCGGACCCACTCCCGGTGCGCCGCCTCCGGATTTCCGCTGAAGCGCGGGAGATTGGCGATCTTTTCGGGAGTGCCGTGCGCTTTCTCGCTCATTTTATCGAGCATGGCGGGAACCGTGCGGCAAAACCATGTGCGCATCCCCCAAACGTCGGGATCGCTGAAGCCCCGCTTAATCTGCTGCGCGCAGCATTTGAGATCCAGCCCGAACTGCTGTATCACCTCGACGAGCGACTTGCGGTCGTAGTTCTTTTTATCGAATATCTTTCCCATATTAATCACCTCACCGATTTAATAATACATCAAACGAGCCCGATTGTCAATCAAAAAATCAAAGCGTTACGCCATAAGCGCACATCCGGTCAATAAATGTACGTCGCGCCGCCGAAGGTTAAGGTTTATAGGATACGTACGATCGGAAAAACTATTCGGCGTGAGATCATCACGCCGAGCAATCAAAACAGATCGCTGTGGGTCCCGGTCCTTGACAGGAATAAAATCAAGCGATCGTCTTCAATTTCATAAATCAAAAGCCAGTCCGGCTGAATATGACATTCATGATATTTTGCGTAATTGCCGGACAGCGGATGATCCCTGTACTTAGCCTCAAGCTTCGCTCCGTCCGCAAGCTTTTTGATAACCGCTGTCAGCCGGCCTATATCGTAGCCTCTTTTTTGAGCAAGTTTGACGTCTTTCTTGAACTGATTGGACGGAACGACCTCATACTTCACCGAGAATATCCTCCATCATTTGATCGACGTCGTTATAAGACTTATATCTCTCCGGATGGCGCCTCATTTCCTTTGCTTCATCCATCGCAGCCAAGGTCACGGCGTTAGGCGTATCTCTGGCGATAGCGAACGGGAACGCTTCTTCATAGATCATCTGCTTCAAAAAAACGTTGACCGCGGTGGACAGGTCCATTCCGAAATCCGCAAGAAGCGCCTGCGCCTTTTTCTTCGTTTCGGCGTCTATACTGATGTTAGTAGATACTTTAGCCATTATTATCGCCTCCTTTTGATATTATTATACGCATATTATGCGCAAAAGTCAAGATAATATTCACATAATGTGTTTTATTGTTGATATTTTTCAATAAATGTACATCGCGTCGCCGAAGGAGAAGAAACGGTAACGCTCCTCCACCGCGGTCCTATATGCGTTGAGCATGATCTCGCGCGAGGAAAACGCCGAGACCAGCATGAGAAGCGTGCTTTCCGGCAGATGGAAGTTGGTAATCAGCGCGTCGACCGCCTTGAACTGATAGCCGGGGTAGATGAAGATCCCCGTGTCGCCCGAGCACGCCCGGACCATACCGTTCCCGTCGGCGACGCTCTCTACCGTGCGGCAGGAGGTGGTCCCGACGCAGACGAGGCGTCCCTTGCGCCCGTTGATACGCCGCGCAGAGTCCTCGGAGACCGAAAACCACTCGGTATGCATAACGTGATCGGTTATCTTTTCCTCTTTTACGGGACGGAAGGTGCCGAGTCCGACGTGAAGCTCGACCGGGACGACGTCCACACCCTTCTCCCTTATCTTATCGAGCAGTTCCGGGGTGAAATGCAGTCCGGCGGTGGGAGCGGCGGCGGAGCCGAGCTCGCGGGCGTAGACCGTCTGGTACCTGTTCCGGTCGGCGAGCTTTTCGGTTATGTACGGCGGGAGCGGCATCTGACCTATGCGGTCGAATATCGAATAGAGGTTGTCCCCCTCGTAGGTAAAGTGAAGTATGCGGTCGCCGTCCTCCACCACGTCGACCACCTCCGCACGGAGGAGCCCGTCGCTGAATACAATGTTAGTGCCGATCTTTGCGCGTTTTCCGGGGCGGCAGAGCACCTCCCAGGTGTCGAGCTCACGCTGGCGGAGAAGCAGTACCTCCATAGGCACGCCCGTCTCCTCCTTGACCCCGAAAAGGCGCGCCGGGATTACCTTGGAATCGTTGACGACCAGCACGTCGCCCGGATCGAGCAGATCGACTATATCGTGAAAGACGCGGTGTTCGATCCCGCCCGTCCGCCTGTCCACGCACATAAGGCGGGACGAGTCACGCACGGCGAGCGGCGTCTGCGCGATCAGCTCCTGCGGAAGATCGTACCAAAAATCGCTTTTTGTAAGCTCTGTCTGCGGTTTTTCGTTGGTTATCAGCATATTACGCTCCTGATAAAGGATGGAAAAATCATGGTGAAAAAACATATATTCCGCGGCGCGGCGACGGCTCTCGTCACCCCTTTTCGCGGATCGGAAGTGAATTATTCCGAGCTTGAAAGATTGATAGAATATCAAATATCCGGCGGAGTCTCCGCGATAGCGGTCTGCGCGACGACCGGCGAGGCGCCGACGCTTGAGGACGGCGAGCACCAGAGGGTCATCGCCTTCGCCGCCGAAAAAATAAACGGCAGGGTCCCGCTTATCGCCGGGACGGGATCAAACAACACGGCGCACGCGGTAATGATGTCGAAGGAGGCGCAAAGGAACGGAGCGGACGCCCTGCTCTGCGTGACGCCCTACTACAACCGCGCCACCTGCGAGGGACTGGTGCGCAATTATACCGAAATAGCCGACGCCGTCGACGTTCCGGTCATCCTCTACAACGTGCCGGGACGCACGACGGTGAACGTAGCGCCGGAGGTCTATGCGCGGCTTGCGGATCATCCCAACATCTGCGGCGTGAAGGAGGCGTCCGGCGATATAGCCTATCTTGCGGGGCTGGTATCCGAATTCGGAGACAGGCTCGACTTCTACAGCGGAAACGACGATATGACCGTGCCCGCTCTGTCTCTCGGCGCGGCGGGAGTGATATCCGTGCTTTCAAACATCGTTCCCGGAGAGGTCGAAAAGATGTGCTCCGACTGGTTTGCGGGAGCTCACGGCGAGGCGAGGGACCTGCAGTTGAAGTATATGCCCCTCATACGCGCCCTCTTTTCGGAGGTCAACCCGATACCGGTCAAGACCGCGCTCGCCGAAATGGGCTTCGACACCTCCGAACTCCGGCTCCCGCTCTGCCCGATGAGCCCGGAAAAGAAGCGGGTCCTTATCGCAGAGATGGAGCGGGCAGGTCTTTTGTGACCGCCTATTTGCCGTCGGAGGCGAGCACCAGCTTGTAAACGTGATTTTTGGAAAGTCCGAGATCCAGGGCGGTCATTCTGATCGCCTCGTTCTTTGAAGCTCCGCGCGAGACGTAGCCCTCGACGTGCTCGGGGACGGTCAGCCCTGCCCACCATCTGTCCTCCGCGGGTCTTTCTTCCGACGCGCCGTCTACGACAAGAACGTATTCGCCGCGCGGATCGCTTTCCGCGTAACGCTCAACAGCCCGGTCGAGATCGGAGCGGAAGATCTCCTCGTTCAGTTTGGTAAGCTCTCTGCAGAGGGATATCCTTCTGTTGCCCAGAGCTTCGCGCAAAGCCGAAAGCGTCTCGCGCAGACGGTGCGGCGCCTCGTAAAAGATCAGAGTCCGGCGGTCGTATTTTACTTCATCGAGGCGCTTCGCCCTCTCCGACTTGACGGTCGGCAAAAAGCCCTCGAAGGAAAATCGTCCAGCGGGAAGCGCCGAAAGCACCAGCGCGTCTATCGCGGCGCAGGGTCCGGGAACGCTTGTCACAGGGACGCCGCGCTCCGCGCACAGCCTTACCATATCCTCGCCGGGGTCGCTTATCCCCGGCATACCGGCGTCGGTCACGAGAGCGCAGCTCTCGCCGGCCTGAAGCCGCCCGGCGATGACCTCGCCTTTAGACTTTTTGTTATGCTCGAAATAGCTTATCATAGGGCGGTCGGAGCCGATCGCCTGCAAAAGCCTTCCCGTGTTGCGGGTGTCCTCGGCGGCGACAAAATCGACTTCTTTGAGCACCTTGACCGCGCGCCCGGATATATCCGCCATATTGCCTATCGGCGTCCCGACGAGATAGAGCGTCCCGCCCTCGACCTTGTTCTTTTCAGGGCTTGAGATACCGTCCACCGAACTCACCTCTTTCATAAACTTCTCTGCACTCCTCCGTGGGACGCCCGTCCCTGTTGAGAATAAACGGCGGAGTTATATACAATGCGCCGGGATTTGCCCCTCTCCTGCCCTCGACAAGCACAAGGCAGGGGGCGGCGTCCGGCTCGGGATATACGTTGATCAGCCGCTTGGGCTCGATGCCGCGGCTCCTCATGGCATCAAGCAGATCGGTCAGCCTGTCGGGCCGCCATACGCAGTAGAAATATCCGCCGTGGGAGAGCAGGCGGGAAGCGCAGGCGGCGAAATCCTCTATGCCTCCGCAGACCTCGCGCCTGGAGATATTCTTTACTCCGTCGGGATTATGCACCCCGGCGCCGTATTTTATATACGGCGGATTGGTAAAGACGGCGTCCGCTTTCCCTTTATATTCGCGCAGATCCGCCCCGATAACGGAGACCGCGTCGGAGAGACGGTTGTGATCGACGTTCCTCCTTGCTATTTCAGCCATTTCAGGCTGTATCTCCAAGGCGTCGATATGCGAGAACTTCCCTTTTGCGGCGCAGAGCAGCGAGACTATCCCGCTCCCCGCCCCGAGCTCAACAGCCTTCTTTTTCGGCGTCGGACGTACAAAAGCGTACAGCAGAAAAGCGTCGGTCCCGAACATCTGTCCGCCCGACTTCTGTATCAGCTCGATCCCGTCGTTTACGCGGGTGACCGTTTCTCTCATACTTTCTCCGATCGTTCATTCGTTCTTTGCAAATCATTATATCATAATATACAAAAAATGCAAGCCTTTACGGCCTGCATCCTTTGCAAAACGGATCACTTTAAAAACCGATCCATATATTTCATAACTATAGTCGCGACCTGTGCGCGCGTTGCGACGCCCTCCGGAGACAGATTATTATTTCCGGTCCCGGAGATCATTCCCGACGCCACCGCCCAGCGCATCCCGGTGACAGCCCAGCGAGCGACTTTTCCCGCGTCGGCGTAGCCGGAGATATCGGCAAGCCCGGAAACGTCTATTTCTTTCTTCTTCGTATAGTTGTATAGAAACACCGCGAGCTGCTGACGGGTCACCGGATCGCCTAATCCGAATTTACCGCCGCCCGAGCCCGACGTATATCCGTTCCGGAACGCCCACTCGATCGGTTTACTGTACCATTTGCCCGTCTTAACGTCTGAAAAGCTGGTCCCCGCGTATGCGGACGTGTCCGCTCCGTCTATCTTTGCGAGTATGGTAACGAACATCTCGCGTGTCAGTTTGGCGTTGGGTGAGAATACTCCGTCCCCGGTCCCGGACATCAGTCCGCGTCTGAAGCAGTACAGCACGCCTTCCGTGTACCATTTCCCCTCGGGAACGTCTTTGAACGGATTATTCTTGTTGAGTGTAATAATATATATTATTCCGTCTTTGACCGCGTAAGCGACGCCGTCTTCAAACCCGCTTATATCATCGTATTCCAATGGTATCACAACATTGTTTTTGTAATCCACGATACCGTATTTTCCGTTTTTGCCGACCGAGGCATATCCGCCCTCTCCTCCGTAAACGGCGTCATACTCGATCGGGATAACCACCTCGTTATTTATATTGATATATCCCCACTTTCCGTCTTTACAGACCCCTATCAGCTCGCCGTAACAACGGGTCGCGTTATCATATTCGAAGGGGATCGCCGTTTTTCCCGTTTTATCGATAAATCCGCTTTTACCGAAAAGATCATCTACCCGTGCGATCCCGTTGTAGAAGGGATAATTATTTTTGACCGGCACAACGTCGGAAAGATCTATGACCTTCTCTCCGAGATCGTTCAGATAATACCATTTATCCGCGGAATAAACATCCAGCGGTCTGCCGTCCTCGCCGACCGGAAATTGCGAGCAAGGAAGAAGTCCCTCCGAGATATACCCCGTCGACGCGAGACATGTCCAACCCGTCATATTTTCGTCGAAGCCTACCCCGATGATCCGCCCGTACTCATCGGGAAGCGAATAAACCGTATTGCCTTTATTATCGATAATAACCGGTCCGGGGATGTCGTCTGTTCCAAAATGATACGCTTCGGTAAAAGCCACGGCTCTTCCGTTAATCATAGGTGAGGACGTTGCTATCCCGGAATAGTCGAAGGCGTCCCTGCCGTCGAGCGTATAGAAAGCCGGCCTATCCGCTTCGCCGGATACAAGCCTATACGACTCATATTTGTTGCCCGCGAGAGACGCTATCCCGTCGGAAACGGTAAACGTCAGCCACGTGTCGCGCCAGTCGAGCAGTATGTTTCCTTCCCTGTCGATAAGAGCGCATCTCGGGTCGGACTCGCATCCCGTATTTCCCCATACGGCTTTTATCTTGGGACTGCCGTATCCTCCGGTGATATGGACGGCGTCGGCGGTTATGTCCGTTTTTTTGATAGAAAACAACTCGTCACGGGTTTCTTCCGCATATGAAAAAACAAAGAATATCGGAATAAAGACCGTAAGGATGAACGTCGAAATCAGTATCGCTGAGATAAGTTTCTTCATTTTCATTCTCCTCTGAAACAAAAAGTGTGTGCAACCGAAGCCGCACACACAAAAACACAGAGCTCCGATTGCTGCGAAACAAATCATTCAGCACCCAAAGTGTACCAAAAAAGAGCCTGCATTTTTTAAAAATATGCACACTTCGGGAACAAAATATTGATTTGTTTCGCAGGTATATTATACCGCTAAAGTTGAAAATAATCAATACGTTTATTTATATGGAAAATGAAAAAACGAAGGACGGCAAGCCGTCCTCCGCGATGTTTTTTCTGCTTATTCAGCCTGGGGAGCGCCGACGGGGCATACGCCCTCGCAGGTACCGCAGTCGATGCACTTTTCAGCGTCGATCTCGTACTTGCCGTCGCCCTCGGAGATAGCCTCGGTGGGGCACTCGCCTGCGCATGCGCCGCAGGAGATGCAGTCGTCAGAAATCTTATATGCCATAATATCAGTCCTCCTTGTCGATTTACTTTAAAAAGTATATCATATGGCAGGTAAAAAAGCAATAGATTTTTTAAATAAAATTTGCCCCTTGAGCCCATATTTTACGGGCTTCCGCGGTTAGCGACCGCTAACCGCGGACCGGGTCACGGATCGCCCCGTCGGAGAAAAATCGTCAACTATTGTATTATGCCCCGTTTTGTGATAAAATATCAGTTAAAGAACGGGAAGCGAGGATGGACGATGAGAATTGCTTTTATAGGCGATCTGCAGTACGCGACCGCGGAGGAAGAACGGCTGGACCTCAAGATGGCGCAAATAAGGGAGCAGTCGCCCGATCTTGCGATAGTCATGGGCGATATCGGCGGCTCGCATATGAAGAGCGTCGGCGGTTTTCAAGAGACAAAGAAGTACGTCGATATGATCGGCTGTCCGTACGAGGTCATCCTCGGCAACCACGACGTCGAGTACGCGCCCTTCGACCCCGTCATCTTCGACTACGAGACCGTATATCACGACGTTTTTCCCGGCAAAGAGCTGTTTTCCGTAAAAGAGCGCGACGGAGTGCTGATGATATGCGTCAGCTGCGAGCGCCGCCCGCCCGAGGACTTCCGCACCCACAACGCGGTATTCGTTTCGGACCGGCGTTTCGAGGCTGTACGCTCCGCTTTGAAAGCGCATCCGGGCGTTCCCACTCTGCTCGTCACTCACGCTCCTCTTGCGGGAAGCGGGCTTCGCAGATGGATGCCCCTCCACGCCGGGGCGACCGATATGTACCTCGATATGACCTTCAAGGCGGGACGCTGGCGCGAGCTGGCGGCGGAATTCCCGCAGATCAAGATGTCGGTCAGCGCGCATCTCCACCTTTCACATGAATACAAAAGCGCCATAACCTACCGCGGCGGGCTTATGCACCTCTCCTGCGGCGTGATGACGGTCTGCGCGAGAGACGATATTTTCCAGACGAGGTTTGCAGACGTGGACGCCGACGGAGCGGTGATATACACCCTGGACCACTCGACCGGCGAATTCAGGCGCGACGCGGAATTTCCGTTCGACGGCGAGCCTTCGGGAAATCTTTCCTCGCCCGCCGACGGAAAGATGCAGCTCGGAGACGACCTTCCCACGTCGGTCTGGAAGTACGGCGGAAGGTATTACGCGGCGACCGAAAAAGGGCTTTTATGGGAGTATCTGCCCGAGCTCTGCGAATTCGGCGGAGCGATCATGCTCAAAGGAGGAGCAGATGAGATCTGCGCGTCCGAAGGGCGTTTGCTCGTAAGGAACTTCGCGGGAGAGGTCTTCTCTTTCGACCCGGAAAGCACCGGACGATATGAGCGTATAGGAGGATGCGCGCCTCCCGAAAGGCGCGGCGAGAAAGCGATGCGCGGAGATCCGCTCCCGCGCGCCGATTTCGGGATCGAAACCGAAAAAGAAGGCAATTACGTTGTATTTATGGCCGATCAATGAAACGATAGTTTTATAAAATCCTGCCGCCGAAATCATTCGGCGGCAGGATTTTTTACGCGTTCGCGGCGGTCTGACGCACGAAAGCGGCTGAAGCAGCGTTCGGGATGGGCGATCTCAAAGACAGACCACGGATCGCCGCGTCGCGCGGCGGAGCGTGCATATAAGCGACACGTACGCTCCGAGCATACTGCGGATATTTTGATCCGGCCACGCCGGCGCTCCTCGCAATGACAGCGTTTTGGCGGGACGACAATAAAGGCGGCGGGGCTTTGCTCCCCTCAGTCGCGCTATTCGCGCGACAGCTCCCCTCATCGCTTCGCGACGAAGGGCGCTTATAAGGTAGATAGCCCCCGCCCTACGGTGTTGGGTGCGTCTTACGACGTTTCAACACCAACTCTTCTGGCGACTGGCGACTTCGAATATTATACCGGTCGTTTGTGTTCGCACGAGTCGATATACACGTTTCGGGTCCGGCCCGCCGGCGCCGCTTCGCGGGGAAGCGTGAAGCTTAATTGACGTACAGATCGTATGGAGTTATCAGCTTTTCGCCGCAGAACCGCGCGAATTTTACCAGTATCACCGAGGCTTCGGCGCGCGTCGCCGGCTTTTGGGGAGAGAGAGTATCCTTTGACGTCCCGGCGATCATACCGGCGTCGACCGCCCAGCTCACGGCGTTCCTCGCCCATCCCGAAACGGAGCCGAGGTCGCTGTAGCCGGAGAGATCCGCCCTGCCGGAGACGTCTTTGCCGTTTTTGCGCGCGTAGGAATAGAGCATCTGGACCAGCATTTCCCGCGAAACGTATCTGTTCGGGGCAAACAAGGACTCGCTGACCCCGGCGGCGTATCCTTTGGAGTACGCCCACATGACGGGCTTGGCATACCACTTTCCCGCGGGGACGTCCTCAAAATGAGGATCGCCGTAGGCGTAGGTGTCCGCCTTTGCGAAGGCGGCGAGCATGGTGACAAACTCCGAGCGGCGGAGCATCCTTTTCGGAGCAAAGACGCCGTCGCCCATCCCCGAGACGATGCCGTTATAATGGCAGATATACACCGGCACGGAATACCAGGACTCGCTCGGTATGTCTGAAAAAACAGGCTTGTCCCCGAGGACGAGCGTCAGCCCGAGCGATTTTGCAACAGGTCCCGAGGTCGCCCAGCCGGGGGTCCCGTCGGTGCATTTCTCGCAGACGGTGACGTATCTGCCCCAGGTTTCCACCGCCCTCTGCTCCTCGTCGTAGAAGCGGTCCATATACATGGCGGCGGCTTTTATCAGATATGCTCCCGACCAAAGCTCCTCGGCGGTGATATCCCTCTCAAGCCGCGGGGCGAGGATATTGATATCCTCGGCTATGATCTCCCAGGGGATCATCACTTCGACCGTCCAGCCGTTGCCGACCTTATGTCCGGCACACCCGACCTCCCCGGTTATCTCCCCGTAATTGACCTGCGAGCGGTATACGCGGGGATAGTCCCCGTCCTCGCCGTGAAAGAGCCCGATATTATACCAGACGGTGTTCGCTCTGCTCGGCGATCTCGAATTGAGAAAAACAAGTCTCCCCGGGTCGACCATAAGGGTCATGACGTCTCCGTTCCAACCGTAAGAAGTGACTCTCGTCTCGTCCCCGTCGGTGTCGAAGCCGTCCGAGTAAACAAATCCGTTGCCCTCATAGTCACGCATCACGCCGTTCTGATCCTTTGCGGCGACCAGCTCGTGCTCGACTATCTTCGCGGCGAAGTAAAGCCCCTCCCGCGAATAGGCGAAATAGAGCTTGGCGTCGGTGGTCTGAGCCATAAACCGCCAAAACGGAGCGGCCGTATCCGCATTGAAGAGCGCGGGGGACGACCATCCCTCGTACTGACCGATTTCGCCGTCTATCTCCGGCGACGCGAAAGGGGTCATGACCGGATCGTTTTCGACGATATAGGTACCCCCCGCGCTCGAAAAGAGCGGAAGAACGCCGATCAGCATGATACACGCCAAAAGAATTGCGGTCTTTTTCATATTAATCTCCGATTATAATAAAAATCAGTTTTATACCTAATAAAGTATATCACAGAGCGGGTTTACAAACGAATAGTGACGTTTATCCCGTTAGGTTTGCATTTTTTAACATCGTTAGTTGATTTGTGACAAATTGTGAACAAAATAATGATATACTTTCAACAAAAAATTAACTATTTTGCTTACGCCCTTGACAATTACAGACTATTGTGATAGTATAGACTATGGTAATAGTCTATACGGAGGACAACGATGAACGCGAAAATGTTTGACAGCGAGATAAAGGTGATGGAGATGATCTGGAAAAGTGAGCCTGTCAGCGCAAAGGAGCTCAGTCTGACAGCCGCCCGCGAGATCGGATGGAACAAGAACACCACCTACACCGTGATAAAGAAGCTGGAAACCAAGGGCTACATAAAGCGCGAGGAGCCGGGCTTTGTCTGCACCTCGCTCATCTCCCGCGCGGACGTTGAAAAGTCGGAGACGCGCGGGCTGGTCGACCGGATCTTCGGCGGATCGAAGAAGGCGCTCTTCTCCGCCCTGCTCGAGGACGAGGAGCTGACCGACGCCGATATAGCCGAGCTGAAGGCTATGATAGAAAGCAGATGATATGGACGGGCTGTTTTACTGGCTCATCAATATGAGCATAGCCGGGACGGCGGCGGGACTGATCGTCCTGCTGATCCGCTCCGTAAAGCGGCTGCCCCGCCGCGCCGCGGCTTTGATGTGGCTCTTCCCGATGATACGCGCGGTCATACCGGTCAGCGTAGCGGGAAAGTACAATCTCAACTCTCTTCTCGCCCTTTTCCGCGGGAAGACGGTCTATTTCACCGACCCCTTTATAACCATGACAAATCATGTGAGCTTCGCCGAAAGCTACTTTCCGCTCACATTTCCGGGCGAGATAAGGGCGATCAACGTCAACGGCAACTATATCACCGTCGGACGCAGCGTTTGGTCGCGGGTCTTCTCTGTCGGATTTATCGTTTGGGCTGTCGTCGCGGCGGCGCTGATACTTACGATGGCGGTCATTTACTTTATGACCGTGCGCGAGCTGAAGGACGCCGTCCTTCTGCGGGATAACGTATATCTTTCGGATAAGATAACCTCCCCCGCCGTGTACGGGATCTTCCGCCCGCGCATCATCCTCCCGGCGGAGTATAAAGATAAGGAAATAAATTATATTATTATGCACGAGACGGCGCATATACGCCACGGCGACAATTTTTGGAGGATGCTCGGATTTCTCGTCGCGGCGATCCACTGGTTCGATCCGCTCGCCTGGATCTTCCTGAAAGTCGGGCTCTCCGATCTGGAACTCGCCTGCGACGAGCGGGTCCTGAAAAAGCTGGACGCCGACGGGCGCAAGCAGTACGCACTCGCCCTCGTCGACGCCGCGAGGCCGAAAAACGTATTCGTTTCGGCGTTCGGAGGAGCAAAGCTGCGCACCAGGGTGGAAAACGTGCTGTCATACAGAAAAATGTCGGCGGCCGCCTGCGTAGGACTTGCCGCGCTCGTCGCGGCGGTCGCGTACGTACTGCTGACAAACGCGGCGTAAGGAGGTCAAAATGAAAAACAAAAAATTCACGGTCTATTATATCTGCGCGCTGATCGGGACCGCCGCCGTATGCGCTTACCCGATCTATATGGCGATAAAGGTGCTCGCCGAGACGGCGAGGAACGGAGCCGTCCCGGCCGAGGAATACCCGAAGTACGTCATCCCCTACTCTCCGATAAGCATAGCCGTTCTGCTGTTTGTTATACTGATGCCGTTTTTCCTTCGGTTTGCGAAAAAGCGCGCCGCGCTTTACGTTTCGGCGCTGTCGCTTGTTACCTTCTGGTTCACCGAAAGGATATTTGAGACCAAGATACTTGTCCAGACGGTCGAGAAGATACCTTTGGAGGGCTGGCAGCTCGGGCTGTGCGCCGTAAATCCGGAGCGATATGAAACGCGCACCTGGGAGGCTGTAGACATACTGCTCGGCGGGTACAGCCCCACTTTCAAGATACATTTCTACATAATATCCGCCGTATTGATATTGAGTGTTCTCAACGCGGTCTACGGCTTCGGGCGGATGATAAAGACGGGAGATAAGTCGAGAAGGACGGCTCTGATCCTTCAGACGGTCTCCGCGGGACTGTTCCTCGGGCTCTGCATATGGGCGTGCTTCACCGCCTTCTACCGCGGAGGCGAGCTCAACGTATCGCCGGTGTCGGCTCTGCTGATGGGAGTATTCTTTACGGTCTTCGGGGTCACCGCCGGGACCTTTGCCGGGTCGTTCACCGTAGGCAAAAAACAGGGACTTTCGGTATGGCTGCCGGCGGGGATCGCTTCCCTTTTCGCGCTCGCCATGTACGCGGGGGAGCTTATGCTGCTGCACGGAAATCTCTACCGCTTCGGGACGGGATTTCTTTTCGACGGTCTGCCGGGAATAGTGCTCGCGCCCGTCGATATACTGATAATCATTCTCGCCGGAGCGGTCACCGCGCTGATATTCCGGCTGATCAACAAACCGAAAACGCAAAAAGACGAATGGAGGTCGACGCTGTGAAAAAGATACTTGCGATGATACTTTTACTTGTACTTTGCCTTTCCGCCGTCTCCTGCGGGAAGGACGCGCCGAAAGAGCCGGAACGCGAGCCGGGCAAATACACCTACGCCGAGCTCGACGCCATGCCGGCGGAGGAGCTGACCCGGGTCTTCACCGAGAACGGTATGGTCGTCCCGGAGGCGCTGACAAAGGACAAGAGCGACGCGGAGATCGCCGATATGGTAAAAAGCTTCTTTCCCAATATCGTCACCGGTACCATCGTCATGGACTGGACCGTTCCGGTCAATTTTGTAAAAGACGCTCATGAAATATATGAGAAGATAATACTGCGCACCTCCCCCGTGTCGGGCAAATACTACGTCTCCGAAGCGGACGGCTTCGGGAGCAAGCAGAACGTCAGCTTCAACGACGACGGAACCGGGCAGTATTACGTAGGGATGCTTTCAAGCTATATCGCGTTCGGCAAATGGACGGCGAACGGCGACGTCGTGACGCTTACGGTCGATCCCACCGAGTGGGACGGCGAGGACGCCAATGGCTTTTCGCTCAATTTCCGAATAGAGGGCGACAAGCTGGTGTATATCCCTAACGGAACGGAGGCGATGTTCAGCGATTATCTCCACGACGGCGACGTATTTATCGAGGGGGACAGGATGGAGTTTTACCCGAACAGCGACAATTCCGATAACGAGGCGTCCACGGCTGAAAAGATAGAAGCGGGGGACGATATTGCAGATTTCATCGGTAAAGACGGCATCAAGATCATTTTCAACTACCTGAACGTCTATACCCTCAAATACGACAGCCATTACCGGGTAGTCCTGACGGACGACGGCGGCATAGTCGAAAACGTTATCGTATTTGATACAGATCGTAATATAGTGGAAAACACCGGCGCCGAAATCTGTCCGCCCGATCTTGCGGATTTCATTAGCGCGGGGAATGAATTTGACTCCGTTCTGAAAATATACGGACAGCCCACCGTCGTATTCAGCGCTTCTGTTCATCCGGGATACATTACGACCGACGGCAAGCTTTACATATTAAACACATTGCTGAGCAGCCATATAGAAATGACAGAATACGACCTGCTTGCCGGAAACCCCGATACGGACAGCGTTTACCGCTATACCGGAGAGGGCTTCGGCGGAGACTTTACTATCACTCTTTCCGGAAGCGGCAGATTTCAGTATTACGAGGGCATACTTTCAAGTTATATCGGCATGGGTCATTGGACGCTCAAGGGCGGGATATTGACCCTTAATGACGACGATGGGGTGGGAAGAATTATCGATAACGAAGACGGGACGACCTCGTTTGAAGAAACGCGGGGCTTTGTCAACCGCTTTAAGATGGAGGACGATAAACTGATCTTCATCGCCGAGGGGAGCGACAATTTCCTTTACGTCAAGCTCGAAGACGGCGCGGAGTTCAAGAGAGAAATGTCAAGT
>JAFSSR010000007.1 GCA_017450885.1 Clostridia bacterium | reverse complement strand
TCAGAACATATCAGCCGAAAAAGCTTCAGAGAAAGAAGGAGCACGGCTTCCGCAAGAGAATGGCTACCCGCAACGGCAGAAAGGTTCTCAAGAGAAGACGCGCAAAGGGCAGAGCAAGACTGACCTATTGATCGCCAAATATCGTTTTTGCAGGACAGCGGCATGAAGTTCACCGCGATAGGCGAAAACCACCTTTACAGCAAGGTCTACGCCAAAGGGAAAAAAGCGGCGGGACGGCTCTGCGTGGTATACGTACTGCCTGATCTGCGGGCTAAAAAGCTCGCGGCGGCAAATCCGCAAAAATGTAAGATCAACCGCATTGGGCTCACCGTTTCCAAGAAGCTCGGCGGCGCGGTCGAGCGGAACAGATGCAAGCGCATCATCCGCGAGGGCTGGCGCGCCGTAGAACGCGAACGGGGCGTGAGATGCGGTTTTTTGGTCGTTATCGCGGCGCGCGCCGCGGCGTTTGACGCAAAGTCGACCGAAATAAAAAAAGACCTCGAGCATTCGCTCGAAAAAATCGGAATGCTTTTGTGATGCGCAATCCTGTCGCGTGGGTCGTCACAAAGCTGATAACGCTGTATCAGCGTTTCATTTCACCCTTAAAAAAACCGTGCTGTCGATTTCAACCCACCTGTTCGCAATACGCCATAGAGGCGATCGCGGAATGGGGGGTGATACGCGGACTCGGACTTGCGGTTTGGCGCGTACTGCGCTGCAACCCGTTCGGCCGCGGCGGCGCTGACCCGGTGCCGATAAACAAACGTAAACGCAACCGTAAACTGAACAGAATAAAGACCGACTGTTCAAAGTCGGAACACTCCGGTCCCGACTCAGATCAAACCGCCCGGCAGGAGGCGGAATAACGTCCGCAAATACGGACGCACAGGAGAATTAAATGAAAAAGTTATCCCCGATCAAACGCAGTATCAGCCTCGCTATGCTGATGCTGATCATGCTCATGCTGGTCGGAATGATCGGCACGGCGGTCGCCGCCGACGACACGACCGCTCCGGCGACCGACACCGCCGCCGCGACCGACACTGCGGGACCCGCGGACACCAAGGCGGCCGACAGCGAAGCCGAAAAGGCGGCTGAGCTCGAAAAGGCGGCCGACACGGTCGCCGCGCAGATCGCAAACCAGCAGAGCGGATTTTGGCACACCCTTTCCATCCCGTTCGGCTACGTCGTGCGCGGATGCTCCATCGTCTGCGGAGGACACTACGCGTTCACCCTTATCCTCTACGCTCTGGCGATGAAGATACTGCTTTTCCCGTTCGGTATCAAGCAGCAGAAGAACTCGATAAAGCAGGCGAAACTCCGCCCGAAGGAGCAGGCGATACGCGAAAAGTACGCCGGCCGCACCGACCGCGCCACCCAGCAGAAGGTCCAGATGGAGATCCAGGAGCTCTACCAGCGCGAGCATTTCAGTCCCTTTGCGGGCTGTCTGCCGATGCTCCTCCAGCTTCCAATCATCTTCGCTCTCTACCGCGTCGTTTACAACCCGCTCTATCACGTCGTAGGCCTTGCCACCGATAAGATCACCCAGATCTCCGGCAATCTCATAAGATCCGGGCTCTGGACCTCGCCTACCGTAAGGGGCGATATCGACGTCCTCGGCAGCCTTACCAAGCTGACCCCCGAGCAGTATTCCGCGGCGGTCAGGAACATCACCGACGTGGCGCAGAACGATCTTCCCAAGGTCAGCCTCTTCGGACTCGACCTCGCCGCTTCGCCCACGCAGGGCGGTTCCTTCTGGTACTACCTCATCCCGATACTCGTCTTCGTTTCGTCCTATCTGTCGATGAAGCTGATGCGCAAGTTCAGCTATCAGCCCACGCAGAACGGCGACGCGGGCAAGTCGCTCAAGATCATGGATTTCGCGATGCCGGCGCTCTCCGCCTTCTTCGCCATCCAGTTCCCGGCGCTGCTCGGTCTCTACTGGATCTACCAGAGCCTGCTCGGCGTGCTCCAGCAGATCATCCTTTATAAGATGTATCCGCTCCCGCAGTTCACCGAGGAAGACTACGCCGCCGCCCGCCGCGAGATACTCGGCAAGGGCGAGAACAAAAAGAAGAAGCCCTCCGGACCGAGGAAGTACAATCCCAAGTCGCTCCACCATATAGACGACGACGATTTTGACGGCGGGGAAGACGAGGACTCCGAGGAGGAAAAACGTCCGACGCTTCTCAACGGCGAGAAGCTGCCCGAACAGAAGGGCGCCGTACCCCCCGCAGCAATGAAAGAGGACGTTCCCGCCCCCGAAAAGAAGAAAAAGGATAAGTAAAAGGAAATAAAAATGGATCACGAAATAATAACTACAGCTTCCACGATAGACGCGGCGGTCGCCGCCGGAGCCGCAAAGCTCGGCGTGCCTGTCGCAAACGTGGAGTATCAGGTCCTCAGACACCCCAAGCGCGGGTTCCTCGGCTTCGGCGAGGTAGACGCGCAGGTCCGCGTCTACACCGTAGGCGGCGCGGACGTCTCGGCGCTCAAGTTCGTCAATAAGCTGATTGAGGACCTCGGGCTGGACGCCACCGCCGAGCTCGGACCCGACACCATATCCAACGGCGACCGCATGATCGTCATCAACGGCGCGGACGCCGGCTCGCTCATAGGTCACCACGGCGACACGCTGGAGGCTCTCCAGTACCTTATCAATCTCGCGGCCAACCGCAAGGCGGACGAGGACGGCACCGAGCATATAAAGCTCACCCTCGATATCGAGAACTACCGTTCCCGCCGCGAGCAGACCCTCCGCCGTCTGGCGCGCGGGCTTGCCATCCGCGTCCAGAAGACACACCGCGAAGTAACCCTCGAGCCGATGAGCCCCTACGAGAGGCGCATAATCCACTCCGAGGTGCAGAACATCCGCGGCGTAACCACCAACTCGATAGGCGTCGACAACAACCGCCGCGTCGTCATCTCCTGGGAAGGCGACGGCAGACGCGACCGCGGCGGCCGCCGCAGACACGGCAGGTCCGAGTCGGCTGACCGCATCCCCGAGGAAGAGCATCTTTCCGAGGACGACTTCAACGATACCGCCGTCGAAGATGAATACACCGACGTCGAGGACCTGATGAAGGAGCTCGAGGAGGAGAACGATCTGTCCGAGGAGGAGAACGATCTGCCCGAAGAGGAGGACGTTCAGCCCGAAGAGGAAAAAGAGGAATGACCAAAAAACAATAACGGCAAAAAACGCCCCGCCCATAAAGGCGGGGCGATATTTTTGCCGTTATTTTTACCGCGCCGGCATTTTGCCGCGGTACTTGCAAAACCCGACGATATGTTGTATTATTAGATAAGAAAACCGTAAGAGGGGAAAGATATGATAACTCCAATGATGATCGGCATAGCCGGCGGGACTGGCAGCGGCAAGACGACCATAACCGGAAAGATCACCGAACGCTTCGGCGGGAAGGTGACGGTTCTCTACCACGACGACTATTACAGGGAACAGCACTCACTCACCTACGAGGAGCGGTGCAAAATGAACTACGACCGCCCCGACGCCTTCGACAACGATCTTTTCCTCAAAGACCTTGACGCGCTGAAGGCGGGCAGAGAGGTCTTCTCGCCCGTTTACGATTACTCGATATACGACCGCTCGGACAGGACGAAACCGGTCAAGCCCGCGCCGGTTATAATCGTCGAGGGGATACTCATCCTCGCCGACAAACGCCTCACCGACCGCATGGATATAAAAATATTCGTCGACACGGACGCGGACGTCCGCATACTCAGGCGCCTCAGGAGGGACGTCAAGGAGCGCGGGCGGTCGATCGACTCGGTGATCGACCAGTATCTAACGACGGTCAAACCGATGCACGAAAAATACGTGGAGCCGAGCAAAAAGATGGCGGATATCATCGTGCTGGAGGGCGGCCGCAACGCCGTCGCCCTCGACCTGATAATGAACCGCATCGAGACCCACCTGAACGGCAGCAGCCCCTTCGGCGCCGCCGGCGCGACACATTCGTAAAGCTCCCTCCCCCGAGGGGGAAGGCGACGGTAAATGTCACTCCGACGCACCCGACACCGTAGGGCGGGGGCTATCTACCTTATAAGCGCCCTTCGTCGCGAAGCGATGAGGGGAGCTGTCGCGCGAACAGCGCGACTGAGGGGAGCAAATCCCCGCCGCCTTTGTTGTCGCCGCACCCGAACAACATTTCAACCGGTAGGGCGGGGTTTCAACCCCGCCGTCTTTATTGTCGTCCCACCCGAGCGCCATTTCAACCGGTAGGGGCGGGGTTCCACCCCCGCCGCCTTTGTTGTCGTCCCACCCGAGCGCCATTTCAACCGGTAGGGGCGGGGTTCC
>JAFSSR010000223.1 GCA_017450885.1 Clostridia bacterium | reverse complement strand
GACTATGCGTAAAAAGATCATAGCCAACGTATTCAAATACGTCGCGTCGGCGCTCGTTTCGCTCGCCGTTATAGCGTATATAGTCTACCACCTTGTCATCAGCTTCGGCACCTCGGTGGAGACCACGCCGGCGCAGCTTGTCACGGTAAACGAGACCATGACCGTCGAAGCGTACATCCTCCGTGACGAGACGGTGCTGACGTCGGCTACCGGAGGCGGCGTCAACTGTCTGTTCCGCGACGGGGTCATGGTGCGCAGAAAAGCGGCGGTCGCCGACGTATACTCCGGCACCGACACTACCACCATCAAGGCGCGCATTTCGGATATCGACGATCAGATCCGCATCCTCGAGGAGTCGAGCGTGGCGAAAAACGCCGCGATGGACGACTCCGCGACGCTCGGCGCCTCGCTGGACAGCCTTTACTACAACATACTCGAAAAGGTCAATCAGAACAATATCGACTACGCCTTCCGCCGCAAGAACGAGATGCTGACCCTTATGAACAAACGGCAGATCGTTCAGCGGACGGTCTCCGACTACTCGGCGCAGATCGCCGATCTGCAGAGCAGACGGATACAGCTCACCTCCTCGCTTACCAACATTTCCGAAACGATATACGCTCCGTCGTCGGGGTATTTCTACTCGGAGGTCGACGGATACGAGAACGTATTCAACTCCGCTCTCTGCGACACGCTCACGATAGAGGGTTACAAAAAGCTGGCGGACACGACCCCGACCGACTACGGCAGCACCGCCGTCGGAAAGATCGCGACCGATTACAAATGGTATATCGCGTGCCTGGTGGAGACCGATCAGGTCAACGCGTTCGTTGAGAACAAGAGCTACACCGTCGTGTTCCCCTACAGCTCGGACACCGAGCTGCCCATGACGCTTGTCCGCTCGGTACGCGACGACGAGGCGAAACAGACGCTGCTCATCTTCTCCACGGGCTACGTCGATCCCAACTTCAATTTCCTTCGCAGGCAGTCGGTAGATATCGTGGAGGAAAGCTATACCGGATACCGCGTTCCCGTCTCCGCCGTCCGCATAGTCGACGGCAGAAAGGGAGTGTACGTGCTTAACGGGAACCTCGTCGAATTCCGTGAGATAGAGTCGCTCGCCGAGATAGACGGAAACCTTATAGTCAAGGAGCGCGACTCGCTCAACGATCCGGATTACGCGAAGAAACTGGGATTTTTCGATCAGATAATAACGAAGGGTAAAAATCTTTATGAAGGAAAGGTTATCGGATGAATACGCCGCGGCGATAAGAGCAAACATCGCCGATATACGCGCCCGCATGGACAAGGCTCGCGGAGAACGCGACGTAACTCTCCTGCTCGCCACCAAGACGGTCGCTCCGGAGGCTATCAACTACGCGACGCAGGAATGCGGGGTAACGGACATCGGCGAGAACCGCGTCCAGGAATTGATCGCCAAATACGACGATCTCGAAAAAGAAAACGTAAATATCCACTTTATCGGAACGCTGCAAACGAACAAGGTAAAGTACATAATCGACAAGGTCTGCATGATCCATTCTCTCGACTCTGTAAAGCTGGCGCGTGAGATAGACCGCCAGGCGAAAAAGGCGGGAAAGGTGATGGACGTCCTTATCGAAATAAACGTCGGACGCGAGGAGAGCAAGAGCGGCGTGATGCCGGAGGATTTCGAGCAGTTTGCCGACGAGATATCCGTTTTTGAGAACATCAGGGTGCGCGGTATCATGGTAATAGGCCCGATTTGCGCGGAAAAAGCGGAATATATCGAATATTTTCAAAAAACTTACGCATTTTTCCTTGACATTTTGCCTAAAAAAATACATAATATATATAAGCCTGTCCTTTCGATGGGAATGAGCGATAATTTCGATCTGGCGATCGAACAGGGCTCAAACCTTATCCGCGTGGGCACGGCGGCTTTCGGCAAACGAAACTATGTAAAATAATAAATCAAGATATCAAATCGGAGGATAAAATAATGGGCTTAGTTGACAAATTCAAAGGACTTGTAAATCCCGATCCGTATCAGGAAGAAAACGACGACGCGTACGAAGGCTACGAAGGCGAAGGCTACGCGGAGGACGAACAGGACTACGCTCCCATCCAGAACACCGCTCCCGCGCATCAGACCTACGGCGGGCTCGGCGGAAACGCCGCTCTCGAGCTCAAGGTCGTCCGTCCGGAGCGCTTCGACAGCGTTACCCAGATAGCGGATCATCTTATCAATAACCGCACCGTGGTCCTCAACCTCGAGGCAACCAACAAGGAGACCGCCCGCAGGATGATAGACTTCCTCTCCGGCGTCGCCTACTCCATCGACGGCAACCTCAAGAAGGTCGCCAACAATACTTACGTTATCACCCCCGGCAACGTGGCGGTGACCAACGACCAGAACCCCGCCGCCACTCAGTTCCAGCAGGCGGCGCAGGCTCCCGTACAGGAAAACAACTATAACAACCTTTAATTTCTAACGGTCTCCCGCGCCGGTCAGCGCTTGGAAACGGTCATTTGCGTTTTTTTGCGCACTACGGGAGCTGTCCGGGCATTACCCGATAATGAAAAACCAAGGGGGGACTATCCGCATAGTCCCCTTTGATCTTTTGATATGGACGATTTGTTTTTTGCCAGGATAGACGATCTGTGCGCCCGCGCGGATCGCGGCGAACTCGCCTTCTCCTCTTTTTTGAACGAGACGGAGGCGGCGGAGGCGGAGCGATATCTGCGCTCGTTCGGGCGGGCGGGCTTTTTGTTCCTCGGGGGCTACCCGGGGGCGGAGAGGATGCGTCTGTTCGTCTTTCCCGAATGGCGGGAGCCGGATCCCGCGGCGGCTGACGAATGTATCGTCCCGGTGCTTATCTCCGGCGGCGGATACGTAAAGCTCGATCACAGGGCGTTCCTCGGCTCGCTTGTCGCCTCGGGGCTCTCCCGCGACGTGATAGGGGACATCGTCCTTCAGGATGACTTTTCCGCGGTCGTCTTTTTCGACTCGCGCATAGCCGAATATCTCCTGACCTCGCCGGACGCGCCGGTCAGGGTGGGCAGGGACAAGGTCAGCCTGAAAAAGTATACTCTCCCGTACGGCTTCGGAAGGAAAGAGGACTATATCGGCATAAACACGACGGTCCCGTCTTTGCGGCTCGACTGCGTGGTGTCCGCTTTGACCTCTCTTTCGCGCGAGAAGGCTAAATCCGCCGTGCGCGAAGGGCTGGTACAGGTCGATCACGTTCAGGAGCGCGACCCCGACCGGACGGTTTCGGACGGAGCGGTCGTCTCGGTGCGCGGACACGGCAAATTCCGCATCGGCAGCATAGGGGAGAAGACTAAAAAAGACAGATACAGGCTTTTGGCTTTGAAATACGTTTAAAAGATACAGGAGGTAAAAAGATGGTATCGCCTCATGAATTGAGAAAAAAGGATTTCGCCCGCACGGTAAGGGGCTACAGCACCCGCGAAGTGGACGATTACGTTTCCTATCTTATCAAGAATTACATCGAGCTGTACAAGGCGAACGCCGAGCTCGATAAACGCGTTCGCGCGCTCACGGCGCAGAACGACGAGCTTTCCAAGGACACCCGCGCCGTCCGCGCCGCTCTGCTGGACGCGCAGAGGGCGGCGGAAAAGATCGTAGGCGACGCGAAGGAGGAAGCGCGCGTCATCGTTTCATCCGCCAAGCGGAGCTGCGACAGCATACTCAACGAGTTCCACGTCCTCGTGGAAAAGGAACGCGCAAAGCTGGTCATCACCCACAATGCGGTCAGCGAATTCAAGTCGAGACTTTTCGCCGACTATCAGGCGCATATAGAGCGCATAGAGGAGATCGACGACGAGGTCGAGATCCCCGAAATAGACGAGGAAGAGCTTACCGAACGCATCATAACCGATATGAAGGCGAACGTCGCAAGCTGGGCAAAGACCAGAGACGGCGGCTACGACGAACAGCCGGTCAGCCCGGCGGCTCCGGACCCGGTATCCTTCGACGCCGCGAACAAGGCGGAAGCCGAGGATATGGCGGAGGCGGATGAAGAGGAGGAAAAGGCGGCTGAGGAGCAGCCGGAGATAGACGACATCCCGCTCGACACCGAGCTTATTGCCGATCCGCCGGTAGAGGACTCCACCGCGACGCGCACCTTCGATCCGGTAAAGGACGAGCTGCCGTCGGCAGAATCCGCGCCCGAGCCGGAGCCCGAGCCGGAGCCCGCGCCCGAGCCGGAAGAATACGATGACGAGCTTGCCAAGCTCGCCGCGGAGCTTGCGGGCGAAAACAATAAATAATTAACCGGTAAACGATCATCCCGGCGGGCGCCGACGAGCCCAACGTCCGGGACAGCCTATAAAAAGAATACGACTATTCGTCGGAGAAAGCGGCAAAAAATGGCAAAGGACTACACTTCAACACTCAATCTGCCCTCTACCGAGTTTCCTATGAGGGCAAATCTCCCTATGCGCGAGCCGGATATGCTCAAGGCCATGCACGACGGGGATCTGTATCATAAAATGCTCAAGCGCAACGAGGGCAAGCCGGACTTTATGCTTCACGACGGCCCGCCTTTCTCTAACGGCAATATCCATATGGGGACCGCGCTCAACAAGGTGCTCAAGGACTTTATCGTCAAGTACAAGTCCATGACCGGATACCGCGCCGTATATATCCCCGGCTGGGACAATCACGGTATGCCCATCGAGTCGGCAATAATAAAGCAGAACAAGCTCGACCGCAAGAAGATGTCGATCTCCGACTTCCGCCGCGCCTGCCACGAGTTCGCTATGCGTTTCGTCGGCATCCAGCGCGAGTCCTTCATGCGTCTGGGCGTCCTCGGCGAGTGGGATCATCCCTACCTTACGATGGATCCCAAGTTCGAGGCGCGCGAGGTCAAGGTCTTCGGCGAGATGTTCAAGAAGGGCTATATCTATAAGGGACTCAAGCCGGTTTACTGGTGCCCGCACGACGAGACCGCGCTTGCCGAGGCGGAGATCGAGTATAAGGATCTGCCCTGTACTTCTATCTACGTCAAGTTCAGGGTGAACGACGACAAGGGGCTTTTCGCCGGAAAGTGCGATCTTGATAACACCTATTTCATAATCTGGACCACCACTACCTGGACCCTCCCGGGCAACCTCGCGATAGCCATCCATCCGCGTGAGAGCTACGCGCTGATCAAGGCGGACAACGGCGAGTGCTACGTCACCGCCGAGGCTCTTGCCGCGAAGACGATGGCGGCGGGCGGAGTGGATAAATACGAGATCGTCGCGACCTTCGACGGGAGCGAGCTCGAATTTATCAAGTGTCAGCACCCCTTCCTCGACCGCGAGAGCGTCGTCCTGCTCGCCGAGTACGTCACGATGGAAAGCGGTACCGGATGCGTCCATACGGCGCCCGGCTTCGGAGCCGACGACTACATGACCTGCATGAGATACAAGATCCCGGTCGTGGTCCCGGTCGACGACCGCGGCTATCAGACCGAGGACGCCGGCAAGTTCGCCGGACAGTTCTACGAGGAGTCAAATAAGACCATCCTCGCCGATATGCGTGAATCGGGAGCGCTCTTCGCTTCCGAGGAGATAATCCACTCCTATCCGCATTGCTGGCGCTGCAAGCACCCGATAATCTTCCGCGCCACGCCGCAGTGGTTCTGCTCGGTCGACTCCTTTAAGGACGAGGCCGTCGCCGCCTGCGACAACGTAAAGTGGATGCCCGATTGGGGTCACGACCGCATGATCTCCATGATCCGCGAGCGCGCCGACTGGTGTATCTCCCGTCAGCGCCACTGGGGTCTGCCCATCCCGGTCTTCTACTGCGAGGACTGCAAAAAGCCCATATGCAACGACGATACCATAAACAGCGTTTCCGCCATGTTCGCGGCGGAGGGCTCGAACGCCTGGTTCGACCGCGAGCCCGCCGAGCTGCTGCCCGACGGCTACGTCTGCCCCTTCTGCGGCGGAAAGCGTTTCACCCGCGAGACCAATACTCTCGACGGATGGTTCGACTCCGGCTCCACCCACTTCCGGGTCCTCGACGACGATCCCGACCTGCCCTGGCCCGCCGACCTCTATCTCGAGGGCGCCGATCAGTACCGCGGCTGGTTCCAGTCGTCTCTCCTGACGGCTGTCGGAGCAAAGGGAGAGGGCGCTCCCTACAAGGCGGTGCTCACCCACGGCTGGGTGGTCGACGGCGAGGGAAGAGCGATGCACAAGTCGCTTGGCAACGGCGTCGCTCCCGAGGAGATAATCAAGAAATACGGCGGTGACATACTCCGTCTGTGGGCTTCGTCCGCCGACTTCCGCGTCGACGTCCGCGCCTCCGACAACATCTTCAAGCAGCTCTCCGAGACCTACCGCAAGATAAGGAACACCGCCCGCCTCTTTATGGCGAACCTCGGCGATTTCGATCCCGATACCGACTCGGTCGCGACAGCGGATCTGCCCGAGATCGACAAATGGGCGCTCGCACGTCTTGACAAGCTGGTCGCCGCCGTCCGCGAGGCTTACGAGGACTACGAATTCCACATCGTATATCATGAGATAAACAACTTCTGCACCATAGATATGTCCAAGCTCTATATCGACATAACGAAGGACAGACTGTACGTCGAAAAGAAGGATTCCGAGGCGCGCCGCGCAGCGCAGACGGTCATGTATACAGTTCTCGACGCGCTGACCCGCCTGATCGCGCCGATCCTCTCCTTTACCGCCGACGAGATCTGGCAGATGATGCCTCACACCTCCGCGGAGAACAAGGAAAGCGTGCTTCTCAACGATATGCCCGAGGCGGGAAAGTACGGTTTTGACGAGATAGAGACTCATTGGAACGCCCTGTTCGACCTCCGCGACGAGGTCCTCAAGGCTCTCGAAGACGCCCGCGCCGCCAAGCTGATAGGCAAGTCGCTCGAGGCCAAGGTCGTCATCACGGCAGACGCGGACAAGTACGCAGTTCTCGACAGCTTCCGCGACGAGCTCGCCACCGTGTTCATCGTTTCTCAGGTCGAGCTCATCAAGGGCGAGGGCGAAATGAAAGTGGAGATCGCGCGCGCCGACGGCGAGAAGTGCGACCGCTGCTGGATGTTCGTCACCGACGTCGTAAAAGAGGGCGAAGGCTGCCTCTGCAAGAGATGCGCAGGGATAGTTTCGTGATAAAGAAAAACAACGTGATAAACGCGGCGCTCACCGCGCTTATCGCGACCGCGGTCTGCATAGCCGATCAGCTCACAAAGTCCGCCGCGGTCGCGGGGATCCCGCTCGGAGAGAGCGTTGAGGTCATCCCCGGCGTGCTCAACTGGACGTATATCCAAAACCGCGGGATGGCGATGGGGATGCTGGCGGACCACCGCTGGGTATTCATGGTGCTGTCCGTCGTAATGATCGCGGGCATCATACTTTACGTCATATTTGCAAAGAACGCCCGCCGTCTGCCGGTCTGCATACTCGCCGCCATACTCGGCGGGGGGATAGGCAATATGATCGACCGGTTCGCGTACGGTTACGTCGTCGATTTCATCGACGTAAAGCTCCTTCCGTTCTGGAAGTGGATATTCAACGTCGCCGATATGTTCGTGACGGTCGGCGCCGTCCTGCTGGCTGTGATATTCCTTGTCAGCGAGTTGAAAAAGAGAAAGGCGGAAAAAGCCGAAAAGGAGGGGGAGGACACCCCCGGTACCGAAAATGACGTATGAGACATACACAGTCGACGGAGTCGACGAAGGCAAAAGACTCGACAGCTTTCTGGCGGAACGGGCGGAGATCACCCGTTCCGCTTCCGCTAAACTAATCGAAGCGGGCGGGGTCGCGGTAAACGGAAAGGAAGAAGCAAAGAGCTTTGTGCTTTCCGCGGGTATGACCGTCGAGGTCGCGATGCCCGATCCGGAGCCGATCGACGCGCAGCCGGAGGACATCCCGCTCGATATAGTGTACGAGGACGCGGATATAATAGTTGTCAACAAGCCTAAAGGCATGGTGGTCCACCCCGCGGCGGGCAATCCGTCCGGGACGCTCGTCAACGCGCTGCTTTTCCATTGCGGAGACTCGCTTTCCGGCATAAACGGCAAGATCCGTCCCGGAATAGTCCACAGGATAGACAAGAACACCAGCGGACTTCTGGTCTGCGCAAAGAACGACGCGGCGCACGTTTCGCTCGCCGAACAGCTCAAGGAGTATAAGGTGGAGCGCAAATACGAGGCGATCGTGGTCGGAAGGATAAAGAACGACGAGGGGACGGTAAACGCTCCCATAGGGCGGCATCCGGTCGACCGCAAGCGTATGGCGGTCATGCCGGGCGGCAGGGAGGCGATCACTCATTACAGGGTGCTTGACCGGTATGAGGGATTTACCCATCTCGAATTGCAGCTCGAGACCGGGCGTACCCATCAGATACGCGTCCATATGAAGGCGGAGGGCCATCCCGTGATGGGAGATACGCTCTACGGAGCCGGGCGCACGCCGTTCGAACAGCATAACGCCAAGCTGCTTCATGAGCAGTGCCTGCACGCGCGTACGCTTGCGCTCGACCATCCTTCCACCGGAGAGCATATGGTCTTCGAGGCGCCGCTCCCGGAATATTTTACCCGAATTCTTGCCAAATTAGAGGGGACAAGGATATGAAAGACGCAAAAGGACTGATAATAGTCACCGATCTCGACGGTACGCTGCTGGACGGCGACGGCAAGGTCCCGGAGCGCAATCTCCGGGGGATAGACCGCTTCAAGGCGGCGGGCGG
>JAFSSR010000222.1 GCA_017450885.1 Clostridia bacterium | reverse complement strand
GTCCGGCGCGGTCGTATCGTCCGACGTATCCGTCGCCGCGGACGAGGTGTCGGCGGGCGCGGAGGACGACGATCCCGATCCCATCAAAAAGTCGCTGCCAAGAGGGTCGGAGCCGACCGACGCGAGCGTGATGGATACGACTGCGACAGCCGAGGCGAGGGGGACAAGGAACATCCTTTTAAGCAGCTCATGTCTTGAGGACCCGCTTTTCTTTTTCTCGTCTTCCCTATCCCGCTGTTTTATTACGGCGTCGCCGTAGAATTCAGGGGCGGTCTCCCGAAATACCGGGGGCTCGTTGAACTCTTTCCCGGGCGCGGAATACTCGTTTACCCTTTCGGCATCGGTACCGTCTTCAAGTGCCGGATCAAAATTATATTCGTCCGATCCGTATCGGCGCAAAGAGTTTCACCTCCCGTCTTGAACTGATCCCGAACACTATTATTTGTCCGGGTGAACGTCCACCTGCGGGAAGGGGCACTCGACGCCGAGGGATCTGAAGCCGAGGAGCAGGTCGCGGTTGAGCAGACGCGCTCCGGAATAGATGTCCTTTTCCTCCACGTCGACGACGAACTTGAGCACCACCGAGCTGTCGGCGAGCGCCTGAACGCCGAGATATCTCGGCGGAGCCTTGAAAACGTCCGTCCTTGTCTGATAGATCCTGTCCATCAGCGCGGGGATCTCGCTCTCCAGCTTTTCGAGATCGGTGGCGTAGGGTATGGCGATCTCGCTGATACTGCGGGAGAGCTTGTCCGAACGGTTGAGGATGTTCTTCATCGCCGAGTTGTTGACGATCTTTACGTTGTCGCCGGGATCGGTGATGCAGGTGGTGCGGATGCCGATGCTGGTAACGACGCCGCGGAAGCCGTCGACCTCGACGATATCGCCGACGTTATACTGATTTTCAAAGAGCATGAAGGCTCCGGTCACCACGTCGGAGATAAGGCTCTCCGCCGAGAAGCCGACGACCAGGGCGATGATCCCTACGCTTGCGACGATGGTCGAAACGTTGACGCCGAGAATGGAGAGTCCCCAGCAGAGGATGACTATAAAAGCGATATACTTCAACAGGCTGGCGAGAATGGAGAATACCGAACGCAGTCTGTGATTTTTCGGCTTCGGGATGGTGAGTATGAGGGAGATCACGGTCTCGGCGGCGATAACCGCTGCCGCCATGATGACGACCTTGAGCAGAGCTCTGTAGTTGAAATTGAAGTTCAGCTTGCTGAAGTCGAATGCGTGGGTCAGAACGCCGATAAGCAGCGCGAGTCCGAAGACCGCGATGCAAACCACAAGCTTGACGATCCTGCCCGTTGTCTTGTTTTTCATAATTAACTCCTTATTTTAACATTTCGCGGAGAGGCGTTTGCGAAAATCCCCACTTAATATTATTAGTGACCTTGGATCATCTCATTCCCTTGTCGTACGGGATGCCCTCCGCCTTGGGCGCTCTGGAGCGCTTGGAGGTGAACGCGAGGACTATAAGCACGGTGACGTAGGGAATAAGGTTGTAGAAGTACATGGGGAGATTGAGGTTTTTGAGGAAGAAGACCTTTTCCCCGTTGATGGTGACGCTGAGCTGAGGGTAGATAACGCTTACGCATTTGAGGAAGCCGAAGAGCAGGGCGCCAAGCGCGATGCCGAGCGGTTTCCAGTTGCCGAATATCATTATCGCCAGAGCGAGGAAGCCCATTCCGGCGACGGTGCCCTCGGCGGTGCCGTTTGCGACCGTTGCGATGTAAGCGTATCCGCCGAACCCGGCGAGCGCGCCGGAGATGGTGGTCCCGAGATAGCGCATCTTATTGACGTCGATACCGACGCTGGCGGCGGCCTGAGGATGTTCGCCGCAGGCGCGCAGGCGCAGACCCGTCTTGGTCTTGTAGATGAATATCGAAAGAATAATATAGATGGCTATTGCGATGAAGGTGGAGAGGTAGGCTTTGTCGAAGAAGACCTTGCCCGCATCCGGCATATCGTTATTGAGGATAACGAAGCTGAAGTCCTTGTTCTGCCCCGCGCTGTTGACGGCGGGAGTCATCTCGAGGCGGTCCATCTTGAAGAAGACCTTGATGAGGAAGAGGGCGATGGCGGGAGCCAGCATATTGAGCGCCGTGCCGCCTATCGTCTGATCCGCCTTGAGCTTGATCGCCGAGAAGGAGAGGAGCAGCGAGAAGAGCGCACCCGATATCGCGGCGATAAGCAGAGCGAGGATGAAGGTGAGCTGGTTGTGGTCGACAAAGAAGGGGACCTTGCGGAGAAGGAACGCGCCGACCGCGCCGACGAACGATCCGAAGATCATGATACCGTCGAGGGCGATATTGATGATACCGCTTCGCTCGGCGTACATTCCGGCGAGTGCGACTATGAGGAGCGGGATGGTGAATATCAGCGTCTTCTGTATAAGAAATATCATTCTTCCGTTCCTCCCTTCTCTGTTTCTTCACCGGGCAAGACGTCCGGCGGATCGGGCGGGTCCGCCGCCGCTTCGACCGCGGCTGTTTTTGCTTCCTCCGTTACCGCCTTTTCCGCTTTTGCCTCGGCTTCCGCCGCGGCCTCCGCCTTGTCCTCCGCGATCTCGGCGGCCACCTTGTAGTAGTCTACGCGATCCGGGATCTTGGGCGGAACGACGGTGCTCTTTTTTGCCAGCAGGTCCTTAATGAGCTTGGACGCGCCTGAGAAGTAGATGATGACCGCGATGATGAGCGGAGAAACGTACTCGTTGAAGGAGGTCTGCGCGGCAAGGTTGGAGCCTCCGACCGATATGTACTTTAGGAATACCGCCGAGAATATCACTCCGACCGGGTTGTTTGAGGCGAGCAGAGCGGCGGGTATGCCGTTAAATCCGTCGTTCGGAAGGGTCTGGTAGGTGTCCCACTTGAAGTCCTGCTTGCCGTTGAGACACCAGAGCGCCGCGCCGCAGGCGGCGAGCGCGCCGGCTATCGCCATCGAGAGCATAATATTTCGCTTCTCGTTCATTCCGGCGTACTTGGAGGCGTTCTTGTTGAAGCCGCACGCCTTGAGCTCATAGCCGAAGGTGGTCTTGTTGATGACGATATAAAGGACTATCGCTATAGCTATCGCTATGAATATGCTTATATCCATATACGAGCCGCCGAACAGCTCGTCAAGTCCGAGAGTCGGGGTCTGGACGCCGTTGGTGACCGTCTTGCGGATAAAGTTGACCTTGGTCTCCGCTATGTTGATGAACTTGTCGCCGGTCGATTTGAAGACCCAGGAGACTATGTTGGCGGCGATCCAGTTGGTCATTATGCAGACGATGACCTCGTTGACGTTGAACTTGGCTTTGAAGAAGCCGGGGATGGCTCCCCACAGCGCACCGAGCAGCACGCCCGTCAATAGGGCGAGTATCCAAACTATCCAGGAGGGGACGACGGTAGTCGGTATGCTGAGAGCCACGATGAGGGTCCCCATTGCGCCCATAAGGTACTGACCGGGGGCTCCGATGTTGAAGAGTCCGGTCTTGAACGCGATGGCGACCGAAAGTCCGGTCATGATGAGCGGGACGGCCTGGAATATCATGTTGCCCATCTGGAACATGACGTTGTCTCTTCCGGAGAAGGGACCGCCGAGCACCGTCACGATGCCCTTGAACGCCTCCGAGAACGGGATGTCCTCGGCGAAGGCGGCGAGCAGGATGAGAACGATAAATCCGACGAGCAGACCGCCCAGTATACAGATCAGGGAAGCGACTACCGAGCCGACTCCGCCGCTGCGGAGAAACTCGGAAAAGCTCTTTTTCGTTTTAGCCGGTTTTCCGTTCATGCGTTGTCACCTCCCCCGGTCTTCTGGCGTTTGGCTCCTGCCATATAGAGGCCGAGCTCCTGTATGGTGGTCGTCTTGGGATCGAGCTCACCGGTTATCTCGCCCTCGTACATGACGAGGATGCGGTCGGAGAGGTTCATGACCTCCTCGAGCTCCAGCGAGACGAGCAGCACCGCCGCGCCGGCGTCGCGGGTGGCGACTATCTGCTCATGGATGAACTCTATGGCTCCGACGTCAAGTCCGCGAGTCGGCTGGAATGCGATCAGCAGCTTGTGCTTGCGGTCGAGCTCACGGGCGATTATCGCCTTTTGCTGGTTGCCGCCCGACATCGTGCGCGCGGGGGTGACCGGCCCCTGACCGGAACGCACGTCGAATTTTTCTATAAGATCCTCGGAATACTTCCGGACCTCGTCGAAACGGATAAAACCGTGCTTCTGGAACTCCGGCTCAAAATACCGCTGGAGCACCAAATTCTGTTCGAGCGTGTAGTCGAGCACAAGTCCGTGCTTGTGGCGATCCTCCGGGATGTGGCTGACGCCGTGGGTGTTCTTGTAGCGTATACTCTTTTTGGTGACGTCCTCGCCGCAGAGGATGATCTGACTGCCCGCCTCCGGCTTTTCCAGCCCGGAGACCGCGGAGACGAACTCGGTCTGACCGTTGCCGTCGATGCCGGCGATACAGACTATCTCGCCCGCGCGGACCTTCAGCGAAACGTTGCTGACCGCGTTCTTTTTGTGGATGCGGCTCTTGACCGTCAGGTTTTTGATCTCAAGGACGGTCTCGGCGGGCTTCGCCTCCTCCTTGTCGACGCTGAATTTTACGTCGCGTCCCACCATCATGTTGGAGAGCTCCTCCTTGGTGGTAGAGGCGATGTCGACGGTCCCTATATATTTGCCCTTGCGGAGGACCGAACACCTGTCGGCGACCTCCATGATCTCGTTTAGCTTGTGTGAAATAAAGAGTATCGACTTGCCTTCCGCCGCGAGCCCCTTGATTATCTGCATCAGCTCTGTGACCTCCTGCGGGGTGAGGGCCGCCGTCGGTTCGTCGAAAATCAGTATCTCGTTGTCGCGGTAGAGCATTTTGAGTATCTCGGTACGCTGCTGCATACCGACGGTGATATCCTCTACAAGAGCGTCCGGGTCGACGTTCAGCCCGTAGTTCTTCGAAAGCTCCATAACCTTCTTGCGCGCGTCCTTCTTTCGCAGGAAGCCCGCCGTGTTAGGCTCGACTCCGAGAATAATGTTGTCAAGAACGGTGAAAACGTCTACCAGCTTGAAATGCTGATGCACCATTCCGATGCCCAGAGCGTTCGCGTCGTTCGGGTCGTTGATGGTGACCTTTTTTCCGTCCTTGTATATCTCGCCCTTTTCGGGCTGATAGAGTCCGAAAAGCACCGACATCAGCGTGGATTTGCCCGCGCCGTTCTCGCCCAGCAGAGCGTGGATCTCGCCGCGCCTTAACTGAAGGGTAACGTTGTCGTTGGCGATTATTCCGGGGAACATCTTGGTGATGTTCCTCATTTCTATTACGTAGGGGGATCCTCCCTCGCCGGTCGCGCCGACCGGCGCCGCCGCTTCATTATTCATAACGGATCTCTCACTTTTCAATTATTATTGTCTGCTGTTTAATATCAAAAAGGGATGGCGAAGCCGCCATCCCCCTCTTGAAAAGATTATTTCTCTACGGTAACGGTCACGTTGGTCCAGCCTGCGGTAACGTCCTCGGGAACGTCAGCAACAGGGGTGATCTCTCCGGACTTGATCTTGCCGAGGAGTTCATTGTACTGGTCAACAGTCCAGTTGGCGAGACGCCAGGTCTCGGTGGGAAGACCGGTGGAGTCTTCAGCGGCGCCGAGGTTCTGAGCCTTGTTTGCAAGCTCGGCATCCCACTTGCCGTCGTAGAACTGACCGAGGACTCTCTCAACGGAAACGGAGAGGCCCTTAACGGCGGAGGTGATGACCTTTTCGGACTCGCCGGACTGGTCAACGTCAACGCCGATGATCTTCGCGCTCTCATATTCGCCTGCCGCAGACTTTACGGACTGGAACATGGAACCGCCGCATGCGAATACGACTTCGGTACCGTCGGCATACCAGCCGGCGATCTGGGTCTGGAGCTC